>JBHHXL010000028.1:0-23710 GCA_046757065.1 Anaerolineae bacterium
TGGGGAACACCCCCCACACCCCCGGTCTTCATAGAATTTCGAACACGCACTAGACCCATCAAGGAGGAACCATGTCTCTCGAAGCTGCTCTGGCAGATTTGAAATCCAAGGTCGGCACGGAGACGCACGTTGGTGACTGGCTGACCATCACCCAGGACCGGATCAACCAGTTTGCGGCAGCGACGGGTGATTTCCAGTGGATCCACACCGACGTGGACCGGGCCAACGCCGAATCGCCGTTTGGCGCGACGATTGCCCACGGTTATCTGACCCTGTCGCTGATCCCCTACCTGACCGAAAGCGTCAACCCGGACAAACCGCGCTACCCCGGCCTCAAGATGGGGGTGAATTATGGCCTGAACCGGGTTCGTTTCCCCCATCCGGTTGCGGTCGGGGCCCGGATCAGAACCCGGACCGAGTTGCAAAGCGTGGAGGAGGTCAAAGGCGGCGGGTTGCAACTGGTCAACAAGATTACGGTCGAAATCGACGGAGCGGCCAAACCGGCCTGCGTGGCCGAGACCGTCACCCGGCTGTATTTTTAGCCACGGGGCTTCCGAGAGCGATCCCTATCAAAAAAGGCTGCCTTTTAGGTCGGGGGAGGATGCTCAACACATTGAAAAGTACAAAGCCTATCACACGGTGATGGAAATTGAACCGGCGCGGTTACAAAGCTGGCTGCCAGGGACCAAATTTCACCCGCCCTTGCTACGCGAGGACGTGATCCCTCGTTCGCGCCTGCTGGATGCCCTACACGACGCCGTTCTCTCACATCCGCTCACCCTGGTTTCTACCCCGGCCGGCTTCGGCAAGACCACCCTCCTGGCTGAGTATGGATATTGGATATTGGGTACTGGAGCTCCAATACCCAATATCCAGTACCCAATATCCGATATCCAAAATCCCCGGGTGGCCTGGTTGTCCCTGGACGTAGGAGACAACGATCCAGTCCGCTTCCTGACCGCGTTTATCTTCGCTTTGCAGCACCTGAACCCACTCTGCGGGGCTACAGCCCAAACCCTCCTGGCCGGCCCCGCCAACCCCGGCGCCGAGGCGTGGCGCGTGATCAGCGTCCTGATCAACGACGTGTTGGAAACCCTCGCCGATCCCTTCGCCCTGGTCCTGGATGATCTGCACCGCATCAACGAACCGGCCATCTTCGCCGCGCTGGACTACCTGCTCGAACACATGCCGCCGCAGATGCGCCTGGTGGCGGGCACGCGAGTGGATCCGCCCCTGGCCCTGGCTCGCCTGCGGGCGCGGGGGCAGGTGGCGGAACTGCGCCTGGCCGACCTGCGCTTCACCCTCGAGGAAACGGCGACCTTTCTCAACGACCGCCTGGGGTTGGGCCTCTCGCCCGATGAGGCGGGAATCCTGCAAACGCGCACCGAGGGTTGGGCGGTGGGCTTGCGCCTCCTGGCCGCTCCGCTGAGCCGTCTACCCCCTGGCACAGACCGCCGGGCCTTTATCGAGGACCTGGCGCGCACCGACCGCCTCGTCTTTGATTTCCTGGCCGACGAGGTACTCAATCAGCAGGAACCGCAGCTAAGAAGGTTTTTGTTACAAACCGCCCTTCTGTCCGAACTGACCCCTGCCCTGTGCCAGGCCGTAACGGGGCGGGACGATGCCGCCGGTCTCCTGGAAGAGGTCTACCGGCGAAATCTTTTCGTGGTCAATCTACATTCTCCAATCTCTAATCTCCAATCTCCAACTTACCGCTACCACGATCTCTTCGCCGAATTCCTGCGCCACCGGCTCCAGCAGGAGTTGGCGGAGCGCGTACCGGAACTGCACCTGCGGGCGGCTCAGGCTGAAAGCGACCCCGCCCGCGCAGTGGGTCACTATCTGGCCGCGGCCGCGTGGCCGGAGGCAGCGGAGCTCATCGAACAGATCGGGGCCGAGATGTTCGCCCGGGGCTATTTGGACACCCTTGGCCGTTGGATCAACGCGCTGCCCGCTTCTGTTCGGGAGAGCCGCCCGCGCCTGCTGCACTTCTTGAGCAACTGCGCCTTCTGGAAAGGCAACTGGGAGGAGGTGCAATCGTTGCTGGAACGCGCCCGGCAAGGCTTCGCGGCGGCCGGCGACGGGGCCGGGGAGGGCGAGGTGTTGGCTAATCTGGCCATCTGTGCCGTTTTTCAGGCCGATTTGGAGCGGAGTGGCGCCCTGTTTGGCCAGGCCCTGACGTTCCCTATTCCCCCTCACACCCGGATTGAATCCCTGCTGGGACGCGCATTGTCCAGACTGGCAGTGGGGGATTGGGCGCAGGCCGAGCGGGATTTCAAAGCGGCTATGGCCTTGGTCCAGCAGGCCGGCGAGCCGGACCTGCTTCACCTGATGACGTTCTACTTCCTTGACCCGGGCCTGGTCTTCTTGCCGGGGGGACTTGAAGAGCTGGAGCGCATTTGCCGTCAGGCCAGGTCCCAGGTCGGCGACCAGGCCAGCCCCTTGCGCCTGGTCATCGAGGAGATGGCAACGGTCTTACACCTGTTTCGAGGGCAGTTGGCGGAAGCCATTCGCACCGGCGAAAGCGCGCTGTCCCTCAGAGAACGGCTGGGCGGACATCCCTTCTCAGGCATGGACGCGGCTTTATATCTGATGATCGCCCACGCAATCCGGGGGGATTATGCCGCCGT
Source organism: Anaerolineae bacterium (assembly GCA_046757065.1). Classification (GTDB taxonomy): domain Bacteria; phylum Chloroflexota; class Anaerolineae; order 4572-78; family JBHHXL01; genus JBHHXL01. The sequence continues at coordinate 2,631 of JBHHXL010000028.1, forward strand.
CGAGCCGCTGTTCGACTTGCTGTTTCTGGGAGTTAGCCAAACAGATCCACCACCGCCTGATCTGGCCGTCTACCTATTTGTCGCGGGGCGGGTGCGCTGGTTGCAAGGTCGTTTGAAGGAAGCGCGTGAGTTTTACGCCCAGATGTGCGCTCTAGAAAACCCCCAGCGGGAAACTCCGGATGCCCGGATTTGCCGCGCCTGGATGGGGAGCCTGCTGGAGATGGCAGCAGGGCGCTATGGGGAGGCGGAACGCGCCCTGCGCCGGCCGGAGGTGCTCGAGCAGAAAGACCGCTGCTCCACCATCAGCGGGAGCACCCGCCTGATGCTGGCCCGCCTATATCTGGAACAGGGTCGCCGCCAGGAAGCGCTGGCCGAGTTGGCCCCGGCGCTGGCCTACCACGAGCAACTGGGCATCCCTTTTGCCATCCTGGTGGAAGGGCAAAGCATCGCGCCGCTATTACGCCTGGCGGTGGAGCAGGGCGTCCACGCGACCTACGCGGCATACCTGTTAGATTTGCTGGGCGCAGACGACGAACCGCATCCGCTCCGTGTACCCCACACCGGCGAGACCCTCACCCCGCGGGAGGTCGAACTGCTGCGCCTCGTTGTGGCCGGTTACAGCAACCGGGCCATTGCCGAACGCCTCGTCATCAGCGAGTGGACCGTCAAATCCCACCTGACCCACATCTACCGCAAGCTGGACGTGGCTTCGCGCACCCAGGCCATCGCTCGTGCCCGCGAGCTGGGGCTTAGCTGACCTGTCAAACGGTTTCCCTAAAATCCCACCCCCTTTCTCCTCCATATCACACCTTGGTGCGATGACAACGCCCTCGCAATCGGGTAACCTGGGGCAAAGGACAACGGCCCTTCGGGATTCGTGAGGCTCCGTCGGTGACACGTGATGCGTGATGTATACTGCGTGATCAATCGTCACGTTTCACGCATCACGGGTTTGTCAACCCCCTGAGTTCCGAAAGAGCCAGGACAACTTTATCCCAATAGAAGGAGGAAATTGCAAATGTCATCTTCAAATCTCATCCGTTGGAGTGGGCTGGCCGCCCTGGTAGGGGGTGTGCTGCTGGCCGTCTTCGATGTGGCGGAGGCCGTCATCATTGGCGGCCGGCCCGAAAGTGTGGTAGCAGGGACAGGCGCCCTGATCATCGTGCGGATAGCTTTTCTCGTGCCGATCGTGCTTACGAGCCTGGGGCTGGTGGGGCTGCATGCGCGTCAGGCCGAACAGGCGGGGACGCTGGGGCTGGTCGCCTTTCTGGCGGCCTTCACCGGCACAGCGATGGTATTTGGTTTGCAGTGGAGTGCGGCCTTCATAGGGTCGTGGCTGGCCGGAGCAGCCCCGGAACTGCTGGACACTGAACCCGCGGGGCTGCTGGCAGCCGGGTTTATGCTCAGCTTCGTTCTGTTTGCACTGGGCTGGCTCCTCTTTGGCCTGGCTGCGCTGCAAGCGAGGGTGCTACCGCGCGGTGCGGCGGTGCTGCTAATGGCCGGGGCCGTGTTGTTCTTGGCCCTCCTTATGCTGGACATCCCCGGTTCCTCTGTCGTGTTCGGCGTGGCCCTGCTCTGGATGGGGTATGCGCTCTGGTCCGGCGCGGGTGAGCCGGCCTTGACCACTAAAGCGGTGGCGTAAGCAAGCCGATTGCGTCACGAATCCCAGTCCGGTCGAGGCAGCCAATGAACTCACCCGATGAGCAACGAGAACGGATAGCTGCCTTTCTGGCCCACCAGCGGACAGGCGTCATCAGCACGAGGGGGGCGCCAGGAGTATGGGCCATGCCAGTCTGGTATCGTCCCCGGCCGGGGACCGCCGGCAGCCACAAGCTGGAAGTGGATTGCCTGCTGCCCCGCTGGGCGGACATGGCCCATCACCTGGCCCAGGAATCCGAGGTGGTGTTGATCGTGCAGGCTTCCTCCGGCGCCGGCCTGCGCTGGCTGCAAATTCAGGGTACGGCCCGGCCGGTCGAGGCGCCCGACTGGGCCAGGTTGTTGCCCCGCTGGGTCTCCACCATGCAGCCGGACGCCCTCTACCTGGTGGTTCGCGTCACCCCCAGCCGCATCGATCTGATTGACGAAGACCTGGGCTGGGGTGTGCAGGAGACGCTGGAGTGGTAATCAATAAACGGAGGACTGAGTCATGAGAAAAGCATTGAAATGGGTCGGCATTGGACTGGCTGGTCTGGTTGTGTTGGCGATACTGGCCGCTGTGGGCTTGAGCATCGCCGGCGGGCAGCGGCTCAACAAAACCCACGACATCCAGGCCGAAGCCATCCCCATCCCCACGGACGCGGCGGCGTTGGCCCGCGGCGAGCATCTGGCGCTGGGGCCGGCGTTGTGCACAGAATGTCACGGCCAGGACCTGAGCGGCGACCTCCTGTTCGAGGAGCCGGGCATCGCCACGGTCTACGCCGCCAATATCACCGGGCTGGGCGAAACGCACAGCGACGCCGACCTGATACGGGCCATTCGCCACGGTGTGGACACCGACGGCCGGCAACTCGTCATCATGCCGGCCGACGTATTCATCCACTTCAGCGCCGAAGACCTGGGCGCGGTCATCGCCTACCTCAAGACCGTGCCGCGGGTGGGTGACGAACAGCCCGAGCCGGAACTTCCCTTTATGGGCCGCGTCATGTTGGCGGCGGGCATGTTCGGCGATGTCTTCCCTGCGGAGGTCATCGACCACAACCAGCCTTACCCGGCCATGCCTGAAATCGGGGCGAACCAGGAATACGGCGTGTACCTGGCCCAGGCCCTCTGCACGACCTGTCACGGGGCGGATCTGGCTGGCTATGTGTTTGACCCTGAGGCCCCGCCAGGCCCGAACCTGACCCCTGGCGGCGAGCTGGGCGAGTGGTCCGAAGCGGAGTTCATCCAAACCATCCGCACCGGCGTCAGCCCCCACGGTCACGAACTCGACCCCGACTTCATGCCCTGGGAGGCCTTCGCCAAGTTCAGCGATGACGAGCTGAGGGCCCTCTGGATGTACCTGCAATCGCTGCCGGCGAAGGAGAGTCTATTGCGGTGATATGAATTCGTTCTACCGGAATCTCGAAAGCTAGCTCGGAGCGATCCGCTAGAAAAGAATTGCCCCGGCAGGGGACCGGGGCAATAGGGGGAGGCAAACAACAATAAGAAAGGAGAAAACTTATTGTTGTGAAAAATTATACAGGTTAAGCCGCGTTTTGTCAAAATGTTTGTATTATTTTGAACAAGCGGGAGTGGCTATTCATCCCCCAAATGTAGCCAGAGTACCTGATAGGGTTCCAGCCTGATGGAGAGCGCCCCCGTTTCATCCGCTCGATAGCGAACGCCGCCCACCAAATCGCGGTTAGTGGGGCTGGCCGGTAAGGAGAAAGCCGCCAGATCAAGTTGGATCGATTGCGCGGCGTTCGAGACGTTGTGCAGGCAAGCGATTTTTTCAACCCCGTCCGGCGAGGTGCGCAGGAGGCCGAAGACGGCCTCGTTTCCCTCAAGAATTTGCTGCCCGCCGTTGGGGTGAAAGGCGGGATGCGCCCGCCTGTGTTCCAAAAGCTCCCGGAAGGCTTGAAACACCCGGTAGCGCAGCGAGGTTGGATCGGATAGCTCCCGCTCGAGTTCATCCCGCTCGAATTTCTGCCGGTTGATCGACCGGTAACGGCCCGTTTTTTTCACCCCGGCCTGGTCGCTGCGAGAGCCAAGCAGGCTGTGCATATAAATCCCCGGCACCCCTTTTAGGGCCAGCATCATCGCCTGAGCCGCCATAAAGCGCCGGACCTGGAGATCCATTGTCTCCTTAGCGCCCAAATGAGACGGGTTCGACAGCGCGTCGAAGTAGTTGATGTTCAGTTCATAAGGGCTTTGCGAGCCGTCGGGGTTGGTTTTGGAGGAAACGTAACCGCCGTGACGTTGGGTTGTGTCCACCAGGGCCTGGATCTCCGCCTCGCTCAGAATATCCCGGGCCGGCATCAGGCCGATGCCATCGTGCGAGGCCAGAAAGTTGAAGAACGTCGTCTGCGGCGAGGGGGTGGTCAAGCCGGCGGCCCACTTTTGCAGGTGTCGGGTGCTGCCGGTGTGGATGGCGTTCAGCACCAGGGGCGCCAGCGAAAATTGGTAGACCAGCTGGGCTTCGTCGCTTCCGTCGCCGAAGTAGCTGATGTTGTCCCGGTGGGGGACGTTGGTTTCGGTGATGAGCAGCACGCCGGGCGCTACGGCGTCCAGGATGCTGCGGAAGAGCTTGATCACCCGGTGCGTCTGCGGCAGGTGGATGGAGGGCGTGCCGACCTCCTTCCACAGATAGGCGATGGCGTCCAGGCGGATGATCTCCGCGCCGCGCTCCACGTAGAACAGCAGGACGTCGATGACATCGAACAGGGTCTGGGGGTTGGCGTAGTTGAGGTCGATCTGGTCATCGCTGAATGTGGTCCAGACGTGGCGGGCGCCCCGGGCCGTCTCAACGCGGGTGAGCAGCGGTAGCGCGCGTGGGCGCACCACCGCCGACAGATCGGTGGCGGGGTCAACCGTGATGAAGAAATCGTTGTAAGGCGCTTCATCCCGCACAAAAGCCTGGAACCAGGCGCTCTGGCGGGAGATGTGGTTGATCACGGCGTCGAACATCAGCCGGAAATGCCGGCCAAGGCGATCCACGTCGTCCCACGTGCCCAGGTTGGGGTCTACCCGGCGGTAGTCGATCACCGAGAAACCGTCGTCGGACGAGTAGGGATAGAAGGGTAGGAGGTGAACGGTGCTGATCGACTCGACCAGGTGCGCTTCAAGGAAGCCGGCCAGAGTTTGCAGAGGCGCTTGGCCTGGCTCGCTGATCTGGTCGCCGTAGGTGATCAGGATGGCGTCCCGCTCCGTCAGGCGTTCGGCTGGAGGCCGCACGTTCTCGGAAAGATGGGGGTTGAGGTTGCGAAACTCGGCCAGGCGGGTCTTAAGCTGGGGCCAGAGCCGGTTAGCCGCATCTGGTCCGTACAGAAATGCCAGGTGATCCTGGAGCTGATTGGCCAGGTTTGGGGTGCCCGAATCATTTTTCGGTTTCACGGTTACTCCAACCTATCCGCCAACCATTGTGACTGTCGAGAGTTTAGAAACTGGCGAGCACATCTTTCAACTTGTGCTCGAGGACTTCCAGGGAGAAATGCTCCTGGGCGATGGCGTAGTTCTTCTCGACTATCGCGTTGACCTGGTCTGGATCGTTCAATAACTCCCGGGTTTTATTGACCGCGTCATCATCAACGAAGCCATCCAGCTCGATAAACTCGAAGCCGAGCGGTTCAATATCCGCGTTGTAGACGGGGTAGCGGTTGACGACGGTAAGGCGCTTGAAGTAGATCGCTTCCAACAAGGCGTTGCCGAAGCCCTCGTAGGTGCTGGGATAAGTGACCAGGTCGGCGTGAGGGTAGGCGTCCCACAGCGAGTAGATTTTGTGACCGTCGATTTTTGAGCGCTCGGTGCTGATCAGATGATCGATCAGGCGCAGATCGACCTGCATTACGGTGGCCTCACGTTTGAGCCAGTGCCAGTAGTCCAGCCCCTCATCGTGGGCGCGATGGGTGATGAACAGGTGGGCGTTCGGAAACGATAGGTGGTGCACCAGTTCCAGGGCCAGTTCAACCCCCTTGCGTTGAATGACTCGCGTCGGCTGGAGGATGAAGAGATCGTCTTCAGAAAGGCCCAGCATATCCCGAAAATCGCTGCTGTAGGCGTCGATCTCCGGCGGCGTTCTGGCGAAGTCGTGAACATTGGGGATGACCACGGAATCGATGCCGCGCCGCACTTTCAGGCGCTTTTGGGCGATGGTGTTGATGGTCACGTGGCGGATGCTGGGCAGTTTGGCCGGGAAGGCGGTGTCGAGCAGGTCCAGGATGGAGTTGGTTTGGTAGCGTTGCCGCTCCCAGAAAAAGTCGTGGTGATGGGCGATGGTGTCGATGCCCAGCTCGGCGATCAGGCCGGTCAGGCAAACGCCCAGGGGTAGATTCATAGGGATGGTCAGGGCGTTTTGGACGATGATCAGATCGAGACGGTTGGAGCGGATGAAATAGCGCAGGGGGGCGCGGATTTCGTCGGCGGCGGCGTAGATTTCGTCGCACAGTTTCTCGCCGTCCTGGTCCGGTCTGTGGCCAAAGGCGCGCTGGCCCAACAGCACGATCGATTGGTGGTCGAAGTGCAACTGAGGAATTAGCGTGCCGCCGGCGGCGTAGCCGTCCAGTTCGCCGGCGCAGTAGAACAGCTCGTGCCCCAGGCGGCGCAAAACTTTGGCCCACTTTTCCACCTCCAGCGAAACGCCGTCGGTGCCGTTGAGACGGGTTGAGATAAAACCAATGCGCACGTTCAGCCTCTCTTCGTGACTCGTGTTGTCTAGTGCGGTTTCGCATATGAGTACGTTTGATGTGAAATGAAGCTAAACCAGACGTAAAATATCAAACACTTCCCGATGCCGGAGCTGAGCACTATTACCCTCAGCCATTAGCCTTTCACGCCCCCCGCCGAAAGCCCTTCTTCCAGGAACCGTTCCAGGGCCAGGAAGAGAAAAATGATGGGCAGAGTCATGATCGTCGAAGCGGCCATAACCACGTGCGGGCGCGGGCTGGGATCGTTGAAGATGGCGTTGATCTTAATCGGCATCGTGAACAAATCGCGGTCGTTCAAGAAGACAAAGGCGTACAGGAACTCGTTCCAGGCGATCATAAAGGTGTAGATGGACACCGACACCAGGGCAGGGACCGCCAGCGGGATGGTGATCCGCCAGATGACACCCAGGCGGCTGCAACCGTCGATCAGCCCGGCCTGCTCAATCTCGGCGGGGATGGTGCGGAAGTAGTTGGCCAGCATATAGATCGCCACCGGCAGGGTCTGGGCCAGGTAGGTCACCGTCAGAACAGCCAGGCTATCCTGCACCTCGAAGCCGAGTTGGTCCCCGATCCGGGCCAGCATGGCAAAGAGGGGGATGATCAGCAGGATGCCCGGAAACAGGTATATGAGCAGGATGCTGTTCAGGAGCAGCTCCTTCCCCCGGAAGTGCAGGCGAGCCACCGCATAAGCCCCAAAAATCGACAGGATGACCGCGATCAGCGCCGTGGGAACCGCGATCCTGATGCTGTTGGCGATGTTGATGGCGAAGTTCTTAAAGCTTTCATTGTTTGGGTTAAATAGTTCGTCGTAGGCTTCCAGTTGTAACCCGCTGGGGATGTAGACCGGTTCCCGGCCCCCGATCTCGGCCCGCGTTTTGAAGGATGAACTAACCATCCAGTAGAAGGGAAAGAGGATACTCGTCAGGAAAAAAATCAGGATCAGAGCAAACACGAAACGGGGCCAATTGATCCAGCGGGCCAGGTGATCGAGCAGGTTCAGACGGTCATCGCCTGTCATTTGAACCGGGGCAGACTTCTGCCCCGGGGGGTCGTCGGCAGAAAAATCGGCGTTTTGATGGCTCATCGTTCCCTCCGCCTACTCCTCGACATTCTTCATGATCACCGTGGCGTACACGATCAGGAAAACGACCAGGATCGCCAGCAGGATCATGGCCGTGGCCGCGCCCCGGCCGAAATCGAACAGCTTGAAGCTGAACTGGTAGGTCAACACGGGCAATACATTGGTCCCGAAGCCGCCGCCGGTCAGCAGGAAAATATCATCGAATTTGTTGAAGGTCCAGATCAGGCGCAGCAGGAAAATCGCGCCCAGGATGTAGCGCAGCTCGGGCAGCGTGACGTACCGGAATTTGGCCCAGGCGGTTGCGCCATCGACGTCGGCGGCTTCGTACAGGGTGCGGTCTATCGCCTGCAGCCGGGCCAGGATCATCAGCATGGCGAAGGGAAAGTAGCGCCAGGCTTCGAAGAGGATGATCAACAGCAGGGCCAGGCCACGCGTGGCCAGGTAAGCTTTGGGCAACTCAATGAGGCCCAGATTCATCAGGATGTCGTTGACGACGCCGGAGGGGCGCGGGTCGAGGATCCAGCGCCAGACGAAGGCGACGCTGATGATTGGGGCCACGTACGGGAACAAAAAGATGGCCCGCATCACGCCTCGGGCGCGGAAGGGCCGGTTGAGCAGCAGGGCCGCGACCAGGCCGATGATCAGGGTCACCGTGGTGGCCGCGAACGAGTAGACCACGCTGGTGACCGCTGCCCCCAGGCTTTGCAACCCCTGAAATTTGAAGGCGAAATCGTTCACGACTTTGCGGTAGTTGTCCAGCCCGACAAAGGGGGCGTTGAAGACGTCGTTCAGGTTGTGCAGGCCAACGTCACGGAAACTGATCCAGACGCTGAAAATGGCCGGGAAAACCACCAGCCCAAAGACGATGGCCGCCGTGGGCAGGACCAGCAACCAGGCCAGACGGGCCTCGCGGGCCTGGAGCGAGTTCCAGCGCCGGCTGCTGGGCAATTCCGAAGGTTTGGCTGAGACAGTCATCATTCCTCTCCGTAGGGGCGAGCGCAGAGCGCGCCTCGCCCCTACAGTGTTAAAGGCAACCAAAGCAACCCTATTCGCTCTGGCGCTCGGCCAGCAACGCTTCTACCTGCTCCTGGAGCCATTCGGCAGCAACTTCAGGGGTCATCGTCCCTTCCAGGGCGATGTTGCTGATGGCCTGCGGGATCAATAGCCGGCCTTCGATGTCGCCGATCACGGCCCGTTGGGTGGCGTCGTAATCGGGGCGGAAGAGCCAGCGCTGCATCGTCTCGTAGCCGTTGGCGATCTGGTCTAGCGTGTCGCCAGAGTAGTTGGCGAAGTAATCGCTGCTGCCCTTCCACTCGGCAACGGCGCTCTTCAGTACGGGCACCTTGCCGAAGGGGGCCAGGCTCAGGACGTCCTGATAGCCGTCGGTCAGGAAGTACTCCACCACCATCTGCGCCTCGGGGTCAGCGCCCTGCATCAGGCCCAGCGTCACCAACTGGCCGTAGGAGGCGGAGCCGTTCGGACCGACCATCTCCGGGGCAAAGCCCGTGTTGGCCGCCAGGTCTTCCACGGCGATATCGACCTTGCCGCCGCCTTCCATACCGGACCCATCGACCAGGTCGTCCATGATGTAGGTGCTGTAGAACAGCATCGCCGACTGGTCAAGTTCGTAGGCCTCGCGCGCGCCGCGCCAGTATTGCGGGCCGGGCAGGGCGCAGTTCTGAAGGCCGGCGTAGAATTCCAGGGCCTCGATCATCTCCGGCGTGTTCATAGTGACGTTGCCGTCTTCGTCGAAGGGCCAGGCGTTGTTCGACATCGCCACCTGCTCGAAGACCTGATGCCCGTAGTTCTGGCCGGGGTCGGTGCCCAGGGTGATGCCGTAGAGCAGTCCGCCGGTGCCCGGTGTGCCCTGGCAGGCGGCCTGGATGGCCTCCCAGGTGACAGGCGGATCAAAGCCCAAATCCTCGAACACGTCGGCCCGGTACCAGATGGCCTGAATCCAGCCGTCGTAGGGTACGGCGGCGCGCTTGCCGCTGGCGGGGTTGGTGACCATTTGCAGCGGCCCGGCGCGGAAGTCATCCTCGCCGATGCTGGCGATGACCGCTTCCGCCGCGTCCTCGTCCAGGATGCCATCGGCGGCGAAGGCCGCCACCCGCTCAACGCCCATACGCACGATGTCGGGCAGGCGGTTCGCGGCCAGGGCGGTAGCAATGCGCTGCGACACGCCCGCTTCCTCAATCGGGACGATGCGCACTTCAATTTCAGGATGTTCGGCCATAAACCGTTCTGCAACCGCTTCGTAGGTGTTGACACGCTCTTCCTCGTTGTCGGTCGTCCAGAACTCAACCACGGTTCTTTCCATAGGTTCGGCCGGCACCTCAACGATTTTTTCGACCTCCACCTCCTTGGTGACGACGACTTCCACTTCTTGGGTGACGATCTTCTCGACCTCCACCTCTTTGGTCACGATCTTTTCAACCTCAACGGTCTCGACCACGGTGACCGTTTCGGGGGTGGGAGCTGGTGCACACTGGGCGGCGATCAGGCTGAGAATGATCATCAACGGAAGAAAGACAAACAGGCGTTTCATAACTCTTCACTCCTTTTTGAATGTGATTAGTTGAACTGATTTGATGTTACAAATTGACCTTGCCTTGCTTTAACGCTGTTTCCCAAAATCACCTCCTTCCCAATTGGTCGGTTAGTCGATTGGTTGATTGGCCAGTTGGTTGGTTGGTCGATTGGTCGATTGGTTGATTGGTTGATTGGTCAAAACGACCAACTGACCAGCCGACTCATTGACTAACAATATGTCAAGGTTGCCCTGCCTGGCCGCTGGAAGCGCGAACGACCAGCGAGGGTTCCAGGATGACCTGTCGTTCGGCCAACGCCTCACCGCGCAAAAGCTTGATCAACATCTCGCACACCATCCCGCCAATCTTGTAAATTGGTTGGTGGACGGTGGTTAACGGCGGGTGGGAGTGTTCGGCGGGCGGCACATCGTCGAAGCCGGTGATGGCGATGTCCCGGCCAACGGTTAGCCCCTGGTTCTGGGCCGCGCTCATCGCGCCCAGGGCCATCAAATCGTTGCAAGCGGCGATAGCCGTCGGCGGTTTTTCTCGATCCAGGATTGCTTGGGCCAGGTTGTAGCCTGAACGTTGCGTCAGGTCCCCGTAGACGATGAGGCTTTCATCCACCGCCAGCCCGTGGGCCTGCATCGTTTGGTGAAAACCTTGCAGACGATAAGTGGTAAACATCAAACCGGCGGGCGGAGCCAGGCAGACGATGTGCCGGTGCCCCCGCTCGATCAGGTGCTCGGTCACCAGTTGCATACCAAGTACGCCATCTTCGTCAACGTAGGGGAAATCGCCCGGTTGGGCGGTGCGGCCAAAGGCGACAAAAGGAACTTGATTTTCGACCAGGAAAGCGATGCGCGGATCGTTGCAGCGGGTGCGCACCACGAGGAAGCCGTCCACACGCCGGCCCCAGGTTTTGCGGCGATAGGCTTCTAATTCCTCATCGCCCGGCGCGCGGGTCGAAACCAGCAGGTCATAGCCCTGTTTGGCCGCCTGGTTGCCGACACCGGCCAGAAACTCGCTGAAGTAGGGATCGGTGAAGCGTGGGCCAAATGTGGGCAGGATGAGCCCCAGGGTGTCGGCGCGCTGCTTGCGCAGGCGCTGGGCGTTGATGTTGGGGATGTAACCCAGTTCGACCGCCACCTGCTGGACCAGGGCTTTCGTCTCGGGGCTGACGTCGTCGTAATCGGCCAGGGCGCGGGATACGGTCGTGACCGAACGGCCGACTTTTTGGGCAATGTCTTTCAGGGTAGGGGCCACCCTCGCCTCCCTCGTCGAACCCAGGACGGGCCAGGGGAATATACCTATCCAAAACGTTTTGGGAACGCTGCTATTATAATCCAAAACGTTTTGGGAGTCAATAGTGGCCGCCGGATGACGGCACGGAGACCACGGATGCAAAGCGCACGGACGTTGTTCGTCTGTTGCCCTACTGTTTTGGGTGGCGCTTGGGGACTTCCACCTTAAAGAAAAAGACCCCGGTTCCGTGGAGCCGGGGCCCTGGCTATCAGCGTCAAAGGACGTTCAAATTGTGGTGAAGCTTCGTCAATCTCTGAGATCCAATCTCCAAGGGAGTCTGACAGTCCCTGGGGGACGACACCGACAATGAAAATGGAGTGCAGACCTTGGTCTGCAGAGCAAGCTCTGCACTCCTATTTACACAGGAGAACGCTCAACCCAGAGGTAGGCCGGTGATGGCAGCGATCATCTCCGCTGCGCGGGGAACGGCCTGGGCCACGTCACGGCGGCCGGTCAGACAATCTTCGACCAACATCTGGAATTGCTCCGAGACGCGGGCGAAGTCGGGGATGGCCGGCCGGGCGCGGGCGATTTCCAACAGCGGCGCAGCCCGGGCCAGGAAACCATTCCCGGCCTGGGCCAGGTTGCGGGCCACGGCGATGCGGGGGGGATGGTGCGCTGTGCGCAGGCAGAAGGGGCCTAAGATTTCATCCCGGCCGACCAGGTCCAGCAAGGCCAGAGCTTGAGCCGGGGCCTGAGATTGGCGATAGATCACGTAACTCATACCGCCTACCAGGGCGGCCGGCCGGCCGCCGGGCGCGGCAGGGCTGGGCCCGAAGCCGATTCTGTCCAGGAACGTGGCATCATCCCAGCCGGCCAGGGAGCGAATGAAGAAGCTCTCGTAGGTGCCGCCGATGGCCAGGGCGGCTCCCCCCTGGGCAAAGATGCGGGCCGCCTCGTCCCAGCTATAATCCGTCACCTCCAGCGGGGCCAGCTTCTCGGCCTGGACCAACGAGGTCAGAAAGGCCAGGGCGCGCTGGCTGTGGGGGCTGTCCAGCACAACGCGGTGGTCGGCAATGAGGTCGCCGCCGGCCGCCCACAGAAAGGGTAGGAGCTGGTAAGTGGTCGTCTCACCGCCGCGCCGGCCGCCAACCAGGACCAGGGGATGTGGCCCCAATCCATAGCGAGCGCGGACGGCCGGCTGGCGGAAGTGCCGGCCCACGGCCAGCAACTCCTCCCACGTGGCCGGGGGCGATAGCCCTTCGGCTGCCAGCCAGTCGCGCCGGTACCAGATCACGCTGACGTCGGCGCTGATGGGCACGCTATAAAGCGTGTCGCTATAGCGACTGGCGGCCACAAGGGCCGGGAAGAACCCTTTGTCACGCAGCGAGCCCCGGGCCGGGTCTATCTCGGCCAGCGGTTGGAGGTAGTGCCGGCCGGCGAACTCGGCCACCCAAACGGAGTCGAGCAGCGAGATGTCGGGCGCCTGACCCTGCCCGACTGCTTCCACCAGGTAAGCGCGCAGTCCGGCCAGGGCCACCAGCGTAAAATCTAATTCGATGGGGCTATCCGGGTGATCGCGGTTCCACAGTTCAGCCGCCCGCTCCAAAGGTTCGCGCCAGCGCTCGTCGGACAGGACGGCGCGCAGCGTGGTGGTCGCAGAGGCAGGAGACAGCTCGGAGGGCGAGGTGTCGGCCACAAATGTGCCGCGCCCTGGGGTGCGGACCAGCAGGCCCTCAAAGACCAGTTCTTGCAGCGCCTGGCGGACGGGGGTGCGGCTGAGGTTGTAACGCGCGCACAACTCGGCCTCCGTCGGAATCTTGTCGCCCGGTTGGAGGCGCCCTTTTTGGATCTGCTCTTTGATGAGTTGCTTGAGTTGATAATAGGCGGGGATGGGAACATCACGATCAATCATAGACAGGGTAACTTTCTCAGGGCTAATTTGTTGTTACATTATGATGATTATAGCTCAGGGCAAAGGTCAGGTCAATTGAGTTGCAAGGGCCGGGTGCGTCCCAAAATTTAGGCAAGTTAGGTGCGACGCACTTTCGGCCGGTATTTCAAGGGACAAAGCCAAAAATCCAGGTTGATCTTTAAGCGATAAGTGCGTCGCACCTAAATTTTGGGACAGACCGCAAGGGTCTACAAAGCTGCCACAATGTAATCATAAATTCGTCTCTTGATGCGCAATTGATTCAGTTGCCGCCCTAACCCGGCTATTTCGGGGTCTGGGGTATACAAATATTCACGATCCAGTCTGCTTTGCCTGGCCAATTTGCGTTGGTTAAGCAGCGTCGACAACCGCAATTCGTATAGCTTCCGCTTCAATACGTAATAACGATGCTGAAGGATATGCCGCTCATCTTCACCGGCGTTATTCAATTCCGCTTCGACTTGAGCCAACTGCGCTTCCAATTGGGCGATTTTCGCCTGGAGTTGCTCGATGATCCCGGCCTCGGGTAACCCTTTGTTTTCGCCCACGCGCCACGCCGGCCACTCGACAGCGGTGACTATCTGTCCGCCGGGCGAGTCGCTGAGCGGGGGCAATGCCTGCTCGATCTGGATGGTCACGATGTCTTTGGCGGGTATGGCCTGAATGGTGGCCTCCGGGTTTCCCCAAACGTCTGTTTTTCGATACGCTTGCTCAAAAGAATGGGCTGCGCCGGTCGGGTTGAAAAATCGAGCGAGCAGTTTATCATTGTAGAGACTTAAACTACTCAAGGGGAGATTCGCCGGCAAAAATTGCCAGCGAGTTTGCGTCCCATTCCCCTGAGAGGCGACGATGAGCGGCGGGTTTTGGAAGCCGGCGTTTAAGTGATGGATGGTCAGGTCATCCATAGTTGTTTCACCGATCATAACCGCTATCTCGTGTTTAACCGTTCGTTCACAGCGGGCGTCTGGAATGTACATGAAAGGGCCGGCGTCCCCGGCTCGGAGCCTCAGATCCGGCTTGGTCAGCCACTCAACCGCCCGGCGTAAGGTCAGGGAAATGGTTCCGTCCTCTTCCGCCTGATAGGCATGCAGCCCTTTGGCGAACACCACCGCCGACGAAGTCCCATCAGAGATGGCGACGAAATCGTGAAAGGGGAAGGTTTTCACCGCTTCCAACTCGCGTTGCCCCAAAAGGACTTTCGCCAGCCCCTTTTCGAGCTGGCGCGGCAGCAAATCTTTATCAAGCGGGGGGCGCCTGGCCACATCAAACGGCATGCCGGCGTAAATCTCTCCAGACTGAGCCGTCTCGAATACCAGCTCGACCCTGAAATCGGTTCCGCGGGAATCTAGATCGACCTGCCAGCGCAACAACGGCGTCCGGTCAAAGATCAGCCGCACGGTGGCCGACACCTGCGCCCTCTCCCCCTGCCAGGCGCAATCGTAACGCACGACGCAATAATGAGCGCTTTTTTGTTCAACCGTCAGGGGACCATTGGCGCGACAGGCGCCCCGGCCCCGCCCCGCCTCGTCGGAGTAGGCGTCGCCTCGTTCCTCGCTGATCGTGAAATATCCCAGCACCGCCTCACCGATTTGAACCGTCCCCTCAGGCCTTACCACGGCACGATAGTGGTCATTTTGCCAGGCAAATTCCTCTACAGGGGTATTTGGCGTTTCCAGCGGCAGTTGTGGCCCGACCTGCCAGACCCCAATACCGTTTGTCTGAACGTGACAGAGTTTACCCTGGGCTATGCGCCAGCCTTCATAGGCAAAGGGGTTGGTGCTGACGGCGTAGACGCCCGGCGCAAAGTCTCGCAAAACATACGCTAAAGAGTCATGAATATCTTGCCTGGTGGCCTGGAACAGCTCTCGATAGCTGAACTCCATTTTTTCATGCACCTGATCGACGCTGACCCCACAAATACAATCGTGCACGGTATTCTGCAACAACGTTCTGCCCCAGGTCTGGTACTGTTGAGCGTTGTAGGCTTTCCCTTTCAGGCGGGCCAGGGCGGCCAGCGGCTCGCACAGCCGGTACAGCCAGTATTCGCAATCCCGGTTCATCACTTTCAGATAGGTTCTGGTCGATAGCGCCCCCGGAAAAGTAGCCCCGTATTTCCCGGAATTTAACTCGCCGGCAATGGTGGGCAGGCGCTGAAGTTTGGCGCTTATTTCTCTGGCAAAATCCTCGGGCGCCGATCCCTTAATTTGGATTCCCCGGGGAATGGCGGATAGATGTTGTTGGTAAAATCGGATTGGGTCTTCCGGCTCTTGCTCTAAATCATAGCCATCGAAGAGGGGGATGTCGGAAGTGGGATAGAATGGCCGTAATTTGGCCACCTCGGCGCTTAAGCGTTTGATGGCTATGCCGGCGGTGCGGGTTACGCCGTACAGATTCCGGTAGCCGCCAAATAAATTGATGGTCAATAACCGCTGGCCATTGGCTCCCTGCCAGTGAAAATACGGTTCCAGGCGAGGAACTCCCCGCCAGACAAACACCGCCTCCAGGCCGAATAAGCGGTGCAATTGGGGAGCCTGGGAAATGTGGCCGAACGTGTCAACCAGCCAGCCGGTGCGACTACCGGCGCCGTACTGCTGCATATCTTGCCAGCCGTAAAGCAAATTTCTGATTAACGACTCCCCGCCGGTAATTTGCCAATCCGGCTGGCAATAATATGGACCGATGATCAGATGGCCGCCTTTGACCAGCCTCTCTATTTTGGCTTTATAACCGGGCGCTATCTTTAGCAGATCCTCAATCACCAGGGTCTGCCCATCGAGCAAAAATTTATAGTCTGGATTATCCGCTACCAGTTGCTCGAGTTTGTCGATCAGGCCCGGGATCCATTGATTGGTGTAGATCGAGGTCAAAAACCATTCCCGGTCCCAGTGGGTATGGTTGATGATGTGCGCCGTGATGTTCATCAATTCAGGGCCTGGCCGGTGGTCTTATCCAACCAGCGTATTTTGTCGGGGAGCAGACGCAGCCAGACGTCCTGTCCGGGCTCAAAGGCGGCATCGGCGCGGGTGTTGACTTTGAGGAGCTCATCGCCGACCTGCACCGTCAGCAGGTTGTGCGAGCCCAAGGGCTCGACGACGAGCACCCTGGCCGGCAGGGCGCCCTCGGCGGGGGCGGTCAGGGTTTCGATGTTTTCGGCCCGGATGCCCAGCCAAACGTCCGCGCCGTTCCCCCGGCGCACCCGGTCTGCAACTTTTTCGACGACGACCGTTTCGACCACGGTAACCGTCTCCGGGGTGGGGGCCGGTCCGCACTGGGCAGCGATCAGGCCGAGGATGACCAGCAAGGGAAGCGCGATAAACAAGCGTTTCATGACTCTTCACTCCTTTTTGAATGGGATCAGTTGACTCGATTTCACTTTACGAACAGACCTTGTGTTATTTGACCGTTGTTTTCCGAATCACCTCCTTCCCTGCCCCGCCGCTCGAAGCGCGAACAATCAGTGAGGGCCGTAAGATGATGTGGCGTTCTGCCAACGTTTCACTTCGCACAAGCTTGATCAGTATCTTGCATACCATCTCGCCAATGCGATAAATGGGCTGGTGAACGGTGGTTAAGGGCGGATGGGAATGTTCTCCGAGAGGAATGTCATCGAAGCCGGTAATGGCAATATCCCGGCCAACCCTCAGCCCGCGTTCTTGAGCGGCGCTCATTGCGCCCAGCGCCATCAGATCGTTACAGGCGACGATGGCTGTGGGCGGATTATCCGCTGACAGGAGTTGCATAGCCAGGTGGTAGCCTGAGCGTTGGCTCAGGTCTCCATACAAGATCAGGTCTTCGTCCAGGGCCAGGTTGTGCGCCTGGGTTGCCTGTCGAAATCCTTGCAGGCGAAAGGCGGTAAACATCAAATCGGCGGGCGAGGCCAGACAGGCGAGGCGCCGGTGTCCGCGGCCGATCAAGTGCTCGGTAACCAGCTTCAGGCCGAGCCGGCCATCTTCGTCCACGAACGGGAAATCGTAGCCTTGAGCCGTGCGGCCAAAGGCCACAAAGGGGACTTGATGCTCGACCAAAAAAGCGACGCGCGAGTCGTTGCGCCGGGTGCGGACGACGATCAGGCCATCAACGCGCCGGCCTTTCACGTGCCTGGCATTTCGGTCTTTCATTCCAGGTTCAGAAGCCAAAAATAGCCGCAAGTGAGCTCAAGTGCCAGGCACGTCTCAGGTGAATAGTTGCCCATAAGGCAAACTGGCAGGCTGTTGGAGCGCGCCGTCCTTACGTCTCCAACAGCCTGCTGGCAGCGCAGTTTACCGGCGTTCAGGTGTCTAATAATAACATAATATAATATTGTAATATTGTAGTGATAAATAATAACCCTATTCTACTATCAGTCGTGGGGTTTGTCAAATGGGCCGTAGGAGGGGGGGAGAAACCCACTATCAATCAGACCATCCGCTTCGACTTCAGCGTCGAGTTTCCACGCGAGATGGACGTGATCGGGCTGCCCTGAACGCGCCCGTTGCCTTCAGCGTCCCATGCTGTGTAGCACGTCGGGGAAGCCGGGCACCGGGTCAATCTTCAGCAGCAGATTGGTGGGCGGCGCGCCGCCGGACAGCCACTCCAGCAGGGCGAGCAGCTCCCATGGTCGCCGCAGTTTGGCGTGGGTAGCGCGGTGACCGTCGATTAGCTCAAAGAAGGGGCCGCCCGGGCCGGCCGTTTCGCCCGCCGTGACCTCAAGGAAGGCCCGCGCCCGCTCAAGGGTGTAATCGCCGCCGGGCGGGAGTGGGTCGTCTCCGGCTGCCAGGCGCTCGTAGCGGGCGCGGATTTCGGCCAGGCCCCAATCTGCCGGCTCGCCGGTGGTATAGCCGGGGCGGGCCATCGCACCCTCGGCGATGCGTCCGCCGGCGGCGCGGATCGGGACGCCGCGCACGGGGTCGTAGAACAGCAGCCAGCCGTCGGCCTCTACTTCGTCAAACCACACCAGGGCGCGCCCCACCGCGTCGAGATATTTCCGGTCGCCCGTAAGCTCGAATGAGGTTAGCAACACCGCCATTGCGTCGCGCGAGGCGTTGGGGGCGATGGCCGGCGGCTCAAACGGACGCGCCCAGGTGAGCGCATCGTTTACATCGTATTGCAATCCCCAGGCCGGCACGGGCTGGGACTGCCGCAGGCTCCGGTTTGTCCGGTACGTCCCTGTCGCCGGCAGGCTCCGTACAGGGTACTGCCTCCGAGTACCGTTGCTTCGCTGCACGGCTAAGAGCCACTCTGCGGCCCGCAGGAACGCCTGGCGCCCGTCGGCAAATTCCGGGTCGCGCTGCGATTGCCAGAGCAGCAGTTCGGCCGAGAAGGTGGTCGCGCCGTCGTTGAGCACGGAAAAAGCCTGGGGCGACCCGCTCAGATTCGGGCGCGGCCCGGGGTAGGCCTGGGGCCAGCTTCCGCGCGGGTGTTGCGCCCGCCGCAGGTAGTCCAGCGCGCGCCGCGCCGCCGCCTGATAGCGGGGGTCGCCGGTGGCCCGGTGCAGCCATAGGAGCAGCATCACGCTGTTCTGGGGCGTACCGTCGTCCAGGATGCCGGCGCCGTTGAAATCCTTCGGTTTGAGCACTTCCCACACCGACCCGCTCCAACGGTAGTCCTCGGCCCAGCCGCCGTGGGAGAGTTGCAACGCAAGCAGCAGGTCCCCGGTGCGGACGGCCGTCTCCAGGTAGGCCGGGTCGTCCAGCAGCTCTGAGGCCCACAGAAACATCATGGCGATGCGGGGCGTGCTTTCGTGCTGCAACACAATGACCTCAGCGCCGACCGGCTCGCCCGCGCTGCCATAGGCTATGCCGGTCGTCAGGTCGTACCCTTGCGCCCAGCCGCCACGAAATTGCCGCGCCTGCCAGTAGTCCAGGTGGCCGCGCAGCAGCGCTTCCGCTGCCGCAGTTAATTCCGCGCGGCTCATGTTCGTTGGTAGGGGCGTTGGCCGGTTGCGGGCGGCCGGCGAGCAGCCCGCAGCCGCGAGGAGAACCGCAGCCAGAATGACGAGGTCTCGGAGGATGTATCTCATGGCGAGGCGATCATCTGGCGGTAGGTCTCGAAGGCCGGTTTGCGCTGCCAGTCGGCCGTGATCAGGGCCATCGGGCCGTACTGCTGGCCAAAGGCCGGCGTTTCCACCAGCGTCGTCCAGAATACGCGGTCCACCCCGGCGGCGAGAGCGGCCGGAATGCGCGTCGAGAGGTCCGCCACGTGCAGCTCCGGCGAGTACACGGCCCCGCTGGCCGGGTCCGGCCCGCCGATTTCAGTCGCCGCCAGCGGGCCGGACCAGCGCGCCCGCACCCAGGCCACCTTCGCCGGGATGTCGGCTATTTTATGATAGAGATGCACGTCCAGCCAATCAAACTTGCCTTCAGCCAGCAGGCGCTCGTTCCATTCGTACACGGCGCGCGCCTCAGGTTGCCCGGCAAACTGCGCCGGGTCATTTTCATAGGCGACGATCACGTTCAGGGCTTCGGACGAAATGCCGCCGGCCGCCAGCAGGATGTCCGGGTCCAGCCGGTCCAGCGCCGCCCCGGTCAGCGCCAGCGTGTGCAGGTACTCGTCGGACGTGCCGTGCCAGAAACGGATCGGCTTCTCCGGCGCGACGTCGGAGGGCAGCACTTCGTTGCCCAGTTGCACGACCAGCCAATCTGCGGGCGACTGGCCGGCGGCGCGGATTTCCTCCACCAGCGGCCTGAGCGTTTCGGTGACGAGAGCCATGTAACGGTCGGCGTCGGCCGGGGGAAAACCGCCGCGCGTGCTCTGCTCGAAGGCGACGGGGTCGAGCACGTTGGAGGCATCGCGCGGGTACAGCGTCAGCCAGAGGCCATATCCCTCGCGGAACACACGCCCGTACTCTGCGATGAGGGCCGGAGGCGCTTCGCCCAGGCGGTACTGCAAGCGCACCCAGCTCACGCCCAGCTCGTCCAACGCCTGCCAGCTACGTTCGTCTGCCGGAAAGGAGAAGATGCCATACACGCCATCGCCCGCCGCGGCCGCGGTGATGGGTGCGGTTGGTTGGGCAACGACTGTCGATGGGATAGGGGCGGGGGGCTGGGTGGGCAGGGTCGCGCCGCCGGGCGGGTTGGCAAAACTTTTGTAGAAGAAGGCGTAACCGCCGCCGGGCAGGGCCACCAGCGAAGGGTCTGCCCCGCGCCCCGGAACCTGGCTGTCGCTCTCCACGGTCCAGGTCTGGCCGCCGTCCTCGGAAATGAGACTCTGGCTGAGATACAGGCGCAGCCGGCCGTCGGGCAAAAGAGCCAGTTCCGGGATGCCGGGCACCTCAACGGTGACGCCGGTCAATTCAAAGTGGTAGCCGTTGTCGCTGGCCGCCAGCAAAATCTGTCGCTGCTGCGCCAGGGCCAGCAGCCAGCGGCCGTCGGGCAGTTGCACCAGGCTGGGGTCGGTCACGCCCTCAACGGCGATCAGCTCCTGCTCCACGGTAAAGTTGAGGCCGTCTGCGGAGATGGCGCTGTAGATGGGATGGGGCTGGCCGGGCAGCAACGGCGCTCCCCCGACAAATTTGCCCAGGAAGTAAACCAGCCGGTAGCGGCCGTCGGGCAGGCGGGTGACGTCGGGGTCTACGGCGTTGCCGACAAACTGCCCGTCCAGGCGAATGCAATCTATAATCTCCCACTGGCCGGAATCGGTTTCGCGGGCGGCAAAAATGCCGTGTTGGCCCGGCCGGCCGTTGACAAAGTAGACCCACAGCTTTCCATCCGGGCCGACCACCCCGTCAGGCACCGAGGCGTGGTCTACGACCAGTTGGCCCTGGCCTTCAAAATGGAAGGCGTCCGGGCTGGAGGTCAGGAAGACCTGGTGGTCGTAGAGGGGGGATTCCTGGTCGGGGTCGCCGGCGGCGCAGGCGGCGGTCTCCGTTCCGGCGGCCGGCTGTTCGGGGGCGGCGGTGGGCGCGGGCGTCCGGGTTGGCGCTGCCGGCGCGGGTGTCTTGCTGCTTACGGCGTCCGGCGCGGCGGTCGGCAAGG
>JBHHXL010000029.1:0-23551 GCA_046757065.1 Anaerolineae bacterium
TGCGCCGCAGATGACCACCTCGGCGGTAGATGAAGTCATAGCTTTGCTCCCTAAGTACACCCTTTCGCAAGTTCGAGCCGGAACAACTTGTAGGATCGTCAGTGGCAAACCACTAGATGGCTGGTAGTGCTGATGAAGTTATCCTGCATTTAGTACCCAGCAGCAAATTGCACTCTCACCAATCTCGGAACGAACTTATGCAATTCAGTACTAAGGATGAAGATGATCCTCGATGATGCCGCGAACCGCCTCTAAGCTCGCCTCGACCTGCACCGGCCGGTTGGCGAACCGCGCCTCGGGCCAGGCTCCGGTGTGATAATCGACGGTAGCCACCGGGTCCTTCAACAGATTGCCGGTCAGAATCGCAACCACGCTTTCCTGCGGCTTGATCGCGCCGGCGGCAACCAGCTTGCGCGCTCCGGCCACCGAGGCTGCGGAGGCCGGCTCGCAGCCGATGCCACTGTTATCGACCATCGCTTTGGCATCCATAATCTCCCGGTCGCTCACCACCTCAACCAACCCATCGCTCCAACCCAGGGTGCGGATGGCCCGCCGGTAACTAACCGGAGCTCCGATGCGAATGGCCGTGGCTACCGTTTCCGCTTTGACCCGCTTGCGTTCGGCAAACTCGTTGAGAAAGCTTCGGTAAAAGGGGCTGGCCCCCTCGGCCTGGATTACGGCCAGACGCGGTATGCGTTCAATCAAGCCCAACTGCCTGGCCTCATACAGCGCCTTGCCGAAAGCCCCCGTGTTGCCCAGGTTCCCCCCCGGCAACACGATCCAGTCCGGTGGCTGCCAGCGGAAACCTTGCAAAATCTCGAAAACGATGGATTTTTGCCCCTCCAGGCGAAAGGGATTCAACGAGTTGAGCAAATAAATGTCGAGTTCGTCGCAGACCTGGCGAACGAGGCGCATAGCGCGGTCGAAGTCGCCGTTGACCTGCAACGTTGTCGCGCCGTAAGCCAGGGCTTGGGCCAGCTTGCCGGTAGCAATCTTGCCCGCCGGGATAAAGACGAAGGCCGGCAAACCGGCCAGGGCCGCGTACGCGGCCAGCGAGGCCGAGGTGTTACCCGTGGAGGCGCAAGCCACGGCCTGAGCCTTCATCAGGGTAGCTTGAGTCAGGCCGACAGTCATCCCCCGGTCCTTGAAAGAGCCGGTCGGGTTTTCGCCCTCGTGTTTCAGGAAGAACGCGTCC
Organism: Anaerolineae bacterium; assembly: GCA_046757065.1. Taxonomy (GTDB): domain Bacteria; phylum Chloroflexota; class Anaerolineae; order 4572-78; family JBHHXL01; genus JBHHXL01. The sequence continues at coordinate 1,196 of JBHHXL010000029.1, forward strand.
AGGCCAACCCAGGCCGACAGGCGAGGGTGTTCGTACAGAGGGGTGTTCCCCTCCGGGCGGCTGATGATATTGTCGGCGGTGACGGGCAAAATGATCTCGCGGTAGCGCCACACGCCTGAATTTACGGTCGGCGCCAGCCGAGGCCCCGGCGGGCCGCTTAGACGCCCGTCAAACAGACCGCGCGACAGCTCCGGGCGTAAGGATTCCAGATCGTGCCAGACATCGAGCAGGCCGCCGCAATCGCATAAATAACGGACTTCATCGGCCTGGTAACTTCGGCCACACTTGATGCAGACCAAACTAACCTTCATCGCCTTGTTCCCCGTTCACCTATGCGTTATCCATCCTCAAATTCGCCCACCGCGTCGTTAGCGCTTGTTCCGACCTTGTAGAAATAATACAACACAATTCCTGTAATGGATAACGTCAGCACGGCCGCAAACACGAGGCAAATGAAGGTTCCCCCCACCACGTTAAAAAGCTCGAGCAGGTCATTGCCGGAAGTGGGGGCGGGTGCTCTTGATGGCGATGCCGGCGTGCCGGGGGGCAGCGTTGGAGACGGCGTGAATGTAGGGCCTGGTGTGGCCGTTGGCGCCGGCGATGGGGTATCCGTGGCCGTGGTTGTGGCCGTAGGCTGAGGGGTTTCGGTCGGCGCCGGCGTCGAGGTGGGGCTGGGCTCGGGCGTGGGCGTATCGGTGGGCACGGGTGTGGCGGTGGTATCGGTTGGTAAGGGGGGTGTATTCGTCGGCGCCGGCGGCAAGGGGGTGTCTGTTGGAGCCAGCAACGGCTGTCCTCCAACCGGGATCAGACCTATATCATCGATCCAGAACTCATCCGTCCCCGGCATCACCCCTGGCCGGGCGGGAAACGTATCCCGCACCAGCAAAAAAACGGTGATCTGGGAATTTTGGGCCGTGGCCGTCACGTTCAAGCCAGGGCAAAATTTATTAGGGCAATTGCCGATGCCCGTCCACACTTCCTGGCCCCAGACGACGGTTGGCGCTGCCGGATCGACCCCCCCCGCAGGATCGATGCCCACTTTGCGCATGACGATATTATCAAAATCGCCCGTCGGATTCCAGACGAACCAGGCCACCTGGGCAAAATAATTAACGCCTGGCGTGGCCGGCATCTGCTGGTACACGCCCGCCTCGAAAGCGCCGTTAGACGTTAGATAAAGCGCCGGGCAGAGCGGTGCGTGGCAGGCAGGGTTGCCGTCAATGGTGCTAATTGACGGATTCCCGGCCAGCACAAACGGGGTCCAATGATTGAGCCCCTCGCTGAAGGCGCAATTATTGGCGATATTGGCCGGATCATATAAACAAACATCGTCGCCCTGGCCCTGGAGCCGGCTCGGATTTAGCAAGGCCAGTCCCAGGATGCTGACAACACACAGCAAACCCCGACGGAGCACAAGTCCTCCCCAATACTCTGGGATGATGTTGTTGAGGCGGCAGTATACTCCAGCCGTGTGGGCCTGACAAGTATGCATAATCAGTAGATCCAAGATTCAGACTTCGGAAGTCTCAGAAGACACATTCGCCGGTCAAAATGCTTGATAATCAAGGCAACTTTACCAAGAGAATCGCGTTTGGAGACTTCCGAAGTCTTATGGCAACCAAAAATTGGATCTACTGATTATGTACAAAAATATCAGGTAAAAACCCGATATACTTTTGGTTTAATCTTTGTTATAGTCTGTTTGTAGTATGAAGAGTGCCGTTCTGATTAAATAAACCGATAAATAGCAAACTTGGTCACCCGTTGTTTAGCACCCGGCTAGTTGCCCCACTAGCGACGTTTCCCTCCTTTCGATACCAGTTGTGTGATTACCCCGAACGGCACTCTTCCACCCAAACTTGATAGTTCTCATCTGAGCAAAAAATCAGGGTGCAAATAGTTAGTTCTTGTTGCGAAACTAGCTAGGCCCAGCCGTAGGCTCCGGTTTGTTTGGCATGTCTCTGTCGATTTTAAGTTTTGTACAGAGCATTGCCTTTGTGTACGGCTGCTACCGCACCCTGATTTTTTACGCAGCCCTCAGTTAAAAGCATGCTGGCAGAAGTTAAAAAGTAAAGAATGAAAAACCTGCGCGTTCTATTGGTCGACGACTCCCCTATCGCTCTGGCCACGACTCGGAAAGTAATAGAGAAACTCGGTCATCAAGTCGTCGGTGAGGCAAATAACGGCGTAGGCATCGTTCCCCTGGTGCAAGCAACAAAACCCGACGTTGTTATCCTTGATCTCGAAATGCCCGATGTCAACGGCGTCGAGACAGCTCGAAGGTTAAAAGAAAAAGCGCCCGTGCCGGTAGTCGTGCTGACCGGCCATACGGAATGGTCCTGGCTCAGCAACGCCACCGAGGCCGGCACCTACGCCTATCTGACCAAACCCACCACCTCCTCCGAACTTCAGAACGCCATCACCATCGCCATCGCCCGCTTTGCTGAACTGCAAAAGATCAATTATGAACTCACATCCGGCGCAGAGAATTACGAAGCCCTGATCCAGGCTGAAAGAATGGCTGCTATCGCCCAAATCACTACGACCATCCGCCACGAGATCAACAACCCGCTGACAATCGTGTTGGGCAATATTCAGTTTTTGTTGCAAAAGGAAACCGGACTGCCGAAGCACGTCATGGACACGCTTAGAACGGTCGAGAAGAGCGCTCAACGCATCCGGCGCGTGGTGCAAGCTCTCGACGACGTGAATGACGAAGTAACCATATGCCTGGGCAACACCAGGTTAATCGACATCTCGCCCGACTACCGCCGGAACCACAACCCCCCTTCTCACCCCCAGAAATAATTCAAGGAGTTCGCACGCCTGCGTGCAAACGAGACCCCTGCAAACGCGTCCGGCACGTGGGCGGCCCTTACGCCACATCCGCAAGAGGTAGCGGTGAAAACAAATTTAAGACTTACGCTTCGAGCGGAAAAACTGAAAACTGGGACGCCACGGCACCATTCGAGACTCGTACCCCGTTACCAGTTTTTTCAATTTCCCTTCAATTTTGCGCCAGTTCTCGTCGCTTAACATTTCCCGCAACTTCTCCTGGCTCTCCGCTTCAAGGACAAAAAGCCTGCTCGGATAATCACCGTAGAGCGTCTGCCACCCTCCTCCCACCGTAAACCCCACCGATTGGGCCGTCGGCAAAAACTCGCCAATCATAAAACGATAGTATTCATCCTCACGATATGGACGAATATCGTACACGAGCAGCAATTTAACCCGCATGACCATTCCTACCCAACATAAGTATCTGAACAAGTTTGCGATTATATCACGCCGTCAGGTATATGGGAAATAATTCCCACATACTTGTCTGTTGGATCAAAAGTGTGGTATAGTAATTCACGTAGGCAGAAGTAGTCTCTACAATTGGGGGGCCCGATAATCGTATGGACCGACCCTGGCTCAATTACTACGACGACGACGTACCCCGCACGCTTGCCTTTCCGTCGATCACCGTGCCCGAGATGCTGGCCCAAACGGCGGAAAAGTATCCCAACCAGATCGCCTCCATCTTTGTTGGCGGACGTCTGACATACGCACAGTTAAAAACACAGGTTGATCAATTAGCCAGCGCCCTCAGCGAGTTGGGCATCCGGCAGGGGGATCGGGTGGCGATTATGTTGCCCAACTGTCCTCAGGCGATCATTGCTTATTATGCCACCCTGTCGCTGGGAGCGGTCACGGTCCTGACCAATCCCCTTTATGTGGAAAAAGAGTTGGAGCGCCAATGGGGCGACGCCGGAGTTAAAGCAGCGATCTTTCTGAATATCTTCTGGCCCAAGGTCAAAGCTGTCCGCGAAGCCCTGAACATCGAGCACCTGATCGCCACCGGCATCCAGGAATATATGTCCCCGGTAAAGGGTATTCTGGCCCCCATCGAGCTGCGCCGGCAAGGAAATTGGGTCAGCATCCCTAAAGATTCGGGGGTGCACTCGTTCAAGAAATTGGCAAACCGGCGCAGCCGGCGATCTCCGCACGCTTCCATCTCCCCGGAGGACCTGGCTTGCCTGCAATACACCGGCGGCACCACCGGCCTACCCAAAGGGGCGATGCTATCGCACAAGAATCTGGTCGCCGGCGTGTACCAGATTCGACAGTTTCTGCTGGCCGAACACAAGGAGACCGAAGACAAAGCCATCGCCATCATGCCCATTTTTCACGTCTATGGCATGAATGCGGTTATGAACCTGGCCGTGCGGCTGGCTGCCACCCAGGTTCTCCTGCCCCGGCCGGAGATCAAGGATGTGGTTGATGCGATTGTCTCGGAAAAACCCACCTTCTTTTTGGGTGTGCCGGCGCTCTACGTGGCGCTGATGAGCTTCCCCACCATCGACAATATCGACCTGACCACGATCAAGGCCTGTTTCAGCGGCGGCTCCCCGCTGCCGATGGATGTCATCGAGCAGTTTGAAAAACGCACCGGCTCCCGCATTGCCGAAGCCTACGGTATGACCGAGACAGCCTCGGTGACGCACGTCAACCCCCGTAGAGGGGTGCACAAACACGGCAGCATCGGCGTGCCTATCACCGGCACCGAAGCGCGCATCGTCGATGTTGAAGACGGCAACAAAGATGTGCCCCAGGGGGAAGCCGGTGAGCTGCTGATCAAGGGGCCGACGGTGATGATGGGGTATTGGAACCGCCCCGACGAGACTGCTCAGGTGCTGAAGGACGGCTGGCTGTGCACGGGCGACATCGCCACGATGGACGAAGACGGCTACTTCTACATCGTTGACCGCAAAAAAGACCTGATCCTGACCGCCGGATTCAACGTCTACCCGCGAGAGGTGGAAGAGGTCCTTTACAAACATCCCAAGGTGCTCGAAGCGGCAGTCGTTGGCCTGCCCGACGCTGTGCGCGGCGAAAAGATCACGGCCTATGTTACGCTCAAACCGGGGGAGAAGGCCACCGCCGCCGAGATTCGGGCTTTTTGCCGCAAGCATCTGGCTCCTTACAAACAACCCCGCACCGTCGTTTTTCAAGACAACCTGCCGAAATCAATGGCCGGTAAGATTTTACGGCGCAAACTCCGCGAAGACGCCCTGGCCGCCCAGAAAAAGACGACTGTGCCGAAATAAGCACAGCGGGCTCCCACGCCCGCAAATGGGTTGAGATTGCCTAAAGCCCCCTACCCCATTTTACCTTTTGACGTCAACAACTTAAAATATAATCCAACCTGCTGCCTGGCCAGCCGGCCAATGCAGGCGTATCTGGTTCTGAGACGGGAACAGGAAGTAGGGAGTAGGAAGTAAGAAGTAGGGAGCAGGGAAGCGGGAAGTAGGCTATGAGCACCGTTTTTGTCAAGAACATCGACGTGCTGGTGACGATGGACGCGGCCCGCCGCGAGATCACGAACGGCGCGCTCCTGGTTGAGAACAACGTCATTCAACGCGTTGGCACCACGCCAGAGTTGGAAGCCGGCCTGGAACGCTCGGCTCAATCCCCGTCACAAGTGATCAACGCCGCCGGAACCGTCGTGCTGCCGGGCCTGGTCAATTGCCACCATCACCTGTACCAGACGCTGACCCGCACCATCGGCACCGGCGGGGGCAAGATTCTGTTCGACTGGTTGAAGTTCCTCTACCCCATCTGGGCCGAGCTGACGCCCGAAGCGGTCTACGTCAGCGCCAAGGTCGGGCTGGCCGAGCTGATCCTGAACGGCGCCACCACCGTGGCCGACCACCTCTACCTCTACCCCAACGGCAGCAAAATCGACGACGAAATTCGGGCGGCGCAGGAGATCGGGGTGCGCTTCCACCCTACGCGGGGCAGTATGAGCCTGGGCGAAAGCCAGGGCGGCCTGCCCCCCGACCGCGTCTGCCAGCCCGAACCCGACATCCTCGCGGCCTGCCGGGAGGCCATTGAAGCCTTCCACGACCCAGCGCCCTACTCGATGCTGCGCATCGGGCTGGCCCCCTGCTCCCCCTTCAGCGTCACCCCCGACCTGATGCGCGAAAGCGCCGCCCTGGCCCGCCAGCATCTGCTGGTCAACCTGCACACCCACCTGGCCGAAACGAAGGATGAGGACCGTTTTTGCCTGGAGATGTTCGGCAAGCGCCCCATCGACTACGCCGAGTCGGTCGATTGGGCCGGCGACGACGTCTGGTTCGCCCATATGGTCCATCCCAACGAAGCGGAGATCGGCTGGCTGGCCCGGACCCGGACCGGCGTCTGCCACTGCCCGACCAGCAACATGCTTTTGGCCTCCGGCATCGCCCCCATCCGGGGCATGCTCGACGCCGGGGTCAAGGTGGCCCTGGGCGTGGACGGCTCGGCCAGCAACGACGGCAACCATATGCTGGCCGAGGCTCGCCAGGCGATGCTCCTGCAACGGGTGGGCTGGCCCGGCTTTGAATCGCGGGCCGACCGGCTCTCGGCCCGGGAGGCGCTGGAGCTGGCCACCCTGGGCGGGGCCGGCGTCCTGCGGCGGGACGACATCGGCAGCCTGGAGCCGGGCAAAGCCGCCGATTTCGTCGCCTTTCGGGTGGATGACCTGGCCCACGCCGGCGGCCTGGGCGACCCGGTCGCTGCTCTGCTGACCTGCGCCCCTGGCCGGGTCTGGCTGTCGGTCATCAACGGCCGGATCGTGGTCGAGGACGGCGAGTTGCGCACCGCCGACCTGGGCCCGCTCATCGAGCGCCACAACCACATCAGCCGCCAGATGCTGGAACGGGCCGGCGCCGGCTGATGCCTTGCCATCCGCCGCCATCTTTTTCAGGCGGCGCGTTCTGTGATAAACTTGGCTCAACTTGGCACGGGGAGTAGGGGGGCAAGGAGTAGGGGGTAGGAAATAGGAAGTAGGTTAAAAAGACTTACTCCTACTTCCTACTCCCTATTCCCAACACACTCAGTAAAGAATGGTTGATTCTAATGGCATTGGCTGGCCGAACCACAATCTCGTCGGGCAGCGACCTGGCCGGCGGGCAACTTCAAGAGACTCTGGATGAAGTCCTCCAGGCGCTGCGGAACCTGTTGGGTCCGAGCCTGGTAGCCATCGTTCTCTACGGATCGTGGGCGCGGGGCGAGGCCCGGCCAGGGAGCGACGTCGATCTGTTCCTGGTGGCCCGCAACCTGCCCGAAGATCGCTTCGACCGGGCGGTGTACCTCCGGCAGGCGGTGGCCGGGTGCGGCTCCTTGCCCGTCTCGATCCTGGCCAAAGAGCCGGCCCAGTTCGAGGCACACTTTCCTCCGCTCTACCTGGACATCGGTCTGGACGGGATCATCATCGACGATAGCGGCGGTTATATGGCCCGCAAGCTGGCTCGCATCCGGGAAATCATCGACCAGGCCGGCTTATACCGGGTGCGCCAGGAGGGGGAACTTATGTGGTGGTTCAGGCATCAACCGAAGCTCCATTGGGCCATTGAGTGGGACGGCTTCCATGAATACGATTGACGAAGCCCGCTATCGCTTGATGCTGGCCGAGGGTTACCTGGACAAGGCCGAGGGCTTTTTCCGCCAGGATGCCTGGCACGATTGTGTACGCGACGCGCAAGGCAGCATCGAAAACGCCGGAAAAAGCATCATCGCTTGCTTCACCCCCATCGAGAAAACTCACGACCCGGTTAAGCAAATCGAAGCATTGCTCAAAAAAGGGGGGATTCCAAGTACAATCCGGGAGAGCATTGAAGCGGCACTGCCAGCGCTCAGCGCCTTAGGCCGGGAAGACCACATCCGAGCCACCTACGGCGACGAAACAACTTTCACGCCCCCCTGGGACCTCTTTGATGAAGCCAAGGCCGAGGCGGCTTTGCGCGCTGCGCGCCAGGCTACTACGACCGCCCGCCGGGTTTTTCAAGATTTGTTCGAGGGGGATACCGCCCAATAACTCGCCTGGGAAGAACATAGGTCTGAAAGGAAACAGCGATGGAACTGGCCGAAATCATCAAAATCGCGCGCGGCGATGAACCTGCCGATCTGGTGCTCAGAAACGCGAAAATCGTCAACGTTTTCACCGGCGAAATCCTCGAAAACCACATTGCCATCGCCCACTCGCGCATCGTTGGCATCGGCGATTACGAAGCGCACAAGGAAATGGACCTGCAAGGGCGCTTTGTCTGCCCCGGCTTCATCGACAGCCACGTCCACATCGAGAGCAGCATGGTCCCGCCGCACGAGTTCGTCCGCGCCGTCGTGCCGCGCGGCACAACCACCGTCATCACCGATCCGCACGAGATCGCCAACGTTCTGGGGCTGGAAGGCATCCGCTATATGCTGGAGATGGCCAAGTACAACCCCCTCAGCGTCTACGTCAACGCCCCCAGTTGCGTCCCCTCCACCCACCTGGAAACGACCGGGGCGGCCCTGCAATGGTATGACCTGGAAACGCTCCAGCACGAAACGTTTGTGCTCGGCCTGGCCGAAGTCATGAACTTTCCCGGCGTCGTGCACGGCGACGAGGCGGTCCTGAGCAAAATCCGCACCTTCCAGGGCCGGGTCAAAGACGGCCACTGCCCCGGCCTGACCGGCAAGGCCCTCAATGCTTACGTCGGGGCCAGCATCCTCAGCGACCACGAATGTACGACCGTAGAGGAGGCCCGCGAAAAACTGCGGCTGGGGATGTTCCTCTTCATCCGCGAGGCGACCAACGCCCGCAACCTGAAACCCCTGCTGCCGGTCATCACCCCCGAAAATTGCCGGCGCATCTGCTTCTGCACCGACGACCGCCAGCCGGCTGACCTGCTGGACGAGGGCCACATCGATTTTATGATCCGCACGGCCATCGCCGAGGGAGTGCCGCCTATCGACGCCATCCGGATGGCTACCCTCAACCCCAGCGAGTACTTTCGCCTGCACGACCGGGGCGCGATTGCGCCCGGCCGCCGGGCCGATCTGGTCGTCTTTTCCGACCTGCAAGACCTCCAGGCGGAAATGGTCTTTCGCGGTGGGGGCCTGGTCGCCGAGAACGGGGTGATGCACCCCTGGCAGCGCCCCACCCGGGGCACCTTCCTGCGCAGCTCGATGAACATCGATTGGAATAGCGTTAATTTCGACATCGAGCCGCAGAGCCGGCAGGCTCGCGTCATCGGCGCCATCCCCAACCAACTGATCACCGAACATCTCGTCGAAGAGATCGCCGCCGAGGATAATCGCGCCCTGGTGGATACCAGACGCGACATCCTCAAGATGGCTATCCTGGAGCGGCACCTGGCGACCGGCAACGTGGGCAAAGGCTTTGTCAAGGGCCTTGGCCTGCAACGGGGCGCAATCGCCAGCACGGTGGCCCACGACCACCATAACATCATCGTCGCCGGCGCTGAAGACGAGAGCATGCACACCGCCGTCCAGGCCCTGACCGATATGCGGGGCGGGATGGCCGTGGCCTACGGCGACCAGGTTCTGGCCCAACTGCCGCTGCCCATCGCCGGCCTGATGAGCGACCAGCCCATCGAAACCGTGCGCCGCCAGATGGACGACATCCTGGCCGCGGCCCACCAACTCGGTTCGGGCCTGCACGATCCCTTTATGGCCCTCAGCTTCCTGGGGCTGCCGGTCATCCCCTCCCTCAAACTGACCGACCGGGGACTGGTGGATGTCGATAAGTTTGAGCTGGTCCCCCTCTTCGTCTGATTTCGCCGGCGTTTGTCCCGGCCAACAGCTCGATCCTGTAATTTCCGGCTTTCCTCAAAGGAGTCGGACAGTCCCTTTGGGACGACACCGCGAAGCGTGAAAATAGGAGTCCAGAATGAATTCCGGACTCCTGAACTACGCTATTTACACAGAAGTCGTCATGAGCGTGTGACGCACGCCACCAGTGATGAAAAGCCCTCACCCCGTCGCCACCGGCGACACCCTCTCCCTGCTCAGGGGGAAGGTTGCGTGCAAGCGGGGGGTTTATTTCCAAGGGGGAATCCAGGCATGTCAGAAAAACAAACCTACACCCTGATCGTCAACGGGGAGCGACGCCAGGTCACGGCCAGGCCCAAAACCCTGTTGATGGATGTTTTGCGCGACGACCTGCGCCTGACCGGAACCAAGGACGGCTGCGCCAGCGGTCATTGCGGCAGTTGTATGGTCATCAAAGATGGTGAAGCGGTACGCGCCTGTCTGGTGCCGATGAAGCGGGCCGACGGAGCCCGCATCACCACCATCGAGGGCTTAAGCGGCCCGGACGGCGCCGGGCTCCATCCCATTCAGCAAGCCTACATCGACCAGGGCGCAACCCAATGCGGTTTCTGCACGCCCGGCTTCATTATGGCCACCAAAGCCCTGCTGGACACAAACCCTAACCCCACCCTGGCGGAGATTTTCGACGGCCACCGCTGGAACATCTGCCGCTGCACCGGGCACAACGCCATCATCCGGGCCATCCGGCAGGCCGCCGGACAGCCCGTGCCCGCCCTGCCCCCGGTCAAACCGGCCTTGCAAGCCATTGGCCGCCCCCTGCCCCGCCCCGACGCCGTGGACAAGGTCACGGGGCGGGGCATCTACGCCGACGACCTGTACGTCGAGGGCATGCTGCACGCCAGGGCTCTGCGCAGCCGCTACCCCCACGCCCGTTTGGGCCGGATCGATGCCAGCCGGGCCCGGGCCCTGCCCGGCGTCGTAGCCGTGCTGACCGCCGAGGACATTCCAGGCCGCAAGAATTGCGGCGTGCACGAGCTGGACTGGCCCGTGTTGTGCTACGACAAGGTCCGCTACGTGGGGGATGCGGTGGCCCTGGTGGCCGCCGAGACGGAGGAGATCGCCGCCCAGGCTCTGGAGCTGATCGAGGTTGACTACGAGCCGCTGCCGGTTGTGCCCGGCCCCAGGGAAGCCGCCGACGACGACGCGCCCGCCATCCACCCGGACGGCAACCTGTTGGAGTACTTCCATCTGGAGCAGGGCGATGTCGAGGCCGGCTTCGCCCAGGCCGATGTGGTCGTCGAGCGAGAATACACCACCCAAACGGTCGAGCACGGGTTCATCGAGCCGGAGGCCGGGCTGGCCGTGCCCGAGGCCAGCGGGCGCATCACCGTCTACTGCGGCGGCCAGATCCCCTTCAACGACCGCAGGCAAATCGCGGCCACGCTGGCCGTGCCGGAGGAGCAGGTCCGGGTGATCAACTGCCTGATCGGCGGCGCGTTTGGCGGCAAAGAGGACGTCTCGGTCCAGATTCATATCGCGCTGCTGGCCCAGGTTACAAAGCGCCCGGTCAAGATGGTCTTCAGCCGCAAGGAGTCGCTGCTGGTTCACCCCAAGCGCCACGCCACCCTCATCAAGCTGAAAACCGGGGCCAAAAAGGATGGCACGCTGCTGGCCCAGCGGGCCGAAATCTACGGCGACGCCGGCGCTTACGCCAGCCTGAGCGGCCACGTGATGCTGCGGGCCACGACCCACGCCGCCGGCCCCTACGAAGTGCCCCACGTTCGGGTTGACACCTACGCTATGTACACCAACAACGTCCCCGCCGGGGCCTTTCGCGGCTTTGGCGTGACCCAGAGCACCTTCGCTATGGAGTGCCAGATGGACATCCTGGCCGAAACGTTGGGCATCTCGCCCCTGGAGATCCGGCGGCGCAACATCCTGGCCCCCGGCAAAAAGACCATCGCCGGCCAGGTCCTGACGGAAAGCTGCGGCCTGCCCCAGGCCCTGGAAGCCGTCGCCGCCGAGATGGAAAAGCACGACTTTGTGGCCGTCGAGGGGGACAAGCGCCGCGCCTGGGGCCTGGGTTGCGCCTACAAGAACGTTGGCTACGGCAGCGGGGCTTACGACGCCGCCGGAGCCGAAGTCGAGGTCTTTGCCGACGGGCGGGCCACCGTCCGGGCCGGGGCGGCCGAGATCGGCCAGGGGCTGGTGGGCGTGCTGGCCCAGGTGGTAAGCGAAGAATTGGGCGTGCCCTATCCCCAGGTGGATATTCTGGTCTCCGACACCGACCTGACGCCCGACGGCGACGCCACCACCGCCTCCCGCCAGACATACGTCAGCGGCAACGCCGCCCGGCAGGCCAGCCGCGAGGTGCGCGCCCTGCTGAGCCAGACGGCGGCGGAACTGCTCGATGCGCCCCCGGAATCCCTGGTCTTTGCCGGCGGCCAGGTGCGGGGCAGCAATGGCAGCCTGCCGTTGAGCCAGGTTGTTCAGGCCGCCCGGCGGGAGGGCCGCATCCCCAAGATCAGCTACCAATACCTGGCCCCACCTACGGAGCAATACCAGCACTTCGCCTTCGGCTTCGGCGCTCAGGCGGCCCTGGTCGAGGTCGATGTCAAAACGGGCCAGGTCAAGGTTTTGAAGGTCATCGCCGCCAACGACGTGGGCCGGGCCATCAATCCCCTGGCCTTGCAGGGCCAGATCGAGGGCAGCATCTCGATGGGGCTGGGAATGGCCCTTCAGGAGAACTTCATGATGCAGGATGGCCGGGTGCTGACCGATTCTCTGTACAAATGCCGCCTGCCGACCATCGACCAGACGCCGGAGGTCATCTCCTTTTTCATCGAAGAGGAGACGCGCGATGGCCCATACGGGGCCAAGGGCGTGGGCGAACTGCCCTCCATCCCGACCACGCCGGCCATCATCAACGCCATTTACCACGCGACCGGCCTGCGCTGCTACAACCTGCCCGCCGAGAAAAAATGGCTGAAGGCCAGGTTAGCGGAAAAACAGGCGACGCCGGCTTAACCGTTTCAAGCAGGATATTTTTTTGACATCCCGGCCTGGTATGGTAGTATAGCCTCCGACTGAGAGATGAAGATTCTACCATCGCGCCCCAATCGACCACGCCACTTTTGCTTCAACCAAAAACAACCGGTTTGCCCCTGACAAAGAACGAGAGGAGGTCCATCACTATGTAACCTGCGAAGGCAAGTTTTATTCCTGGATTACCCCCTAAATTACTTTACGCATCAAGAGGAGATTGAAAATATGAAACGCTTTATATTGCTTGGAGCGACCGTCCTGAGCCTGGCCCTGATTGCGGCCCAATGCGGCGGCGCTGCGCAACCTCAACCGGCAGCCGAGCAGCCCGCCGCCGATAGTGCAGCCGACACAACCGGCGGGAAATACCAGATACCGGCCATCGAGGAAGGCAAATTCAATGTTGCCTTTGTCTATGTTGGCCCCCACGATGACGGAGGTTGGACCCAGGCCCACGATGTTGGCCGTATGTATGTTGAAGAGAATGTCGAAGGCGTCCACACGGCTTTCGTTGAAACCGTCGCCGAAGGGGCCGATTCCGAGCAGGTCATTCGCTCGCTGGCGCGCAAGGGCTTCGACGTTATCTTTACAACCTCCTTCGGGTTTATGGACGCCTCCGAGATCGTCGCTGAAGAATTTCCGGATGTCGATATCATCCACATCAGCGGCTTCAAATCGAATCAAGCCAACTTTGGCAACCTCTTCGGAGCAATGGAGGATATGAAATATCTGGCCGGTATGCTGGCCGGCTCTCGGGCCAAAGTGGACGGCAATCCCCGGTTGGGTTACATCGCCACCTTCCCCATCCCTGAGGAGCTGCGCCTGGGCAACGCCTTTGCCCGGGGCGTTCAGCAGACGTGCTCTGAATGTACGGTCGATGTGCGCTGGATCTTCACCTGGCACGACCCCATCGTTGAAAAAGAAGCAGCCGCCTCCCTCTTTGACAGCGGGGTTCAGGTGGTTATGACCGGCGCCGACACGCCCGCCCCCGCCGAAGCCGCGCCGGAGGGCAAGTGGGGCATCACCTACGACTACAAGGAAAACTGCAAACTGGACAATTGTCTGACCTCGATGTACTGGAATTGGGGCCCGGTCTACGCCGACATCGTGGAAAAATCCAAAGCCGGAACCTGGGTCGGCGGCTGGGAATATTTTGACGCCGACAGCGGCGCGCTGGGGCTTCTGGGCTTTATGGAAGGCGAGACGATGCAGCCCGGCGTGGCCGAACTGCCCGCAGAGGACCTGAACCTGGTCCGCGAGACGCTGGACAAGATGCTCAAGGGCGAATTCACCCGCTTCGACGTCTTCGCCGGCCCCATCATCGATAACCAGGGCAATGTCGTTTTGGAGGCCGGCCAAAAGCTTGAGCAATTGGACCTTGACGGCTTTTCCCAATTTGGCAGCGAGTGTAAAACGTGCATGTACTGGTGGAATGAAAACATCACCGCCGAGTTGCCCGAGCTGGAATAATATAAAACAACCCCGGACCCGCCCGGACAGCGCGGCTCTCTCTAAGAGACGGTCTAAAAAGTCGGGTTTCGGGTGACCGGCACTTAAAAACGTTCAAACCAGGGGTAGAATAGGGCCGAAAATCCCGAGATTCACCGCAAAAGTGCCGGTCACCTGCCCTAGCTTCTAACCCACAGAGACCAGCTAGGGCTACCTTTATGACTGCCTAAACAGGGCGGGGCCAAACGCCGGTGGCGTGGCTCGGTGCGAGCTCCCGAAACCAGGTTTGGCCTCGCCCTTAGTTTATCGTAAAATGTAACTATTCAGGTGACTGGCACTTTGGGCTTAAAAAGCGTGGATTTGACGGGAATCGGGGTTGTTTTACCTCAATTAAGTGCCAGTCACCTAATAGGGTGAATAGTTACCGTAAAATAAGACAACCGCAGGCTCAGGTAGGACCTTGAGGGCTCTGTCGAAGGCCGCACGTGTATGCAATCTTGAGTTCCGGTATATTTGCTACCGCGCTGATGCAAAGGATTCCCTTATGAGCGAAACACCCTACGCCGTTGAAATGGAAGAAATTGTCGTGCGTTTTCCCGGCGTGCTGGCCAATGACCACGTGAACTTTACCTTGAAGCCGGGGGAAATTCACGCCTTGCTCGGTGAAAATGGCGCGGGCAAAAGCACGTTGATGAACGTCCTGGCCGGCCTGTACAAACCCACGGCAGGCACGATCAAGATTCGCGGCGAAGCCGTGAATTTTGGTTCCCCGAAAGATGCCATTGCCGCAGGCATCGGTATGGTTCACCAGCACTTTATGCTGGTTCCCACCCAAACCGTGACCGAAAACATCCTCCTGGGTTTGAATGAGCCCCGATTCGTGATGAATCTGGCGGCGTACGATAAGAAAATCCTGGCGTTGCAAGACCAATTCGGTCTGCGCGTCGATCCCACCGCCAAAATCTGGCAGCTTTCCGTGGGCGAGCAACAGCGCGTCGAAATCCTCAAGACGCTTTATCGCGGGGCCAACATCTTGATTATGGACGAGCCCACCGCCGTTCTGGCCCCGCAAGAGATTGAAGAGTTGATGAACACCATGCGCTCGATGGTGGAGCAGGGCAAGTCGATAATCTTCATCAGCCACAAGCTACAGGAGGTGGTCGATGCCGCCGACCGGGTGACGGTGCTCCGCAAGGGCAAAGTCACCGCCGAGGGCCAGGATATGGTCGGCCTTTCCAAAGAAGAGTTGGCCCAATTGATGGTCGGGCGCGGGGTGGTGTTTGCCGTACAGAAAAAGCCTCAGCAGCCGGGCCAGGTGGTCTTAGCGGTGCAAGACATTCACGCCGAAAACAACAAGGGCGTGCCCGCCCTGCGGGGGCTGTCTCTGGAAGTTCGCAGCGGCGAAATCCTGGGCATCGCGGGTGTGGCCGGCAACGGCCAGAGCGAGCTGGCCGAGGTGATCACCGGCCTCAGACCGTGCAAGGGCAACATCAAAATCAACGGCTATGAGGTGGGCAACCACCCCCCCATCACCGCCATTCGAAGCGGCGTCTCCCATATTCCCGAAGACCGCACCGGGGTCGGCAGCGCCCCCAACCTGTCCATCACCGAGAACACCATTATGAAAAGCTACCGCCAGGAACCCATCGGCAACGGCTGGACCATCAACTTTACGAGCGCTCGCCGGCAGGCCAGGAAATTGAAGGAGCAATATGATATTTTAGCGCCCAGCGTGAAAACCCTGGCTCGCAAGCTCTCCGGTGGAAACCTGCAAAAGGTCATTCTAGCCCGCGAGATTTCGGCCAGCCCGCAACTGATGGTCGCCGTCCAGCCCACCCGGGGCCTGGACGTGGGAGCCATTGAATCGATCCAAAGCTTGCTGCTGGAGCAACGGGAAGCCGGTACCGCCATTTTGCTGATCTCGGAGGAGCTGGAGGAGTTACTGGCCCTGAGTGACCGGATCGCCGTGATTTTCGACGGGCAGATCATGGGTATCGTCGCTGCGGAGCAGGCCGACATCAATGAAATCGGGCTGATGATGACCGGGAGCCGCAGGCTCAGGCAGGACCTTGAGGGCTCTGTCGAAGATTGACTGACATGCAATCTTGAGTTCCGGCACCTTTGCTACCGCCGTTCCAACAGCGGGCAATAACCTGAAAGGATTGGGAAAACGATGTCAACAACTGTTACGAGTGGGGGAAAACGCGGTTTTACATTGCCGTTGACGCTGGCATTTGAAAAGCGCGTGGAAGACATCCCCAGGTGGCTGCCGGCAGTTACCTCTATCGGCTCGGTTGTGGCCGCTTTCATCATTAGCGGCGTGATCCTCAAGCTGATCGGCGGCCAGCCTTTGCTGGTGGCCAGGTTTTTCTATAGTGCCACCTTTGGCAGTTGGGCCGTTTTCTCCGATACGATGGTCAAGGCCACACCGTTGATTATGGTTGGGCTGGCCTGCGCTGTTGCTTTCAAAATGAAGCTGTGGAATATCGGGGCCGAGGGACAGTTTTATTTGGGCGCGTTTGGGGCCAGCCTGGTGGTGCTGGTGCCCCTGGTGCCGCCCGGCAGCCCTAAAGTTGTCGTCATTGGGGCAATGATAATTATGGGTATGCTCGGCGGAGCCATTTGGGGTTTTATCCCCGGCTTTCTGCGGGCCCGTTTTCAAGTCAACGAAATCATTACGACCCTGATGCTGAATTTTGTGGCGATTCTATGGAACAATTTCTGGATTTTCAACACCTGGAGCGACGCCGGCTTTCAGATGACCCCCACCTTTGATCGCTCGGCCTGGCTCCCCCGCCTGGCCGATTATGCCCGCCAGTACAAAGCCTTCTCCGGCATCACCCTGCACCTGGGGGTCGTCTTTGGATTGGTGGCCGCGGCCATCGTCTGGTGGATTCTGGAGCGAAGCCGGTGGGGCTACGAAATCAAGCTCATCGGCGACAACTCCCAGGCCGCCCGCTACGCGGGCCTGAACATTGTGCGCAACATTGTGCTGGTCATGATGCTCTCCGGGGCGCTGGCCGGACTGGCCGGCATGTCAGAGATCAGCGGGGTCGTGCATCGCCTGCAAGAGCGCATTTCACCGGGCTATGGCTTCACCGGGATCATCGTCGCCTGGCTGGCCAAACTTAATCCGTTCACCGTTATCCTGGTTTCCATCCTCTTTGGAGCGTTGATCGTGGCCGGGCGAGAGATCCAACCCTCCGGCCTGTCGCTGATGTTGCAGGGTATCATCCTGTTTATGGTCATCAGCAGCGATGTTCTGCTGCGGTACAAGGTTCGTTTGGTGCGGGCGGTAGGGAGTGGGGAGTAGGGAGTAAGGTGACAAGGGAGTCCGACCGTCCCTAACGGGACGACAACGCGAAGCGTGAAAATAGGAGTCCGGAATGAATTCCGGACTCCTGAACTACGCTATTTTCAAGGGAGTTCGCATGAATCCAATCATTATTTTGCACGCCGGGCTGGCCACCGGCACCATTTTGCTCTTTGCCGGCATCGGTGAAATCTTCACCGAGCGGGCCGGCATTCTCAACCTGGGCGTTGAAGGGATGATGCTGATCGGGGCGATGGCCGGTTTTAACACCTCGCTGGCGACGGGCAGCCCCTGGTTGGGCTTGGCGATGGCGATGCTCTTCGCCGGGGTCTTGGGTCTGGCTCACGGCCTGGTGACCATTCATTTTCAGGCAGACCAGGTGGTGAGCGGCTTGTCGTTGACCTTCCTGGGCACGGGGCTGGCCCTGGTGCTGGGCGAGGGGTTGACCGGACAAAACCCGCCCCTGGTGCCCGCTTTCGACATCCCGCTTCTGGCTGCAATCCCCTTCATCGGCCCTATCTTTTTTGAGAATCACAGTTTTCTGGTTTACGTCGGCTACCTTTTTACGCCGCTGGCCTGGTATTACATCTACAAAACTCGACCCGGCATGCATCTGCGAGCGGTCGGCGAAAAGCCCGAGGCCGCCGACACGATGGGCATCAACGTCTACGGGCTGCGCTATTTTTACGTTTTTGTCGGGGGCTGTCTGGCCGGATTGGCCGGAGCGACCATCAGCCTGTCCGTTTCACCCGGTTGGTACAGCACCCAAACCACGTCTGGCCAGGGTTGGATTGCCATCGCGCTGGTGATTTTTGCCCAATGGGACCCTATCCGGGCGGCGGTGGGGGCCTATTTGTTCGGGGCGTTGCGGCGGGCCATCCTGGATTTGCAGGGTCCGGCCACCCTGTTCGGCCTGACCAACCCCCTCTACATCAATTCCAACTTCGGCTTCTTCCTGCAAATGACCCCGTTTATCCTGACCATTATCGCCCTGGTCCTGGGGTCGCGGGCGGCGACCAGGAAACGGCTCGGCGCGCCGGCGGCGCTCGGCGTGCCGTACATTCGCGGCGAGCGAGGGTTGTAGGCCGGGGTGATTTTGACCTTATGAAAGCTATCAGCAATTGGGGCAACTACCCCCAGGTAAAGGCCGAACTTCACCATTTCGACAGCGTTGAACGGCTCAAAGAGGTGCTGAACGCGGTCGATTTCGCCATTGCCCGGGGCAAGGGCCGCTGTTACGGCGATTCTGCCCTATCGCCGCACATCATCTCCACCCTGCGTTACAACAAGATTCTGGCTTTCGATGAAGAAACGGGGCTGATCTGTTGCCAGTCCGGCGTAACCCTGGAGGACCTGCTGGACGTTTTCGTCCCTCGTGGCTGGTTTCTGCCGGTCACGCCCGGCACGAAGTTCATCACCGTCGGCGGGGCCATCGCCTCCGATGTCCACGGCAAAAACCAGCACAAGGAGGGCAACTTCTCGCAGCACGTCCTCAGCCTGGACCTGATGCTCGGCGACGGCACGGTCATCACCTGCTCCAGAGATGAAAACCCGGACCTGTTTTGGGCCACCTGCGGCGGGATGGGGCTGACCGGAGTCATCTTGCAGGCCACGTTCCGTATGAAGCGCATTGAAACGGCCTACATCCGCCAGGAAACGCTCAAAGCCGGGAACCTGGCTGCCCTGATGGACCTGTTTGAGGAATCCAAGGACTGGACCTACAGCGTGGCCTGGATCGACTGCCTGAGCAAAGGGAGGCAAATGGGCCGGGGGGTGCTGATGCGCGGCGAGTTCGCCACGCTGGACGACCTGGTTAAGCCGGCCCACAAACAGGCGCCCCTGGTCCTGAGACCCAAACCGAAACTGACGGTGCCCTTCAACTTCCCCGGTTTCGCCCTGAACACCTTGAGCGTCAAAGCCTTCAACGCCTTTTACTACCTGAAACATCCGAACCGCGTGGTCCGGTCCATCGTCGATTACGACACCTTCTTCTACCCCCTGGACGTCATCAACCATTGGAACCGCATCTACGGCAGACGGGGCTTCACCCAGTACCAATTTGTGCTGCCCAAAAACGCCAGCCGGGACGGCCTGACAGCCATCCTCCACAAGATCGCCGAGAGCGGCCTGGGTTCCTTCCTGGCCGTCTTAAAGCTGTTCGGCGGCCAGGAGGGTTTCATCTCCTTCCCGATGGAAGGCTACAACCTGGCCCTGGACTTTCCCATCAACGACAGCCTGTTCGGGTTTTTGGACGAGTTAGACCGGATTGTTTCAAACTACGGCGGCCGGCTGTACCTGACCAAAGACGTGCGCATGACCAAAGATATGTTTATGAACACCTATCCCAACGCCCGCCGCTTCGCCCAACTGGTGCGCTCCATAAACCACGGGGCCAGGTTCAGATCGCTCCAATCCGACCGGGTCGGGATCACCGGCTGAGGCCCGCCCAGGCTTGATGACCGACCAACCTTCCCCCCAGGACGCGGCCCGGCTGCTGGAACACCTGCGCCGCCACCAACACCGGCGCGCTACGGCCGGATCCGGCCTCGACCCGGACCTGGCCCGCCTCCGGGCCTGGCAGGTGCAGCGCCTGGCCCGCACCCACGCCGACCTGCTGGCCAGCCGGCGCTACGGCCCGGCCTGCCGCTTCTTCCTGGACGACGTCTACGCCCCGCGCGACTTCAGCGGGCGCGACCAGGACCTGGTGGAGATGCACGCCATAATGCTCAAGTTCCTGCCGGCCCGGCTCCTGCGGCCCCTGGCCCTGGCCCTGGAGCTGAACGCCCTCAACGACGACCTGGACCGGGCCCTGCTGGCCGCCCTGGGCCACGAACCGGGCCAGGCCCAGGCCATCACCCCCGCCGCCTACGCCGAGGCCTGCCGCCGCGCCGGCGACTACGCCGACCGCGCCCGCCAGATCGACCTCATCGTCGAGATCGGGCGGGGCATCGACCGGCTGGTGCGTTTGCCCCTGGGAGCATTTCAGTTTAGGGGCGAATTTATGGAGTTGCTAGCAAAATGGGCTTTGGAGTCGAGGCTTTAGCCGGTCAAAGCCTACTAATCTCCGGCTGAAGCCTCGACTCCGCAAAACTTGCCCCAAAAGTGAAATACACCCTTTGCCCCTGGTCGGCCTCAGCCTGCGTCTGGCCGGGGGTCCGGCCCGTCAAGCGGGCTGGCACGAACTGCAAGATTTCCTGGAGCGGGGCTTCGCCGCCTTCAAGCGCATGCGCGGCGCGGACCGCTTCCTGCGCACCCTCGAATCGCGCGAGCGGCGCATCCTGGAGCGCATCTTCGCCGGGGAGCCGGACCCGTTCGAGATTTGAAACCCCCGGCGGCGGGGTTTTGCGCTTTTCGTCGATTCGGAGTAGATTTGAGGGCGGAGTCCGCCGGGGGATGAAGTCCCCCGGCTACACCCCTTCAAAGGGGCTTAAATAGCCCCAAAAGCGATCTCCAAGCCCGACCGAAGGTTCGGGCGCTGCCGAAGGTGTAGCCCGGCGAATTCATCGCCGGGCGGGGGCGCGCAAGCGGGGGGTATCCCCACAGGAGGTAACCAATGGAACGGGCACATTTAATCGATCTGGGGGCCTGCATCGAACAACTGGCGGCCAACGGCGACCTGGTCCGGGTGCGCAGCGAGGTCGATCCGGTCCACGAACTGACGGGGGTGGCCTACCGCTTCGAGGGCCGGGAGGTCGTCCTGTGCGAGCGGGTCAAGGGCCACCGCTTCCCCGTCCTGGTCGGCCTCTACTGGAACCGGGCCGTGCTGGCCCGGCTCTTCGGCTGCCAGACGGCCCAACTGCCCTTTGCCGTGGCCGACGCCGTCCAGGCCTGGCAGACGAAGCCGGTCGAGCCGGAGGTCGCGGAGCGCGGTCCGGCCAACGAGGTCGTCGAGCCGGAGGTGGACCTGCGCCGCCTGCCCATCCCCACCCACGCCCTGGGCGACGGCGGCCCCTACATCGACTCGGCGGTCGTCATCGCCCGCGACCCCGACACGGGCGTGCGCAACGCCTCCATCTACCGCGCCCTGGTCGTCGGGCCGGACCGCCTGACGGTCCAGCTCGACGCCGGACGCCACGTGCGCGATTACTACGAGCGGGCCGAAAAACGGGGCATGCCCCTCGAGGTGACCCTCAACAACGGCATCGGCCCGGCGGTTCACGTGGCGGCCATCGTGCCCGCCTCGGCTGCGCCGCTGGACCGGGACGAGCTGGGCGTGGCCAGCGCCCTGTCCGGACGACCGCTGCAACTGGTGCGCGGCCAGACCGTCGAGGTCGAGGGCCTGGCCGAAGCCCAATTCATCCTGGAAGGGGAGATGCTGCCCGAAACGCGCGAGCCGGAAGGCCCCTTCGCCGAGGTGACCGGCTACTACGCCGCCCAGGACAATCGCTGGGTGGTGCGGGTCAAGAAGATCACCCGCCGCCAGAACCCCGTCTGGCAAACGATCCTGTCGGGCAAGGAGGTCTACAACTCGGTCGGGTTGGTGGGCGAAGCCGCCGTCTACAAGCTCGTCTCCCGCCAGGTGCGCGACGTGCAGGCCGTCTACTTCAGCCACGGCGGCTGCGGCTTCTACCACGCCGTCGTCCAGGTCAAAAAGAGCATGGAGGGCACCGCCAAGAACGCCATCCTGGCCACCTTCGCCGCCTTCCCCTCGCTGAAGATGGTGATTGCCGTCGATGAGGATGTGGACCTGACCGACGCCGGGGACGTCGAGTGGGCGTTGGCCACCCGCTTCCGGCCCGAAACGGGGCTGATTCAGGTTCCGGCGGCCCGCGGCCACGAACTCAACCCCTCCACCGACCAGGGCCTGGGGATGAAGCTGGGCCTGGACGCGACCGCCCCCTACCCCCGCCCCCCGGCCTTCGAGCGGGTCAAAATGGCCGAGGTGGACCTCAGCCAGTACGAGATCGGTCGCTAAATGCGCATTGGCGTTGACATCGGCGGCACCTTCACCGATTTCGTCATCTTCGACG
>JBHHXL010000030.1:0-23455 GCA_046757065.1 Anaerolineae bacterium
CGTCTTCGCCACCTTTTGTCTCTCTATTCGGCTTTTAATGTGCGAAATTTAGGCTTAGGCGCCCTCGATTACTTCGCCAAAGATTTTAGCCGCGAGGCGTTATCCCAAAAGACCCACGAAGCAATTCAAGCGCCCGTTAAGCCCCCTACTTAACGAGACATCTCCAACCGTTAATCTCCATCATTCCTCTAAACGCCGTCCTGGCCCAGGGTGCGTCCCAAGTTTTAGGTGCGACGCACTTACAATAAGTTATTGGCTCGAAAATCCCCCCTGTGCCATATAGATCTGTCCGTTGACATGCACGTCAGAAGTGCGTCGCACCTAATTCGCCTAAAATCTGGGACAGACCCCTGGCCCAGGCCGGATTGCCGGCGGGCGGCGAGTGTGCTACAATGGCCGCGCTCAAAAACCGCCCCCCGGAGGAGACGATGACCGGCATTGCCACGAGCACGCTAACGGCCCAGACCGAACAAGCCTACCGCAAGGTGGTCAACTCGTGGGCCATGTACGACTGGGCCAACTCGGCTTTTGCCACCACGGTGATGGCCGCCGTCCTGCCGGTTTACTACAGCCAGGTCGCGGGGGCCACGTTAACCGGCAACCTGGCGACCGTGTACTGGGGTTACACCTCGACGGTAGCTTTACTCATCACCGCTTTGCTGGCTCCCATCCTGGGGGCCATCGCCGATTTCAGCGGGGCCAAGAAGCGGTTTCTGGCAAGTTTCGCCGCGCTGGGAATCGTGTTCACGGCTTTGCTCTATTTTGTAACGACCGGCGACTGGTTGCTGGCCTCGCTGTTTTTCATCCTCGGCAATGTTGGCTTTGCCGCCTCGGACCTGTTTTATAACTCGTTGCTGCCGCACGTGGCCCGGCCCAAAGACATCGACCAGGTGTCCACCCGGGGTTACGCCTTTGGCTACCTGGGCGGCGGCATTTTGCTGGCGATCAACGTGGCTATGATCCAGTTGATGGCCGACGGAGAATTGGCGGCCCGCCTGTCGTTTGTGAGCGTGGCCGTCTGGTGGGCGGTCTTCACCCTGCCGCTGCTGCGCAACGTCCAGGAGCCGCCCGGCGCTTCAGCCGGCAGCGAGCGGGTCAATCCCCTCTTGGCCGGATTCCGGCGGCTGAACGCGACCTTTCACGAGGTCAGGCGCTACCGCCAGTTGCTCATTTTCCTGATCGCCTTTTGGATTTACAACGACGGCATCGGCACCATCATCAAGATGGCGACCATCTATGGCGCTGAAATCGGGATCGGCCAGACGGCGCTGATCGGGGCTCTGTTGATGACCCAATTCGTCGGCATTCCCTTCTCGTTCGCCTTTGGCTGGCTGGCCGGGCGCCTGGGCACGAAACGCAGTATTTACCTGGGTCTGGCGGTTTACACCCTCATCTCGATCGGCGGCTTTTTTATGCGCACGGCGCTGCATTTTTGGATTTTGGCGTTCCTGGTGGGGACCGTTCAAGGGGGCGCGCAGGCCCTGAGCCGGTCCTTATTCGGAGCGATGACGCCCAAGGCCAAAACGGCGGAGTTCTTCGGCTTTTACGGCATGAGCTCCAAGTTTGCGGGCATTGTCGGGCCGCTACTGTTCGCCGTGGTGGGGCAGATCGCCGGTTCCAGCCGGTTGAGCATTGTCTCGCTGATTGTCTTCTTCATTGTGGGAGGGTTCTTGTTGAGCCGGGTCGATGAAGCGGAAGGCATTCGCCTGGCCCAAGAGGAGGACGCGGCGAGCTCGCTCGCGTAACCGCACGGCGGAAATAAGCCCACAGTTTATGTCACACTGAGGTGAAGCCGAAGCGTCTCGTTTTCCGGCCATGCCGCTCTCCGCACCGTTGTTGTTAATTCGAGCCCCGGCCACATCGCTGAGGGCAGGCATCATTCTGCTGATTTTGGGGATGATTTACTCGGCGCCAACGCTGGGGGCAGTTCGAGGTTTTTCCTGGCGCAACATTAGGCTATGGTGAACGATACACGACATCATGGGCGCCAATTACACGATGGACACAAATACGCTCGCCGGTATCTGGATCAGTTTCAAAGTGGAATGTCCAACGGTATTGTTGGCTGATTCGCCCTGACCAGACTCCTGGATACCCCTCCAACTTCTCAATCCTTAAGCTGGGATGAGACATATTTTCCTGAAACAAGAGAAACGTTTTGCGCGCCTGGTCTTTAACCTCTGGAGGTAATGCCTCGAACGCCTTACGAAATTGAGGCGTTCTGCGATGTTTCACAAATTACTCCAAATCAGCCAAGAATTCTTCCATTGTGTCAAAGGTTTCATATCGACCTGCCGCCAGGTCCGCTTCAACCGCTTTCTCGGCAGCCTGCCATTCCTCCGTCCAGAACCACTCTTGTCCTGGTTTCTGTCCCTCGGCCGGTTCCTTGTAGAAATTAGACAGACTGGTGAACATTGTTGAGGCTGAGGTGAAAACCCCTAACAGAAGGCGGCCTTCTACCAGATTACCGTCGCTGATGAGATCATAGTTGTTCGCGTGCGGCTGCCCCCATTGCTCGCTAGCCTCGCAACGAACATATAGTGACTGTTGATCATCCATATCGATCAGGATATTGCTTCCAATCTTACTCATCGTGCCCCTCCGCCATAAAGCTTCTAACCTGATCCTCGATGTAATTATCAACGAGAGCGATCAGTCTCTTTGGTTCGAATGGCGTCCCTGGTGGTTTAGGTTGAGGCCATTTGAATTCTACTTCGATGAAAATCTTTTTGGTATCTCTTAGAAAAGACTCGATCTTTACCTCTATCTGAGTTGGAACCTCCTCACCTATCTCCGGCGGCATCACAAACCTAATGCCGCCGCCCAATACCCGACGTCCAAATACTGCCAATGCGTCTTGTGACTGTCCCAACCGGGTTTCCCACAATTCCTTAAAAGCGTGCTCCTCAGAAGCTTCGTAGAGATAACGAATCGTTGAGTCGCAAGATAGAATCTGCCTTGGTGTACGCCAGGTGTTATGAAAAGCTCTAACAATTGCCTCAGCCTCTCTGCCAAAATCTTCCGGGGTGCGGTGGGGATGAGGGGCAACCACGAGCAATTGCCCCACTGGCGCATCGGGAGCAGCAATGACCCGTATTTGCAATGAAGGGGTTTTCTTTAGTAATACTATTTCACGGCTTCCGTTCTCCACATTGTCAAAATCAATACCTGTATCAATCATCGCCTGCTGGAATGACAGAAGTTTCCCTTTGTTGATTTCGGGTGGTGGTGTGATCACATAGTTGATACCTATGTGTAGAAGACTGCCCTCTGGATGCATCAAATGTATCCCCCAATAGGTATCTATCTAATGAGTATCCAACAGGTATTATAGCAAGAAACAAAGCAAGAAGCTATGGAACCTTTGTTCGATTCTTTGCCAAGAACGAGGCGCTCTCTGCGTCCCAAATTAAGGTTTGTCAATCGATCAGCTCTACAGCTCGGAATCCTCGCCGGCGATGGCGCTGAAGATGGCCTGCAGTTCCTCGTCGGAGTAGAAGTGGATGACCACTTTGCCGCCGCGCTCGCTGCGCGTAAGATCGACCCGGGTCCCCAATCTCGACCGGAATTTTTCCTGGATCGCTTTATCGCGGTGGGATAGCGGCTGCCGGGGCGTCGAGCGGGGTTTCGGAGGAACGGCCAGCCGTTGCCGGACGAGCGCCTCGGTCTGGCGCACATTCAGGCCGCCGGCCACGATGGCCTCCAGAACCCGGCGCTGCTCCTGAACGTCTTTCAGGCCGAGCAGGGCGCGGGCGTGACCTTCGCTAATCTGTTCGCTGGCCAGGGCCTGTTGAATATCCTCCGGGAGCTTGAGCAGGCGCACGGTGTTAGCCACCGCCACCCGGCTTTTGCCCACCCGCTCAGCAACAGCTTCCTGGGTCAGGCCAAATGCCTCCATCAGGTGCGCGTAGGCCGCCGCTTCCTCAAGGGGGCTCAAATCGGCCCGCTGCACGTTTTCAACCAGCGCCAATTCCAGCATCTGCTGGGGCGAGGTTTCCTTGACGATGGCCGGAACGCTGCTCAAACCGGCCAATTGCGCCGCCCGCCAGCGGCGCTCCCCGGCGATGATCTGGTACGCGGCCCCGGCCTGGGTCACGACCAGCGGCTGTATCAACCCGTGCTGTCGAATGGAGTCGGCCAGCTCTTGCAATTGCTCCGGCTGGATTCTCTGGCGGGGCTGGTGCGGGTTGGGCCGGAGGTGGTCGATGGCAATCTCGACCGCTTCCGCGCGCACCTGGGCGCTGGGCTGGCTGGGGATCAACGCTTCCAGGCCCTTTCCCAAACCGGCTCGTTTTTTAGCCACGTCAACCCCTCCCCTGAATTTTCTGCCGCACCCTGACCAACAACTCCTCGGTCAACGCCTGATAAGCTTGCGCCCCCGTTGAACCCGGCGCGTAGGCCAGGATGTCCTCGCCGTAGCTGGGCGCCTCGCTCAGGCGAACGTTGCGGGGGATGATGGTCTTCAGAAACTCGTCTGGAAAAAAATTTTTGACCTCGCGCACCACGTCGGCGGCCAGATTGGTGCGGCCATCGAACATCGTCATCACCACCCCCTCCACGACCAGGGATGGGTTCAGGTTCTCTCGCACCAGGTTGATGGTGTGCATCAACTGGCTGAGGCCCTCCAGGGCCAGGTATTCACACTGGACGGGGATGATGACCCCGTCGGCGGCCGTCAGGGCGTTCACGGTCAACAACCCCAGACTGGGCGGGGTGTCGATCAGAACAAAATCATATTGATCGACCACCGGGGCTAACGCCTTGCGCAGGGCCTGTTCGCGGGCGATGACCTGCACCAACTCCACTTCGACGGCGGCCAGCGCCGGCGCAGCCGGCACCAGGCTGAGGTACGGGCGAGAGGTGGGAATAAGAACTTCGCTCAGGGGCAAACCGCCAACCAAAACCTGATAGAGCGAGTTCTTCGAATCGTCCGGGGTCACCCCCAGCGAGGAAGTCGCATTCGATTGCGGATCGCCGTCAACCAGCAGGACGCGCGCCTGTCGAGCGGCCAGATAAGCCGCCAGGTTGACAGCCGTTGTCGTTTTACCAACCCCGCCTTTCTGATTGGCCAGGGCATAAATGAAGGCCACCAAATCGCCTCCCTCAAATCTTAGGCTAATGATTTTGGCTCAGCGCGCGACCGCCTAGCAACCTGCCTCAAGACTCATTTCGGTTGCGCCCAGACCAACTTCCAGCGCAGCCTCGACCTCGACCCGCGAGGGCACGCTGCTCAAACCCTGCCCCTCCACGGAAAAGGAGGCCACAACATTGGCGAAACAGGCCGCAGCCCAGGGATCGCCCGTTTGGTGGTAGCGGACAAAGAAAGCGGCGGCGAAAATATCGCCCGCGCCGGTCGGCTCGACCTCGCGCGCCGGGCGCGGCGGGACCTGGCGACATTCCCCACGGTGGAAAACGGTACAGCCCCGGGAACCCTGGGTAACGACCAGCGTCGGCGTCTGGACCGCCCACCGCCTGATCAAGTCCCAATCGCCGCCGACATCCTCCTCGCTGAACACCAGGCTGTGCAGGGCGGGCAACAGGCGAGCCGCCCCCGGCCAGGGCCGTTGATGAACCCGGCCGTCCTCGTCCCATCGTCTCAACCAGCCCTGAACTGTGGCCAGAATTTTTGCCCTGGGGAAAGCATCCACAATGTTCTCATCCAGCTCCCTGGCCAGGGGGGCCAGGTGGACCAGGGGGGCATCTCGAAAACGGGCCGGCACATCGGCGGCCTGCAACCGCGCGGCGATAGGGCCGACATATTGACGGCGGCCTTCAGGGGTGTACACATTGCGAAATGTCAACGTGTGGGGAGAGGGCTTGAAATGCCAGGCCAGGCCGGCCATATCCGGCGGCACCTCAAAGTCGGCGGCAGCGGCGGTAACGACGGCCACCCTGGCCCCCAACTTTTGCGCCGTGCAACCGGCGTAGGTGACCGTACCGCCAACCGTATAGTTGCCATCGGGCAGGATGTCTTGAGTTACATTTCCTATCAACAGGTAATCGGGTCGGGTCATAGATGTAAGTGCAGGCATAGCTGATCTTGGTGCCCGATTGTACCCCACGCCGCCGCCAGGCGCAAGCCAAGGCGGATTTTGTTCTTTGAGAAAAGCCGGTAGTCCCCCGCCTGGGTGTTGTTGGGTCATAGGGGGGTGCATTGAACCGCCAAGACGCGAAGTGCGCCAAGAAAACCAAAAATCAAGCGCAACCTAGCGTTCTTGCGCCTTGGCAGTGCATCTTAACCTGGTCTGGAGCCAGCAACACTTGACGGGGGAACTACCGAAAAGCGATGGTTCGTTGAGGGATAGCTTCTGGCTGCGGGGCATCGGCCCGGAGTATATTGAGATGGCCTTCCGCTGGGCGCACGAGGCCAACCCCGACGCGCCCCTCTTTTACAACGACAACGTCATCAGGGGTTGAGCTTTTTTCAGGTGTTGTTGCGGAATCATACGGGGCGAATTTACTCGCGCATTTTCTGCACGAAGTTTTGGACGCCTGCTTTCAGAGCGCTGATGCTTCGCGAGAATGTTTCTTTGAATTGTTCGGGGGAGGCAAAGAAGAGTTCCACGCTCGCCCATACATTATCCCCAACGGTATAGACCTTTACGACTTTCGTTTTTTGGGTAGCGTGGTCAGCAGCAACGAGGACCTTTCTTCTTTCTGCATCGTTGTCAATAGACCAAAACGCCGGAAATACGAGTTGGAAGAACTGTTGGTCGTTTTCATTGGCAAAGACGAAATAAGTTCCTCCTTCAGATTTGAAGCGCACATCGCCGTCACTATCTACTTCCGGGCGATACCCTTCGTCGTTCAAAAACTTCACGTACATATCTGCCTTGCTCATTGCTCGCTCCTTGTAAAATCGTTATTCCCGTTATCGAAACCGGATAGCCCCCTCTTGAGTAAAAGCCCAACCTTGACTGCGTATCGCCACTATTTGGGCAGGATAGTGACCTTGCGATTCTGGCCCTCCCCGACGCTTTGCGTGACCACCTGGGGGTGATCCCGCAGGGCCAGGTGAATGATGCGGCGTTCGTAGGCCGGCATCGCCTCCAAAACAACCTTTTGATGCGTCAGCGCCGCGCGTTCGGCCATCCGCCTGGCTAACTGCCGCAAGGACCGGCGGCGGCGGCGGCGGTAAGACTCGACGTCAACCACCACCGGCTCCCAATGCCCCAACTCTCTACCCAACATCAACCGGAGCATATACTGAATAGCGCCGAGCGTCTCGCCGCGACGCCCAATCAGGATACCCAGGTCATTCCCCTTGATATTGAGAACCAGCGGCGGGTCTTCGCCCTCTTCGACCAGGTCTGCGCCGGAATAGGTTTCAACCTCAGCCCGGACATCCATTAACGCCAGCAACTTCTCAAGAAGTGCCACCGCCGCAGAGGTCGCGTCGTGGCTAATATCATCACCTGCCGGAACTTCGACGGGTTCCTCCTCGGCTGTTTGGGCCTTGGCCGTCAGGCGAACGACGGCATCTTCTGCGCCCAGGCCAAAGACACCCCGGCTGCCTTTGCTGAGGATCTCAATCTCCACCTCCTCGCGGTCGAGACCCATAACGGCCAGACCGTGCTCAATAGCTTCTTCAACGGTCTTGGCGCTACTTTCTAGACTTGCGTTTCCGCCTGGCATTCCTGGATCCTTTTCTCGATTTCTTCTGGATGGGCACAGAAGGCTCTGGCGCAGGGTCAACGGTGGCCGTGATGGGCGGCGGCGGCGCTTCGGCTTTGGCCGCCTTCAATTGCTGGCGTTGGCGGTTCATCAGGTACTGCTGGCCGATGGCCAGCACGTTGCTGGTGAACCAGTATAAACTCAACCCGGCCGGCACGATCAGCGAGAAATAGCCGAACATAAACGGCATAAACATCATCATTTGCGCCATCGTCCGCTGCTGGGGGTCATCGCTCTGCGGCGTCATCATCCGCTGGGTGGCAAGCTGGGATACGACCAGCAGCACCGGCAGCACCAGATAGGCCACAGCATCGGGCCAGCCGACGGGCGGCGCGCCGTTTTCAAACGGGAACAACCAACTGATGCCAGCCGTCCGGTCCGTTACGGGGCCGGCCAGGCTGGGAATCCACAAAAATCCCTCGGTGAGCACACCCTGTTCGGCCAAAGAGAAAAGCGCGCGATAGAGAGCAAACCAGATGGGCATCTGGACCACCATCGGCAAACAGCCGCCCAGGGGATTGACACCGGCCTCCTGGTACAGCTTCATCGTCTCCTGGTTTAACTTCTCTTTGTCCTTGGCATACTTCTTCTGCAGCTCTTTGATGCGGGGTTGCAGCTCTTGCATAGCCAGCGAGGAGCGCATTTGCTGCATGTTCAGGGGAAACGTAACCAGCCTGACGATGACCGTGAACAGAATAATGGCAAACCCAAAAGCAAAGGGAACGCCTAACCCGGAGAGGGTATCATCCAAAAACACCAGGGCAATGGCAATAAAGTTAACAAAATTTGCCCAAATTCCCTGGGAGACGGCAACCGCATTGACGGTGGCGCTGGCTTCAAGCGTTCCCCCCCCGTTATCGAAAATAACCGTATTTACAATCCCTTGCTGGGGACTGCCGGTTGACGGTGGAATGGCCAGGTAGGTGAGCACAACCTGGCCGTTGCCCGGAATATTGCCGCGCCAGGTGAGGGTGTTGTCCTCAACGCGAGGCACACCCTGCGTAGCCGTCACCGATTTCGCCTGCAAAATTAACGGCGCTGGGATAATATCGGTGATTTCGCCTTCGATGCTCTCAGCGCCGTTGTTTTGAATCGAGACGGTGTAAGTAACAGGCTCTCCCAGGTTTACGGCCTGGCTGCTGGCGGTTTTTTGGAGATCAATTTGCTCCAGTTGAGCCTGATTACCGGTCAGCGGCAGGGCCAACGCTTCGTCAGAATCGGAAGCGCGAGCCATCTGGCTCAACGCCAACAAAATAAATACCCCCAGCGCAGCCACCGCAATGGCGGCCAAGGGTTTAACTATATGAACGCGCAAAATATCTTTATCCTCCTCAGGGCAGGCACCAGAGGTGAGAAATCAAGGAACAGGATCGTAGCCGCCGGGGTGAAGGGGATGGCAGCGACCGACCCGCCTGACCGTCAACCAACCCCCTTTAACCAGACCATATTTCTTAATCGCTTCGTAGCCGTAATGGGAACACGACGGGTAAAATCGACAAGAGGGCGGCAACACGCGAGAGATGGTCAGTTGGTAGAAACGAATAAGTCCCATCGCCAGGTATTTCACCACAACCTACCTCTGTTTGACTGAAACTTCGAGCAACCCCGATCGCCGTAACAGGTTTTCGATGGCTTGCTCGATTTCTCGAAAAGAACTAATGCTCGTTGGCTGGCGAGCTATGAACACCAAGTCCCATCCCTGACTGATTTCTTCTTGATGCAAACGAACCACCTCACGCATCCGGCGTTTGATTAAGTTGCGCCGGACTGCCTTGCCTAATCGCTTGCTAACCACAAAACCGTAACGGTTGTTTGCCAGATGGTTGGGTAACGAGACTAAGACAATAAGACGGTGGCTCCAGGCTTTACCTTCGCGGCGAACCCGCTGAAAATCGGCGTTTCGGCGCAAACGGTAGCGGCGTTCCATACGGGCCCAGGGCCGATCCGGCCGGCCCGCTTAGCCGGCGTTCCAGTTGATGCGCTTGGGATGTTTCGGTTGCACGG
Organism: Anaerolineae bacterium; assembly: GCA_046757065.1. Lineage (GTDB taxonomy): Bacteria > Chloroflexota > Anaerolineae > 4572-78 > JBHHXL01 > JBHHXL01. The sequence continues at coordinate 9,679 of JBHHXL010000030.1, forward strand.
CCAGGGCGGAACGGCCTTTGGCCCGGCGCGCCTTGATCACTCTGCGGCCGCCCCGGCTGGCCATTCGCGCCCGAAAGCCGTGTACTCGCGCGCGACGGCGCTTTTTTGGCTGATATGTACGCTTCGGCATAAAACTTCAAATCCCTTGTGTCTGGGTTGTTGATCCTTCTACATTACATCAGTGCATTATACCTTGAGGCCCGATCACCTGTCAAATTGAGCCCGGTAATGACCCAAAAATGGCAAAAGATGGCGAATTCACGGCCCTCAAGCGTGCCTGGGCGCTTTGGGGATGATGATCCACAAGAGCACATAGACCAGCACGCCCGGCACACCGCCCGGGATCAAGGCGATCAAAAACGCCAGCCGGAACCAGAACGGGCTGATGCCGAAAAACTCTCCCAACCCGCCGCACACCCCTGCAATTAACCGCCGCCGCCGGGAGCGGCGCAAGCTTCTTCCTGTAGACATCCTTCCAGCACCTCAAGCAAGCGAATTGTGTTTCACGCTATGCTACGAGAATTCCCGCCGGAAGTTGCAAACCTCAACGCAAGACACGCTCGTCGCCCTGGCGGCGGGTGATGCCCTGGGCGTCGGTAAATTCCAGCAGCGCCAGAGCATACTTGCGGCTCGTGTTGAAGGCGTCCCGCAGCCCGGCTACCGTGATCGAGCCGTTCCGCTCGATGAACTCCCGCAGCCAGGCCAAAAACTCATCGAAGGTGCTGCCCAATAGCAAAACATCTGGGTTCAGGCGAAGCAAGACGCCGCTTTCGACCAGAGAGCCAAGCAACTCTTCATCACCTCCCAAAGCAAGCAGGCAATCTTTATATGAAGGCGTGTTATAAGGGGCTTTTTTGAAGCGGGCCAACAGGGCCTCAACTGCCTGCTGCTGCGCAGGGGTATATTCCACCACGTAGTCGGGCAGGCGCACGTGGGTTTCCGTCAGCGCAAGCGCGCCGTTGCGGGCAGCGTAGGCGATGATTTCGTTAAACAGGCGGGTCTCCAGTTTCAGGCGGCTTTTCATCTCCCCTCGAGGCATACCGGCCCGCAACGGGTATCGATGATGATAATCGCTTAAGGTCGAGGCCAGGCGTCCAAAGAGGGCGGACCACCCCGCCCTGGAGGCGATTATCTCCTTGGATGCGGCTAGATTTTCGGCGTTGGGCGATAAGCGGGCGGATAAAGCAAAGGCGTCGCCGGTTTCCAGCAATTGCCTCAGCGCCGCCGTTGCTCCCTCAGGCGAGAAAGGGCTGTTGGCGATGAGCTGGCGAACCGGCTGGGGTCCCTCCCGGTCCAGGGTTTCCAACAGCAAGTCCGCCGGGGTGCCGCTGGCCAGGGTTTCCAGCCGGGCCAATACCTGGCGGCGAAACCGGCGATGCCGCCGCCGTGGCAGCGGATCGACGATAACGCCCCCGCCAACGGTCAGCGAGGGCGAAGCCTGGCGGACGATAAAATGGTCGCCCCGAACAACGGGAATGCGTTTCAGCAACCGCAGTTGCACCCAGCCTTCTTCGCCGGGATTCAGGCTCCGCATACCCAGCAACCTCAGATGGGCCGGTGTTTCGCTGGCCCCGGCAAACACCTCAACTTGCTGATTGTGTTTGACCGGTTTCGGCGCATCCGGCAGCAGGCGCAGGCGGGTATCGATCAGTTGCGAGGGCTCCAACCAGCCGGGGAGCGTCACCACGTCGCCCCGCGCCAACTGAACTTTGTCCACACCGCTGAGATTGATGGCAACCCGGCTGCCTGGCACGGCCACTTCAACTTTCTTTTTATGCGATTGCAAGCCTCGAATACGAGCCTTGAGACCCTTTGGCAAAACCTCCACTTCCTGGCCGATTTGCAACCGCCCGTCGATCAGCGTCCCGGTCACGACCGTGCCAAAGCCGCTGACGGTGAACACCCGGTCGATGGGCAGGCGCGGACGGCCCCGGTCTGGCCGGGGCGGGGCCTGGGCCAACACCTCGTCCAGGGCCTGGCGTAGCTCTTCGATACCCTGGCCGGTGGTGGCGGAAAGGGGCAAAATGCGCGCGCCCTCAAGCACCGTGCCGTCGAGCGTTTCTGCCACATCCGCCTGAACGAGTTCCAGCCAATCTTCATCGCCAACCAAATCGGCTTTGGTAATCGCCACAAGCCCGCCCCAGACCTTCAGCAAATCGAGGATGGACAGGTGCTCCCGCGTCTGGGGCATGACGCCCTCGTCGGCGGCCACCACCAGGAGAGCAGCATCAATACCGCCAACACCGGCCAGCATATTCTTGATGAAATCCTGATGACCGGGCACATCTACCACGCCAACCGTCTCGCCGGAGGGCAAGGTCACCCAGGCGAAGCCCAGGTCGATGGTCATCGCCCGTTCTTTTTCCTCTTTCAGGCGATCGGGGTCGATGCCGGTCAAGGCTTTCACCAGGGTAGATTTGCCGTGGTCAACATGGCCGGCGGTGCCGATGACGCGCATCTTACTTACCCTCGTCCGTGGCTAATGATTCCAGGTGGTGCAGCCACTCGCGGGCGGCCATCAGACGCGATTGGGCGTCCTCCTCGGCAAGCTGGATCAGCAGGTTGATTTGTGGCTGTAGCGACTGCACAATCTCCTCGATGATGGCAACGCGCGCCCGGGTTTTCTCCACACCCTTGTGCAAGGTCTTGAAGCGGTGTTCCCACTCCAGGGCTTCTCTGTGCCGCCGCTGCTCCTCCGCGTTTTGCCACTCTTCCAGGCGATGCCGCGCCCGTTCCTCCGCAAGCCGTTGCAGCTCCATCGCTTCGTGTTGGTCGCGCTGCAGGCGCTCCTGAAATTCCTGCAAGGATTCCAACGCTTTTCGATTGAGCTGGTAATGTTCGGCGTAGCGGTCCATCCGGGCCTCGTAATCGTCCATCCGGCGTTGGTAGCCGTCGGCCTGCTCGGTCCAGTTTCGCACCTGGCGCTCAAACTGAGCGGCCTGATACTGATAGTTCTCCAAACTGCGCCGGGTATTCTCATCGATGCCATCGACAGCCTGCTTGAATTTGGCGAATTCCGGCATTTGTTTCTCGACCATCTCAAGCTTTGAAGCGCTGAGATTGATGCGCTTGAAAAGATCAGCCACCTCCGCCTGAAGCTGAGCGATCTTTTTCGCATCATTGTTGCGCTGGTTCTCCAGGTAGCCGACCGCGCGCACTCGCTCATCGTTTTGCTTGGCCAGATGGTCAAGTCGCTGCTGCATCGAAACGACTAAAGCGCCGAGGCGCTCGACCTCGGTCCGCGCCAGGGCCAGGTCTTCATCGAAGCGCCGGTTTCGTTCCACATCCCGGCGAATTTCGTTCAACGCCTTGGCGTGGGAATCAAGTTCCATCTGGCGGGCGCGATCAGCGTCTTTGAACGCCTGCCGGCGACGGCTATCCTGATCCTCCAACATCGCCATCACTTCGTTCTTGAAACGCTGCATCATATCTTCCGTGCGATCCAGGCGCTGCATTTGAGCCTGAACCCGGGCCAACTCGCTTTCAAGCGTTTGAACTCGTTGGTGGTACTCTTCAATTTCGGCGCGCTGGCTGTCAACCGTCTGGCGCAGTTGGGCTAATTCCCGCTTTTCCTGCCGATACTCATCATCCAGGAAGTTTAAGCGGCTTTCCAGGTGAGCAAATTCCATCGTTTCATATTCCCCTTCAGCTGATCACGGAGTTTGTTATACTTTGCGTGGTCACAAATTTAACTTTTTTGATGGCGGTGCAGGCGCAAAAATTTCAAGATGGCGATGACGAAAGACGAAGGACGAATTGGCTACTGAGAACGTGTTTTTCGTCATTCGTCCTATCACGGTCTCATAATGCAGCTTTTGCGGTATTGCGAGAAGAAAAGGCTTATCGAGCGTACATTCTAACACGATCCAGAGGGGCGGCAAAACGATCCGCCGTCAAATGGCCCGCCCTTATGTCCCATTGTCAACCCCCATGCAACAATGGTATAATCCTCTAAGATTTGCGCCTGGTGCTTTTGAGCTATGTTAGAGGTCTTTGAACATACCAGGCTATGCCTCATCTCAGACAACACTTAACGAGCTGCGACGTATTCCCTTCCACGATGAATTGCCCGACCAGGAATCATTACCATAGCCCAAGCACGCCCAGACGCCACCTTTTTCTGCGCAAGCTGCCGGTAGTTTCATTGTCCAGCATCAGAGACGAGGCCCCTGAACGAGTTCCGTTCTAATCTATCTAAAGAAGTTTGAGCGAAGAGGTTAACCGTTGACGGAAGACGTAGTATCCAGAGATCTGTCAGCGCTGGAAGCAAAACTGGCTGCATTGGAAGCAGACCATCGCGCAAACCGCGAACACCTGGCGACGATGGAAGCCCTCCACCAGGTGGCCCAATCCCTAATTTCTGAATTGAACCTCACCCCTCTTTTACATAAAATCCTGGCCGCAGCGGTGGAAGTCGTTCACGGGTCCGCCGGTTCCCTCTTACTCCTGGACGAGGACAACGATGAGCTGATATTCGCCGTCATCGAGGGTGGGGCCGGCCAGGATTTGGAAGGCCAGCGCCTGGCCCGCGATCAAGGCATTGCCGGTTGGGTAGCCAGCCATCGCCAGCCCCTCATTGTCAACGATGTCCACAGCGATGACCGCCATTACCAGGCCATCTCCCGCAAATTCCACACCGACGTTACCTCGCTGTTGTGCGTGCCGATGCTGGTGCGCGGGCGCTTGATCGGTGTTATCCAGGTCCTCAACGAGAAGCCCGGCTGCTACTTCAGCCAACAAGACCAAACCACGCTGTCCACATTTGCCGCCCAATCGGCCATCGCCATCGAAAACGCGCGCCTGTACGAAAGGGTGCGGGCCGAGCGCGACCGCCTGATCGCCGTTGAAGAACAGGTCCGCAAACGCCTGGCCCTCGATCTGCACGACGGCCCGGCTCAATTGCTGTCGGCCATTATTATGAACATCAACTTCTGCCAGGAATTGCGGCGACGGTCATCTCCCGGCGCGGATGAGGCCATCGCCGACACGATGGCTCTGGCGGAAAAAGCGTTGCACCAGGTCAGAACGCTGCTGTTCGATCTGCGGCCCGTAATCCTCGAGGCTGAAGGGCTGATACCCGCCCTGGAGGTCTACGTCGAGCAATTGCAAAAAAACGAAAGCTTTGAAATTGACTTGCAAATCAGTGGCTGCATCAACCGTCTGAGCCACAATGCGGAATCGACAGTGTTTTCAATCGTCCAGGAAGCCATCAACAACGCCAAGAAGCACGCTCAGGCAGACAACCTGAGAATAAGCGTCGAACAGGTTGGCGATACGCTGTCCATCACTGTCGAGGACAACGGCGTCGGTTTTGATGTAAGTTCGGTGCAAAAAGCCTACGCCCAACGAGGGAGTTTGGGATTATTGACCATGCACGAGCGCGCCGATATCGTCAACGGGACCTTTAACATCACCAGCCGGCCGGGAGAAGGAACGCGTGTCGAGCTGCAATTGCCGCTCTCCGCAAATCCAGCCGAGGTTGTTAGCCATGCTGCCTGAGACTTTAGCCCTTTCCTTCTTTCTACGCCTGCTGCTGGGTCACCTGCTGGGCGATTTTCTGCTACAACCCTTTTGGCTGGTTCTCCTTAAACGAGAGGGATGGACCGGTTTACTGATACACGTGACGATTGTAACCGCCGCAACCGCCATTGTGCTATGGGGCCTGACCCCCGGCTGGTGGATCTGGATCATCGCCCTGTGGGTGGGGCACACCTTTATCGACCAGTTCCGCACCTTCGTCTTTACCGACACCTCTCAAGGCAAAGGCTTTTATCTGCTGGTGATCGACCAGTTCGTCCACCTCTTGTTCATTACCCTCCTGGCCTGGCTGGCCGCCGGCTGGCGACCTTCCAGCCTGAGGCTGCTGGTCGATCCGAATGCGCCCGGCGACCTGCGCCTGATTGCTTATTTGAGCGGCCTGGTCATCCTGATGTGGGTGGTGCCCGTCGTCGAGGTCGAGTTCACAATGGCGATGATGGCTTTTCAGGGAGCGCCCTCCGACAAAACACTGCCTATCGGCCTGTCAGATCGATTGCTGGGTGCTTCCGAACGAACCATTTCATTGCTTCTCATCGTCCTTGGGCTGGGGTTTATTTCCCCCGTAGCCTTCGCCCCCCGGCTGTTTGTGATGCTGAACGGCAAGCAGGACAAACTGGATCGGGTCGCGGCCTTTTCCAAGGCCGGGGCCAGTTTTGTGACGGCTTTGAGCATTGGCCTGATCCTGCTTTTTATACCCTTTCCGAGCTTCTGACCAGGCGCGACGCAGCGTGGGGGCGCACAACCTTGCGCCCCTTCTAACCAGTGCTCGGTGCGAAACCCCGTCGGTGGGGCACGCTTCGCGCCAGAAACTAACTAAACCGCCGCAGCAAGCGCCGGCTGAAGGCGCGCGGTTCGTCCAGCCCCAGCCACAGGGTCAGGCCGCCGTACACCCCCCCGCCGATGACGATGCCAAGCGACCCAAGCAGCCAGGGGTTCCGGTCGGAGACCAGCAGGGTCAGCAAGATCAGGCTCAGCGCCATGCCCAGGGCAGCCCCCCCCATCCGCCAGGCGACAGCGGGCATCTTTTCGGCCTCCGCCCCCCCCGGGACCGACAGCGGACGTTTCAAAAGCACCAGCAACACGATCATTTCCAGCGTGACGGCCAGCGAGTTGGCCAGGGCCAACCCGCCGTGCGGCGGCCAACCGAATCCGGCAAACAGCCGTAACCAGACAACGCTGAGGACGATGTTGAGGGTCATCGCCCCCAGGCCAACCAGCACCGGCGTCCTGGTGTTATGCAGGGCGTAAAACATACGGGCCGAAATCTCCACCACGGCGTGCCCAACCAGCCCCAGCGTATACAGGCCTAACGCCCAGGCCGTCAACTCGACCGATCTGGCGTCAAAGGCCCCTCGCTTCAACAAAATGACGATGATCGGCTCGCGCAGGAGGATTAAGCCCACGGCAGCGGGCAGAGTCAGGTAGAGGACACCGCGCAGCGTGGTGACGAACGTCCGGCGTAGTTCGGCCCAGGCTTCCCTGGCAACGAGCGTGGAGAAGGTCGGGAAGGCCACCGTCGCTACCGCCTGGGCGATGACCCCCTGGGGCAAGAGCATAATGATCCAGCCGAAATTCAGGGCCGACAGGCTGCCCTCGCTCAAGCCCGAGGCCAGGAAGACGTTGACCACGAAATTAAGCTGGACCGCTGCCAGCCCGATCACGCGCGGCCCCATCAGGCGGGCCACCTGGCGCAGGCCGGGATGGGCCCGGGCCAGGGTAGGCGTGTAGACCATCCCCTGCCGCCACAGGCCGGGCACCTGCACCAGCAGATGCAACAACGCCCCGGCCACCGCCCCCAGCGTCGGCCCCAAAACGCCGATCACCGGCCCCAGCCACAACGCCCCGCCGATGATGCCCAAATTATACAAGACCGGCGCCAGGGCCGGCAGCAGAAAATGCCCCCGGGTCTGGAGAACGCCCATGACCACCCCGCTCACCCCGAAAACGACCGTCGAGATCAACAACCAGCGCATCAGCACAACGGTTAAGGCCTGCTGGGCAGGCGGGAACCCGGTGATCAGGGCCACAATTTGCGGGGCCAGCAGGGCCGCCATCGCCCCGGCTACCCCTAGAATCAACAAGACCCAGTTGATGGTAGCCGAAGCCAGACGCCACGCCTCGGCAGTGCCCTCTTTTTCCAGGTAGCTGGCAAAGGTGGGGATAAAGGCCGAACCCAGGGCTCCCCCGGCGATGACGTAAAACAAAAAATCGGGCAGGCGAAAGGCGGCCAGATAGGCATCCAGCGCCGCCCCGGTCCCGAATTGCCGGGCGATGACGATCTCCCGCAGTAAGCCCAAAGCCCGGCTGGCGACAAACAGGGCCATCACCAGCGCCGCCGCATTGGCCAGCCGCGACCGGCTACTCAGAGGAGCCGGGATTTGGGAGCTCATCTATAATGCCCACCACCCCAGGGGCCGGCGGCCATCCAGGCGCAGCCCGGCGTCGCGGGCCAGTTGCAGAGCGGCCTCGTATTCGGGCCCGGCCAGCGGGCGATTGATCTCGGCGTACTTGTCGCTGAAGACAACCTTGCCCGCCGGGTGATATTGGGCCATCACATTGACGTAGGTGTCGGGGCTGACCTCTTCGGCCAGGAAACGCAACACCCGGCGCGTCTCGTCAAGCAGGCCCGGCATCACCAGGTGCCGGACCAGCACCCCGCGCCTGGCCAGGCCCCGCTCGTTGAACTTGAGCGGCCCCACCTGGCGGTGCATCTCCTTGATGGCCCGGCAGGCCGCCTGTCGATAGTCCTTGGCCCTGAGGTAGCGCAGCGTCAGAGCCGGGTCAAACAGCTTCAGGTCGGGCATATAAACATCGACCACCCCGTCCAGGAGGCGCAGGCTGTCCAGCGAGTCGTAGGCCGAGGTGTTGTAAACCAGCGGCAGGCGCAACCCGGCCTCGACGGCCAGGACCAGCGCCTCCAGGACCTGGGGCACGACGTGCTCCGGGGTGACGAAGTTGATGTTGTGGCAGCCGGCCTCCTGCAATTCAAGCATCATCCCGGCCAGTCCGGCGGGCGATACCTCCTGACCCCGGTTGGCCTGGCTGATGTCGAAATTCTGGCAGAAGACGCAGCGCAAATTGCACATCGAGAAGAAGATGGTGCCGCTGCCGTTCCAGCCGCGCAGGCAATCCTCCTCGCCCAGGTGAGCGAAGTAGCTGGATACCTGGGCGAAGCGCCCGCTCTTGCAGGCGGCGGCTTTGTCGGCCAGCCGGTCCACGCCGCAATCGCGCGGGCAGACGCGGCACTCGGCCAGCCCGGCCACGGCCTCTTCGGCCCGGCGCAGCAGCTCGCCGGAGCGATGCAGGGCCAGATAGGCCGGTTCGAAATCAGCCTCACGTACCAGATATTTAGCGGAGTTGAATAAGGAGGCAATCATCCCTATTTCCCTGGTTGACCTTTTCAAGAGGCGTGCAGAGGTCAGGCAGGTTCTACTTCTTCTGACCTGACCGGTTTTACTTCGCGGCCGATTTCATACAAAAACTCAGGAGCAAAATCTGCCCCATTTGGCCACTCAATGGTGTTCGTCTCAGGATTTACCGTCACTTGCTGAAAAAACTCGACTTCTCTCAGCGGCTCGAAGACTTCACCATACAGTTCATCACGTAAATCCACATCCTTGATGACGCCATCATCAAACACGAGCCTTAGCCGGTATTCTTTCAAGTAAGTCACTTCTGCCACGTGCAGAAACATATCTGCTCCTTACCTTACTCCAATGGCGCTATTTTCTCCAAGGGCTGCCGTGCTCTCGCCCGTTTCCAATTGTCCATCAGTTCTTCCTGATGGCTTTCCAACCACTCAAACAACATTCGCAACGCCCGTTTTGACATTTTGCCGGTCACGACTCCGGTCTCAATTTCAATGGTCACTTCGTGTTCCTGATACCTGGCGTGAAAGTGAGGGGGTGGATGGTCGTTATAGTTCATAAAGACAACGATGCCGTAAAACCTGGAGATTTCGGGCATTACTGCTCCTAAGGTTTGGTTGGCCCCGATAATTATTTTACTTGATATATGCTTTGCTTGCCAATTAAGGTTGGAGCGCCGCCCATCCCCGGCTTGCGCCTGGCGGCAGCGTGGGGTACACTTCTCGTTATGAACTGGCTGACCTATGCCCTCGGCACGGCCCTGCTCCTGGCCCTGGCCGATTTGTTCGTCAAACTGGCCGCCGGCAGGCTGTCCAACAGTATGGCCCTGTTGCTGTACGGAAGCTGCGCCTTCCTGTTCGGGTTGGGCTGGGTGCTGTGGCAGCGCCACCAGGGCCTGCCGCAATTCGTGCAGCCGGCCGGTGCGCTGGCCGCCCTTGGCGTGGGCGTTGCCTTCAGCCTGGTGACGATCGGCCTGTACACCACCTTTGGGGCCGGCGCGCCTATTTCGATTGCCTCGCCAACCATCCGCCTGGCGGGGCTGTTGCTGGCCAGCCTGGCCGGCCTGACCCTGTTGCAGGAGCCGCTGACCTGGCGCTACGCCATCGGCGTGCTATTGTCCTGCGGCGGCATCTATTTGATCATCACGAGGTGAACGATGGCCGAACGCGCAGACACCCTCATCACCGGCGCCCACCTGTTCACGATGCAGGGCCCGGGCGTCGGCTACATTGCCGATGGCGCGCTGGCCGTCAAGGGCAACCGCATCGCCGCCGTCGGCCCCACGCCCGACTTGACCGGCCGCTATCAAGCCCATTCCACGATTGACGCCGGCGGCTGCGCCATCCTGCCCGGCCTGATCGACGCCCACATGCACACGCCCTGGGCCATCGTGCGCGGCCTGGCACAAGACGTCTGGCACTGGATGCAGCGAGCGCTGGCCCCCTACGCCCGCCACGTCACCCCGGAGGCGGCCCTGGCCGGAACCCGGCTCAACGTCCTGGAAGCCCTGAAAACCGGCACCACCACCTTCGGCGATTATACCGACCCCGTGCCCGGCTGGGCTGAGGTCTTCGCCCAGGCCGGCGTCCGGGCCCGGCTGACGCCGACCATCAACGCCCTGCCCGCCGGCGGGATGGCCGGCTGGCAGGTGGGCGAGCTATACCCGCTCGACGACGACGCCTGCCGGGCGGCCATCGACGCCGCCATTGCCTTTGCCCGCGAGTGGCACGGCCAGGCCGGCGGGCGCATCACGGTTATGCTCGGCCCGCAGGGGCCCGATATGCTCTCCCGCGAGCAACTGCTACAGGTCAAGCGCCTGGCCGACCGCGAGGGTCTGATGATCCACATGCACCTGGCCCAGGGAGACCGCGAGATCGACCAGATGCTCAAACGCTACGGCCGGCGGTCGCCCCGGTTCCTGGCTGACCTCGGCTACCTGGACGACCAACTGCTGGCCGTCCACCTGACCGAGGCCACGGACGAGGAAACGCGCCTCATCGCCGGGCGCGGGGCGCGGATGGCCCTCTGCTCCGGCAGCATCGGCATCATCGACGGCATCGTCCCTCCCGCCCACACTTTTCGCCAGGCCGGGGGGCTGGTCGCCCTCGGCTCCGATCAGGCCGCCGGCAACAACTGCAACAATATGTTTAATGAGATGAAGCTAACGGCCCTTTTCAACAAGATCAAATACCGAGATCCGACGGTGATGCCCGCCTGGGAGGTGCTGCGGATGGCCACGATTGAGGGCGCGCGGGCCACCGGCCTGGGCGACGAGATCGGCTCGCTGGAGGCGGGCAAGCAGGCGGACCTGATCATCGTTGACCTGAGCGCGCCCAACCTGTCGCCCGTGGTCGAAAGCCCGGTGCGCAACATCGTGCCCAACCTGGTCTACGCCGCCAGCGGCCACGAGGTCAAAACGGTCATGGTCGCCGGGCAGACCCTGGTCGAAGACGGCCGGGCCCTGACGATGGACGAGGCCGCCGTCCGGGCCGAGGCCCAGGCCCAGGCCGAAGCGGTGGCCCGGCGCGTGGCCGCCGATCCGCTTCACCGGAGTCTGGACCTGCTGGCCGCGATGGAAAGCGGCCGGTTGTGACACCAGCGACCCATCCCCCGGAGAGGAATTGTGAACCAGCCACACATTCAAAGCTTAGCCACTGCCGTTCCCGAACACCGCTACACCCAGATGGAAATCTACGATGGGTTTCTGGCCCCCTACCTGGACAACCGGCGGGCGCGGATGGTGTTTGAAGCCGCCCAAATCGACACCCGCCACAGCGTCATCACCGATCCGGCCTGGCTGGCCGCCAACCCCAGCACCGAGGTCCGCAACGACCTGTACCTGGCCGAGGCGCAGCGCCTGGGCCGGCGGGTCATCCAGCGGGCGCTCGACCGGGCCGGCCTTGGCCCCGGCGACATCGACGAGTTCGTCGTCGTCTCCTGCACCGGCTTCGACAGCCCCGGCCTCGACGTGCTGCTGGCCGGGCAGTTGGGGATGCGCCCCACCCTGCGCCGGACGGCCATCATCGGGATGGGCTGTTACGGCTTCTTCCCCGGTCTGCAACGGGCGCTGGGGGGCCTGGCCCTGCACCCCGACAGCCAGGTCCTGATCCTCAACCTGGAGTTGACAACCCTCCATTTCCAGCACGACCGCAGCCTGCGAAACGTGATCGCCTCGGCCATCTTCGCCGACGGCGCTTCGGCGGTGGTCCTCGGCGCCGGGAACGGAGGGCAGGCCCGGATCATCGATACCCTGACCTACTGCGACTACCAAACCCTGGACCATATGGCCTTCCACGTGACCGACCGGGGTTTCAAGATGAATATGTCCACCAAAATTCCCGACGTGCTGCGCGACAACACGCCCCGCCTGGTTGAACAACTGGTACGCCCCCACGGCCTGACGATCCACGACATTCGTTTCTGGGGCGTGCATCCCGGCGGCGCGAAAATCCTGGATTACCTGGAACAGGCCCTGAACCTTGAGCCGGACGCGCTGCGATTCTCGCGCCGTGTGCTGCGCGAAAAGGGCAATATGTCCTCCCCGACCGTCATCTTTGTCCTGGAGGCGATCCAGCAGGAGGGCAAGCCCCAGGCGGGCGACTACGGCCTGCTGATGGCCTTCGGCCCCGGCCTGACCACGGAAATGTGCCTGCTGCAATGGTAATCCCAAAATTCCCAAAGTTTTCGCCGAACCCATTTGCCCTCCCGCCCAACCCGGCCCAACGACCTGGGGAAACACGGGCGACGGATTTGTAATTCCCCAGACGCCCTGCTATCCTTCCTATTTGGCCTCATCGAGCTATCTGCAACGCATTCGGCGAGTCGATTGACCCAAAAGTACCCTCGGACATCGTGGTATTACCCGCTTGGTTTTCGACCCAATCGCCACTAATCTATCTTTAATCCTTTCTAACCCAAAGGTACTCTTTAACCTGCCAAATGCACCCGTTACAATTGACATAGTTACCTACCCCAATCCAAACGGAGAAATGAACCATGAAGCCTGATGACCATTCCCGACAGAAAAAACGACGGCTACCCACAACGCAGCAGTGGCTAATTATTGCCGCCGGTCTTCTTGCTCTGGTTGTTCTTTATATGCTCCTGGTGTCCAGGCAAAGCGCCCCGCCGGAACCGGCCTCGCTCCCCCAAATTGTCAGCGCCCTTGAGGCCGGAGAGGTGGAAACCCTCATTGTCCGGGGGGATTACCTGATCGCGGTCAAGATGGACGAGAGCCGCATCAGCGCCCGCAAAGAGTCGAACATCAGCGCAGTGGAGGTTTTGCAGCTCCTGGGCGCTTCGCCTGAAGCCCTGGCCGAGCTGCCCATCGTCGTCGAGGAACCGCGCAACGGCAACGCCGGCACATTGCTGCTGACCCTGCTGCCCCTGGCCCTGATCGGCTACCTGGTGTTTTACGCCACGCGCAATACCCAAAGCCGGGGGGCCGGCAATTTGTTCAACAGCATCGGGCGCAGCAACCCCCGGGTGATGTCCGGCTCGTCCACCAAAGAAGCCACACTGGACCACCCCCAGGTTACCTTTAACGATGTGGCCGGGGCGGAGCAGGCCAAGCTGGAGCTTCAGGAAATCGTCGAGTTCTTAAAAGCGCCGGAAAAGTTCGCCAAATTGGGCGCACGCATCCCCCGCGGGGTGCTGATGGCCGGCCCGCCGGGGACCGGCAAGACGCTGATGGCCAAGGCCGTGGCCGGCGAGGCCGGCGTGCCCTTCTTCAGCATCTCCGGCTCCGAGTTCGTCGAGATGTTCGTCGGCGTCGGCGCTTCCCGCGTCCGCGACCTGTTCAAGAAGGCCCGGGAACAGGCCCCGGCCCTTGTCTTTGTGGACGAGATCGACGCCGTGGGCCGCCAGCGCGG
>JBHHXL010000031.1:0-23381 GCA_046757065.1 Anaerolineae bacterium
CCGCACAAGCTAACAGCTTGTGCTACAAAACCCCATAAAAGCTCAAAGAGCCGAATTTTTTATAATAATCGGCCCTGGACCGATCATTACCCTATTGCATTGGCCGCCAACCGCGGCTCCGAAACCCGGTCTTACCCGGCAACAACGTTTGACGTCACGGCCATAACCCATCAGGCATAAAATGAGTTTCCCTGGCCGCTATCCAAGTGGAAAGCAAACTGGGGTGCCTTTACAAGAACCAAAACTTCGTCATGCTCCCCCTTTGAAGATTAGAGTTGTTCCCTTTTAAGCAACGGCAAGTGACCGGCACTTGAACATTCGTCTAGCCACCCTACAGTTTTAGAAATGGGGCTCTATGAGGAATTGTGTGGTAATGTAGGACACGCGAAGCGTGTTAGTTTGTCCCGCACAAGCTAACAGCTTGTGCTACAAAACCCCATAAAAGCTCAAAGAGCCAGAAATGGCTCACAGATGAACACGGATAAACACTAAGTAACTGTCCGTAAATAACTTTTCACTTTTTCCCAAGAAACACCCTGCAAAAACGCCAAGTTATTTCTGGACAACTACTAATTATATCAAAAAATAAAGAAAATTCCGTGAAAATCTGTGAGAATCCGTGAGTTATTTCAGTCAACAAACCAAAGCGTAGGGTAGCCAGAACATTCGTTAAAGAGACTCTTTTTCTTCACAATGAGGCTGGAAACGTCCCCAAAAGTGCCGGTCACTTCAACACCGTTTATTCGGGAACAACTCTATTCTTGATCCAACTTAGAGACGCCGGAAATCCGCTTGATTGTATTCAATAATGTGTAAGATGTCAAATGAAATTCCGGCGGTCGTGCCGGTGCTGGCAATGGTTTGTATCTGCGCCGCCCAGGTTTGGGCGGGGAACGCTCAGGAACGTATGATAAATACGATAATCGTTGAAAATGGTTCAATCCGGCGAGGGTTGGGGTTTATAATCCGCCCGCCGGACGATGGCATCGGCCATCCGGGCCACGCGAGCCATAGCCGCCACGTCGTGAACCCGCACCACGTCGGCCCCCCGGGCGGCGGCCACAGCCACGGTCGCGGCGGTGCCCTCCAGACGCTGCCCCGCCGGCAGGTTCAGCGTGCGGCCAATGAACGATTTACGCGAGGGGCCAACCACCAGCGGGTATCCGAGAGTCCGCAATTCTTCCAGGCGGTCGATAAGCTCCAAATTTTGAGCGACCGTCTTGCCAAAACCCAGGCCCGGATCGAGCAGGATGTGCTCGTCGGGGATGCCGGCCTGGTGGGCCAGGGCGATGCTCTGGCGCAACTCGGCCTTGACATCTTCCAGCAGATCGTGGTACTCCGTCCCCAGGTACATTCCGCCCAGGCGCGGGTCGCTCGTCACGGCCTCGGGCCGGCTGCGGTTGTGCATCAACACGACGGGGGCCCGATGAGCCGCGACCACTCCGGCCAGGGCCGGATCGCGGCGCAAGCCCCAGACGTCATTAACCATATCCGCCCCGGCCTCCAGGGCCGCGCGGGCTACCTCGGCCTTATAGGTATCAATCGAAACAGGCCCTAGCCCGGCGGCAACCAACCGTTCGATGACCGGCACGACCCGCGCCATCTCCTCGGCGGCGCCAACCGGCTGCGCGCCTGGGCGGGTGGACTCGCCGCCGAGGTCAACCAGGTCAGCCCCGTCGGCGAAGAACCCCCGGGCCTGAGCCACGGCCCGTCCGATCCAATCTTCGCCTCCAGCCAGCAGGCCGTCGCCGGAGAAAGAATCGGGGGTGACGTTGAGGATGCCCATTATGTATGTGCGACGACCCCATTCGAAGGTTGTCCGGCCGATCGTTAAACATCGCATCGGCTTACCTTTTGCCCCAGCTAACTACTACCTCATCAAACTGGTTTTGATAAACGTAGGTCACGTTAAAAACATGACCTACGATTAATCATAATTGCCTTGATGGAGTACTACTCAGCCTCACCCCGAGTTGAAACTCTGGGCTAATAAGGCGAAGTCGGTTAAAAACCGGCTGCTTCGCTTCGTTTTAGTCCGTTTTGAACGGACTTTTCATAGCAGCCTGAAATTCATTTCAAGGCGTTCGCTCCAGGATAAACACCCCCCCTCGCGCGGCGAGTTCGACGGCTTTGTGCGCATCGATGACCCTGGGGCCGTTGTCGTTGAGCCGCAGACGGACGGCCGCCCCTGGTTGCAACTCGATTTCGCGCTCCCCGTCGAGAGCCAGCACACAGGGCTGCCGCTGGCCGATGACAACCTCGTCACCTGGCGCCAGGAGGCGATACTCGGCCAGGCTTACCGCCCGGATCAGGCCGGGGGCAATCGGCGCCAGCACCCGCTGACCGCCAGGCCCTATGCGGAGATACAGACCTTGCCCAGGTGGGTAATTCCCGGCCAGAAGATGAGCGCCAATGGACGACAAGCCGATATTGCCCGGTTGGGCTCGGGTCAGGACGACTTCTTTGATTTTGGACTCATCCCAGATGGCCCGAGAGGCGATGAACCGCTCGCCGTAGACGACGGCATCTATCAGGGCAATGTCGCTGGCATCTATCTCGCCCCTGCCCTGGGGGACATCCTCGCGGATGACATCTAAACGCGGCACGCGGCGCACGGACTCGTGGGCCAGCCCGCGCGCTACCAGGCCGGCGGCCAGCCCGGCAATGGTGCCTTCGATCATGGTGGGGAAGACGTTGTTGGTACCGGTGGAGATGGGCATCAGGGGCACGTCACCGCTGGCCTTGGCCACGATGCGGTTGGTCCCATCACCGCCCAGGGTAACCAGGCAGCCAACCCCGCCTTCAGCCATAAGCGCCGCCGCCCGCCTTGAATCCGCCTGGGTGAACGTCGTCGGCATGGAGAGAACCGAGGCGTCTTGCTTGAGCGGCAAGCCGTCGAGGGCCTTGTGGCCGATACCAAAGGCGTCAGGCATAATCCAGACGCGCTCGACGCCCACGGCCTCCAATCCGAGCAAGACCCGACGCACGATGCTGACCTTTTCGTCGTTGTCAAACACCGAACCATGGGCCACCAAACGGCGGATATCTTTGCCCGAAGCGGGGTTGGCGATGATGCCGACGGTGATCATTGAGCTGGGAGGTACTCCTGCAGGAAGCCGACCACCAGATCGGTCACGCGCCCGAAGCCGGGGCTGCCAGGCATGACCCAATCGAAGTGGCCCATACCCGGCACCACCTCTAGCTGCCGTGGTTGGCCGGCGCAGGCGAACAAGCTACGGGATTCGTCGGCCGGCACCAGGCGATCGGCCGCGCCGTGGATGAACAGCACCGGCCGTGGGGCAATCCGTTCGACCAGCGTCTCAGGCTGGAACTCGATCAACGCCTCAGCCGTTTCCAGCGGCAGGTCACACCTCATTTGTGGGAACTCCTGATAAACCTCCTCCAGAAAGGCCCGGGAGTCGGGATCAGGCACCACGATATCCAGAGGGTCCACCTGAGCGGATTGCCCGCTGCGCACCCGCTGCCGGCGGTCCTCCGCCAGACGGGTCTGAAACTCCACCCATTCCCAGTGGCGGCGCAGGCTGCGCAACCAACGCTCGCCGTCGCCGATGGCCTCGATGGCGACGACCGCGCCGACCCGCCGGTCGAGGGCGCCGGCGGCGATGGCATTTGACCCGCCCAGGCTGAGGCCGAGCACAGCCAGCCGTTCTGGATCAACTTGGGGCTGCTCGGCCACAAAGGTCAACGCGGCGCGCACGTCGTTCACCTGCTCCTGGGGGATCAAGCGCCAACGGGGACCCTCGCTGTCACCGAAGCCACGGTAGTCGAAGATCAGTGCGACATAGCCAGCCGCGTTCAAGGCCTTGGCAATGTCGGGCATCACCAGGTTCTTGAGATAGGTATAGCCCACACACAGCACCACCGCCGCCCGTTTCTCCTCCGAGGCCAGGCCCTCAGGCGTGTAGAGCAGGCCGTCCAGGCGGTGGCCGTCGCTGAAGAAAGAGACTTTCAGCAAGGGCTGGCCGGCCGGGGCCGACTGCGTTGCCAGGGCCCGCTCGACATCTTCCTTAGTGATGATCCCATCCGGCCCACTGCCCCGGATAGCGGCCAGCTCCAGGCCATGCGTTTTGGCCATGCGCCGGGCGGCGGGCATGGCGCGGATGGCGCTCATCCGCGCCGGGGCCGGCCGAGGCCCCGGCGTTGGCGGAGCCCCACCGGCCACAGGGGCCGCTTCGGCCGGCACAGCAGCCTCACCCGGCCCAACGATCTCGGGCACGGCCTCGCCCGGTGCGGTGATGACGGCAATGACCCGGCTGACCGCGACCTGGCTGCCAACGGGGTAAAGGATTCGAGCCAGAATGCCGGAGGCCGGCGCTTCGACCACGTTGGTGATTTTCTCCGTCTCGACTTCCAGGAGCGGCTCACCTTTCTCGACCTGATCCCCCTCCTGCCTGAGCCACTGGCTGATCAGACCCTCTTGCATGCTCAAGCCCCACTTGGGCATGACAACTTCGAATGCCATGCAGCCTCCTAGACCAGTGTCTCGCGGGCAGCCTCGACGACGCGCTGCGGCGTCGGGACGTAGAAGTCCTCCAGCACCGGGCTGAACGGCACAGGCGTGTGGGGGGCTGTGACCAGCCGGACCGGCCCGTTCAGATACTCCAGGGCCTGGGTCGCGGCCAGGGTGGCCACATCTGTGGCCACGCTGCAACGTGGGTTGTCCTCGTCCACGACCACCAGCCGGCCCGTCTTGCGGATCGAGCTCAAGATTGTCTCTTCGTCCAGCGGGGCCAGGGTGCGGAGGTCGATCACCTCCGCGCCGATGCCAGCGCCGTCCCCGGCCATTTGATCGGCGGCTTCGAGGGCAACGTGGACCATCCGCGAAATGGCGACGATGGTCACGTCATCCCCCTCACGCCTGATCTCAGCCTGGCCAAGCGGAACGGCGTACTCGCCCTCGGGCACAGGGCCCTTGACATCGTACAGCAACTTGTTTTCGCAGTAGATGACCGGATCGTCATCGCGAATCGCGGCGGCCAGCAGCCCCTTGGCATCGGCGGGCGTCGCCGGAGCAACAACCTTCAAGCCAGGGTAATGCACGAAAGTGGAGTAAGGCGAGTCTGAGTGCTGGGCCGCAGCCCGGAAACCGGCCCCGATCGTCGTGCGCACCACCAGCGGGATGCTGGCCTTGCCGCCAAACATATAGCGCATCTTGGCCGCCTGGTTGACGATCTGGTCCAGGCAGACGCCCATAAAACCGATGAACATCAGTTCGACCACCGGTCGTAAGCCGGTCGCGGCTGCGCCCACGCCGGCGCCGATGAAGGCCGACTCGGTGATGGGCGTGTCGCGCACCCGCTCGCGCCCGTGCTCGTGCACCAGGCCCTTGGTCACGCCCAGCACGCCGCCCCAGGCATCCAGGTGGGCCGGGTCCTCGCTGTGGGGAGCCCCGGTCACGTCTTCGCCCATTAAGATCACCGTTGGGTCACGGCCCATTTCCACCTGTAGAGCCTCATTGATCGCCTCACGGTAGCTCAACTGTCTTTCAGTCATAGCGTTACCTCCTTACCTAGGCCGTTACCGTTTGGAACGGCCACAGTTCTGCTTCGGGGAAGCTGACATAGACGTCGGTTAAGATGTCCGCCGGCGTTGGTAGGGGGCTTTCCTGAGCAAAGGCAACAGCCTCGTCTATGGTCTCCCTGACCTGGCGGTCGATGGCGTCCAGTTCGGCCTGGCTCAGCAATCCCTGGTCTATGACGGACCGGCGAAAGCGTTGGAGGCAGTCTTGCGAGCGATAGAACTCCTCCTCTTCTTTGTCGCGATATTTGATGGTATCGCCTTCAAAGTGGCCGTAGTAGCGGTAAGTCTGGGCCTCGATAAAGGTCGGTCCTTCGCCACGCCGCGCTCGCCCCACGGCCTCCCGGACGGCTTCGTATATGGCGAACACATCCTGGCCGTCCACGGCCACGCTGGGCATCCCAAAACCCCGCGCCCGGGCGGCGATATCTTGACCCGAGACGGAGTAGTCGGGCGAGGTCGTTTCGGCGTAGCGGTTGTTCTCGCAGACAAAGACGACCGGTAGTTTCCAGACGCCGGCCAGATTCATCCCCTCGAGGGTCGTACCCTGGTTCGAGGCGCCGTCGCCAAAGAAGCAAGCCGTCACCTGGTCGGTGCCTTTCACCCTGGCCGTAAGGCCGGCGCCGCAGGCCAGCGGGGGCCCACCCCCGACGATGCCGTTGGCCCCAAGCATCCCTTTCCCCACATCTGCGATATGCATCGAGCCGCCCTTGCCTTTGCAAGCCCCGGTCGCCTTGCCGTAAATTTCAGCCATCATGGCCTTGATATCTACGCCCTTGGCAATGCAATGGCCGTGGCCCCGGTGGGTGCTGGTGATGAAATCGTCATCCCCCAGATTGGCGCACACCCCTACGGCGACGGCCTCTTCGCCGGCGTACAGGTGGACGAAGCCGGGGATTTTTCCGGCGGCGAAGTCCTCATGCAGCCGCTCCTCGAACTCGCGGATCGAGCGCATCCGTTCGTACATCCAAAGCAACTTATCCTGGCTGATGTCCATAAACGATCCTCCTTGATCTTAATTTTATAACTGAGGCTTGAAGGGAACAGGGTTGAGGCTGGCTGCAAGCACCGGCGGCGGGCATCACCTCCTTTCCGGTTCGAGCTCTCTCGCAAAGTCCTCGACGGTCGCTCTTGTGAGCCGCTTATCCCGGTCCGACCCGGCGCGCCTCGGGGGGCTGCCCTTTGCAAGCCGATGGCCTTGGCAGCCTGCCGAGAGATCTTGCTCTTTCACCTGGGGAGGCCCTACTATAACATGCTCCAAAACGAAAGTCAAAAGCGAAGTTTGGGTGGGGTGTGTTTCACTCGAGTGGCCGTCGCTCCCCCAGCGAGCCCAGGCGCGCCACCCCCTCGCTGCCCACCGCCGCCAACATCTCGGCCACCGTCTCCCCCCGTAATGGATGGACCAGACCGGGGGCCAGATCGGCCAGCGGGGCCAGGACGAAGGCCCGCTGGTGCAGACGGGGGTGAGGAATGGTCAGGTTGGGCGCGTTCAAGATCAAATCGTCGTAAAATAGAATGTCGAGGTCAATGGGGCGCGGGCCGTAACGGATGCCCGGACCCCGCCCCATCTCTTGCTCGATGCCTTTCAGGAAGGCCAGCAACGCCTGCGGCTCCAGCCCGGTCTGGCCCCGGCAAACCAGGTTCAGGAAAGATGGCTGGTCGCGGATGCCCCACGGCTCGGTTTCGTAGCAAGGCGAGACCTGGACAACAGTCACCTGTGCTTCCAGCCGGTCCAACGCGGCGGCCAGGTTACGGGCCCGGTGGCCCAGGTTGGCCCCCAGGCCCAACCAAATCTGATGCGGTCGGCGATCACGCATCGCTTAACTCACTCTGCACCAAACAGATTATTTCCACTCTATTTGGCACTCAATTCCTTCCAGTTTAAGCGCGGTCCATCCAAAAGTAATGGTACTGCATTCAAAACATTGCGTCCAAGAAAACCCCAGGCTTGCTCAACCAACAGGAACTGCCCGCGAAAGGTTCGGCGACAGAAAATAAGCTCCAACCGTACAATCGGAGCGAAACTTGTGCCCCCGCCAAAACCTATCAACTCATAGCGCCTGTCTGGGACCACAGTCAGGCCCAACACATCTAAGGCTGCTTGCGGGATTAAAGTTACATCAGCGCCAGAATCTAGCAACATTGGCACATCTGACCAGACGGCATCGGTGTCAGGATTGCGCAAGGTCACCTGCGCCATTGGTGCCGGCGGGTCAAACTCAGTGGTGTCATAGGCTGGCATCTGAAGACTCCTCGATGATTTCCAGTTTGAAGTCGTTTATTTGTTCAGGATGAACCAACCGAGGAGTATGAATACTAGCAACTTGCTCAACTTCTATGCCAGGAACAACAATGTAGACCATCGTTTTGTCGGGCAGACGCACATCTGTCTTCAATCGTATCTGACCATTCTCCACAATACCCTCAAAGGTTACCACACTCATCACTTACCTCCTGCGCTTTGAAACCGTCTCGCCATTGTTAGGGCAAAGTAATCAACCACAGATTCTTGTCCTGCCCGGAGACGAAAACCACTTTCTTGCCATCGGGTGACAGCTCCCAGTCGCCGTTGGCGACCGTAAACCACAATGCTTCCGGATCGGTCAAGGGGCGGTGCTGGCCGCTGTTCACATCCAGCTCCCACAATACCATACTCTCACTGCTTGAAGCGCGCAAGGGGATATAGACCAGATGGCTATCATCGCGCCAGCGATAGGGGCCGAAGAAGTCCAGTCTGCGCCGTTCTGTCCCATCGGCGCGAACGAGCCAGATACCATCGCGCTCCGGCTCCCCGGAGAAGGTGATGAAGTAGGCCACCCAGGTTCCATCGGGGGACACCTCGCCGCCTCGCAGCCGTTCCTCGCGGGCCAACTCCAGCGTTGTTCCTTTGCTCAATGACAGAACGAACAGGCTCTCCTCTTCGCCAATGCGCTCCGCTCGACCGCTCATCAACAGCCGTTGGCCGTCCGGGAACCACTGCATCGCCCCCCCGCCGAAGACGCTGGCCACGATCCGGGCCTGGCTGCCGTCGACGTTCGCCAGCCAGATGTCGGTCCGGCGCTCGTCGTAAGGCCCGTCGCGGTCGGTGGCGTTCCAATAGACCTCCCGGCCATCCGGCGAAAAGACCGGCCAGTTGCCGTTGGTATCGACCGTCCAGGTTTGGCCGGTCCGCTCATCCTCGAAGCGCATCAAGCGGCCATTGCCCTCAACGGGCCGGGCCACGATGGTTCGGTCCGGGGAGCGAAAGCCAATCGTTTCATCGACCAGCACCGCCTCGCTCCCGGCGGCGGCCAGGTCCACCCCGTAGATGCCCGGCGACGCATCCTCGGCGGGCCGGTCGATGAACAAGACCATCGAACTGTCCGGCGAGAAGAAGGGCTGGACGCAACACCCGCCGCCGGTTAGCTGCCGCAGCGAGGGCGTCGGGGAGGGCGTCGGCGTGGGTGTGCCGGTCGGTTGGAGGGTCGCCGTCGGCAACGGGGTAAGGGTTGGGCGGGGGGTAGGGGTCGCCGTCGCCGAAGGGACGGGCCGGGTTGTGGACGTGGCAAGCGGCGGGGACGTTTCAACGGCCTGAGCGATGGCCGGCGACGCCGGCGGGTCCGTCTCGAGCGGGGGTTGGGTTGCGGCCTGGCTGGTGGCGCAGCCAGCGACCGCCACCAGCGACAGGAAGCCCAACGACCAACGCAGTAACCGCATCATCGGCGCTCCCCCAACGGCGGCGGCCAGGGCCGGGCGTAATCGTTGAGCAGCGGCCCGCCGAAGAAGACGGTCGGCTGGTCATCCAGCGATTGCCAGCGGCGCGGATTATCCAAATCGCGCTCGTAGCCCCGGCCAAAGCTGCCGATCAGGGCCAGGTTGTCCCAATCGGCGTCGATCAGGGGCACGGGGTTGTAGGTCCGGTCGTGGAAATTGCTGCGAATCTCCAGGTGCAGGTGCGGCGCGGAGCGGCAGGTTCCGAACGGGTCGCCGCTGAGGGCGACCACCTCCCCCTGGCTGACCCGCTGGCCGGGCGTCCAGGGCGGCCTTTCCAGCAAATGGCCGTAGAGCGAACTGTAGCCGTTGTCGTGATCGATGATCAGGCTGTGCGGGCCGGAACCGTGAGCGTCGATCTCGCTGATGATCCCATCGCCAATCGCCACGATCTCCGTGCCGCAGGGCGCGGCAAAATCGAGGCCGAAGTGGAGCCCCTGGCCGGCCAGGTAGAACATCTCGCGCAGCAGAAACGCGCCGACGGTGTTGCCGTAGGATTGGCCCAAAAACCAGGTGCTGGGGCCGGGCGGGCCCTTCACCGGCAAAATGAAGGGGGGTATTTGCGGCGGGTCCACCGGCGGTTCCCGGGCCGGGAAACCGGCGTGGTTGGGCCGGACCCCCCCTTGCGCCTGGAGGGCGCGAGGCCAGAGCGCCAGCCCCGTCGCTACCACCAACAGCCCCAACAGGGCAACGTCGCGCGCTCGCAGCATATAGTCTCTCCTCCTAGCTCCAGTCGGATTGTTGCTTCAAATATGGAATAAGCCCCCCGGCGGCCAAAATGGCCTGAACGGACGAAGGAAAGGGCGGAAAGGTGAAAACACCGGCCCCGCTTCGGATGTGACCCGCTTCGAGATCGACCTCCACTTCATCTCCTTTTTGCAGCGCGGCCACCGCCTCGGGGCAGGCCAGGGCCGGCAAGCCGTTATTGATCGCGTTGCGATACCAGATGCGGGCGAACGAGACGGCAATGACGGCCCCCACCCCGGCCACCTTCAGACAGATGGCGGCCTGCTCGCGGCTGGAGCCGTTGCCCCAATTGCGACCGGCCACAATGACATCGCCGGGTTGGACGTTTGCGGCAAAGGTCGGGTCCAAATCCTCCAGGGCGTATTGGGCCATCTCGGCCGGATCGCTGACGGTGTAGGTGTACTTGCCGGGAAAGATAACGTCGGTGTTGACGCCGTCGCCATATTTCCAAACCCGGCCCCGGATGGAGTCTGTTGACATTGGGTGTTCCTTTTTGACAAGTAGCAAGTAGCAGGTTTCAGGAAAGTGACCTGCGACCTGCGACCTGGGCAGGATGCGCAATCTCCCCTGCCACGGCGCTGGCGGCCACAACCGCCGGGCTGGCCAGGTAAATCTCCGAATCGGGCGTCCCCATCCGCCCCCGGAAGTTGCGATTGGCCGTGCTGATCGTGGCCTCGCCTGTAGCGGGCACGCCCAGGTGGTTGCCCATGCACGGCCCGCAGCCGGGCGAATTGATCACCGCCCCGGCTTGCAACAATGTCTCCAGGTAACCGGCCCGCATCGCCTCCAAATAAACCTGCGACGAGGCCGGAATGACCAGCAGGCGCATCCCTCGGGCGACCTTATGGCCGGCGATGACCCTGGCGGCTTCGGCCAGGTCTTCCAGGCGGCCGTTGGTGCACGTTCCCAGGAAAGCCTGTTGCAGCCTCCGCCCGGCCACCTGCGACAGGGGAAGGACATTATCGACGGTATGGGGGCAGGCGATTTGGGGCTCAATGGTCGAAATGTCGAAGGCGTGTCGCGAAAGATAACGGGCGTCCGGGTCGGGCTGGAGCGCCTGGCTGGCGGACCGCCAGGTGTCGGGCGCGCCGGGGGTTTTGCCCGTGGCTTCGAGCCAGGCGAAGGTCACGTCATCCTGAGCCACCCAGGCGGTCTTGGCCCCCATTTCGGCCATCATATTGGTGAACACGAAGCGGCTGGCCATCGACATCCCGGCCAGCGCCGGGCCGTGGAATTCCACGCTGGCGTACAGGCCGCCGTCGGCTCCCAGGCGGCCAATGATATACAACACCACGTCTTTGCTGGTAACCCAGGGCTGAAGTGCCCCGCTCAAGTCGATTTTGATGCTCTCCGGGACCCGCAACCAGAGCTGGCCGGTGGCCCAAATGGCCGCCATCTCGCTGCGGCCCACCCCGGCCCCAAAGGCCCCCAGCGCCCCGTAATGGGTGGAGTGGCTGTCGGCCCCCAGCAGCAGCGTGCCCGGCTGGATAAGGCCCTCCTCACACAACACCTGGTGGCAGATGCCGCGCCCCACCTCGAAGAAGTGAGGAATGTCCTGTTCAGCGACGAAGGCGCGCACCTGGGCGTGGTTCTGGGCATGCTGCGTGGTTGGAGCCGGGGCTGCGTGATCCAGGGTAATGGCCAGCCGTTCAGGATGTTTGACCCGCGTGGCTCCCATCGCCTGGAAGATCTTTGCAATCGCGGCGGTGTTGTCGTGGCTCAAGGCAACGGTCGGCCTGGCATCGACTACCTGGCCGGGCACGACTTTATCCAGGTCCGTGTTCTGAGCTAGAATCTTTTCGACAAATGTATGAGGCATAGGCCAATTGTATCAGTGAATCAAACCACGTTTGCGACAGCGCCAAACGTTCGCTTTTCCTGTCAGAAGCATTGCCTCAAATTATACACGCAATTTGAGCGGAGAGCAACGACCTAAAATTTCGGAGGTGCGTCCCAAATTTTAGGCGGATCAGGTGCGACGCACTTCTATCGTTCATTTCAAGGCACGAATTTGTGGTTCTCAGCGTGCTTTTCAGGCAAATGATTT
Organism: Anaerolineae bacterium; assembly: GCA_046757065.1. Taxonomy (GTDB): domain Bacteria; phylum Chloroflexota; class Anaerolineae; order 4572-78; family JBHHXL01; genus JBHHXL01. The sequence goes on from JBHHXL010000031.1 coordinate 12,083, forward strand.
GTTGGAAGTGCGTCGCACCTAAAATTCGGGACAGACCCAATTTCGGAGGGGGGTGTTTGGAAAACCCGGCCTTCCGTCTGAGGGGGTTACGAGCGAAAAGCCGGGTTTCCCGAAAGTTAAGCGGCAGGGTCAGGGGATGCCGACGATGTCTTTTTTCCTTCTGATAAAAGGCAGATAAATCTTAAACAAATCCGGCTCCGACAGCGGCTGCACCATGATCTGCGCTGATTCTGAGGCGGTGTTTTCGGAATTGGCGGCGACCACGGACACGGTGTAAGTCCCGGCAGCAGCGTAGACGTGGGTTATCTGCGGCCCGTTGACCAGCGGCGGCGTGCCATCGCCGAAGTCCCAGCTATAGGTAATGCCGCTGCCAGCCGAAATGCTGGCCGTAAACACTGCCGTCTGCCCGACAACAACCGAATCGCCCTGGGTCAGGGTAAGGCCGGCAATGGGCACATCCCTAACATTGACGGCCGTTGTGACGCTCTGGCTCTCAAAAGCGGCGTGGGCCGTAACGGTGGCGCTGAAAACCCCGCTGGTGAGATAGGTATGGGTGATAAAGGGACTGCCGGTCGTCACTACCGGACTGCCGTCGCCAAAATCCCAGTCGTAGCTGTTCACCTGGCCGCTCACCACCTGGGCCATAAACGTTGTTGGATTGCCGACGGTGGTGGGGCTGTCGCTGCTCAGGCTCAGACCGCTTATGATGCCAAAATCGCCATCAACCTCAATCTGATCGATGTACCAGGAATCGGTCCAATGGTCGCCATCAAAGGTGAAGCGGAGCGTAAAGTTCGGGTTGTTGGCCGCAGCGACCGGCAGCGAAAAGACATGCCGGCGCCAGGTATTCTCCGGTGCACCCTGGTAGGCGGTCCCCGCCAGACTTTCGAGCAGATTCCAGCTGGCCCCGCCATCGGCGGACCATTCGGCGGTAAAGGTATCGACCTCCTCCAGGCCAATGCCGCGAAGGTAATAGCTGACCTCCACATTGATCAAGCCGGTCGTGTCGATGTTTTTTTGAAGCCGGTGAGCGCCCCAACCATAGGCGTAAATCTGAAAATCGTGGTGCATCCACTCGACGGTGTGGAGCGTGCCCTCGCCGCCATCCGTTGCCGTCCAGCCGTCGAAAGTGCCGGCGAAATCGCCGTATTCGAGCACCCGGCCATCCCCAAGCACCATAATCTCGTCGATGTACCACTCGTCATCGGTGTAGGTGCTCTCAAAAACAAAACGTAAAATAAAATCCTGGCGGTTCCCGGCCCCGGCCAGGGTAAAACTTTGCAAGACCCAATCATCATCATAGACATCGCCGGGTAAGGTTTGAAACGTATTCCAGGTGGCGCCCCCATCGCCCGACCATTGAGCCAGGAACGTATCATTGCTGTCCAGGTTGATGCCATTTGTCCAATACATCACTTGAACCGTCGAGTAGCCAACGGTACTGATTTGCTTGGACAGGGAATGGGTGGCGCTGCCGACAATCCGCACGCTTCCGGTCTGGAAAGCCGCGTTGGATTTCTGCCGGAAAATCTCTCCGCCTCCGCCGTCAAGCAGTATCCAACCGCCGTTGCTATAATCAAAGTTGCCCTGCCCCAATTCAATGTTCACCGCGCCGGCAGAGGCGCCCAGCGCCGCCAGGCCAAGGAGCGCAATCAGGACCCTTGCTGCCAGCCAACTCATCCGACCCCTGCCCGAATACCGATCCACGATGCTACCAATCATCATAACTAACCCTCCAAACTGCTAACTGATCCAAACAACAAAATACCCGCCATAACCGTAATCATGACGGGCAAAGTAAACCGCAACCAGGGTGTAATCGCAGCTAAATCAAAAGCCTCCAAACTGCAAAAGGTACTGCCGAACATCAACCAACCTATCCATTCCAATCCTTTTTTGAAGGTAGGATGTTAATTTGGTAAAGGGCGACTACCGGCCAAAGAGTCTCACCTGAAATTTTACCATCGACTTCCACAACTTACAATAGCACATTTGTCCAGGTAAAACCGTGGATTTGCGTGCTGGTCAACCAGAAAATCAGGTAAACCCCCGCCGCAATCCTTTTAAGAGGCTCCTCATCGAGCGAACAGGCTGGCCGGCATCGAACAGCAGATACTCCCCGGCCTCCCTGGGGTTGGCGTTGGTGGCGCTGGCCAGGCGCAAGTGGCGGTCAACGACAATCTGGTGTCCGCCCTTGATCCGAACGTGCCCGGCCACCAGGAATTCCTGCGGGGAGAATTGCCGGGAAAGCTCAGCCAACAAGGCATCGAGGAAGATGGCGTAATCGACCCGGCCGTAGTCGTGCTCGCAGCGATTGAAGAGGGCAGCCCATACCAGCCCGAATTCATCGTTGAACTCCGTGGCGATGAAACCGCGCAGCAGGTCATTGTAACGCGGGTCGTCCGGCCCGGAGACGGCCAGGTAATGCCGGGCCAACTTCTCGTAGGGCAGGCCGTTCAGCCGGCCATAGGCGCGGCGCAGGGCCGCCACATCCTGGGTGGCAAGTATCCGGTCCGCCTTCTCCAGCAAGTCCCGGTGCGACCAGTTGAACAGCCGGGGGGCGTTGCCCGGCTCAACGATTTCCGCCGGAGCGCCGGCGTGGGTGATGGCTACGCCGGCCCGGGTGCGGACATAGAAGGGTAGCGAATCGAACAGGGCGATGACATCATCTCGATGCTGGCCCAGGGCCGCTTCAAAGCGCGAAGAGTACTCATACCGGCCCTTGGCCAGGCTAAACCCGTAGATGTGCGGCACCTCGTGATTCCCGCAGAGGTAGATGATGGCCTCAGGCAACTCATCCCGGAGGGCCATAACGTCCAGGACAATCTCCAGGGACCTATCAGCTTCCGGCGAGCTTTCCCGATGGACAAGATCGCCCAGCAATACCCAGCAATCAGCCTGGCCGCCGGCGCGCAGGCTCAAGAAGGTATCGCGATAACGCCGGTAGGCATCCCAGTCGCCGTGCAAATCACCAACGACCATCACCATCCCGGCGTCCAGAGATTGGACGCGGGGCCAAGAATCCGGCATACCTTTGCCTTAATCCTCCAAATGCGTTTGCCCTTCGGGCGCGGTTGGCAGTGGTTCCAGCGGGTAAACTCGAAATGGGTTTTGAGGGTCATCGGCCACAAACTCGTAGCGCGCGGGATAAACCTGGTGGAGCAGATCGTTGTAACGCTGCGGCTCGATCTTTTCAGGGGGGACTTCCAATCGAGCCAACATTTCGGTGACGCGGGCCCGGGCGGCATCGACCTCGTCCGGGCCGCACAGAATTTCAACCTCGACGAAATGGCCCAGCCGCTCGACCCGGTTCAACTCCACCCGAACCTGGCCGACGCGATAAAGCCGGGAATGTTTGCGCTTGATCATATAGGGCACGCAGCCGAGGTGGCTGGCAAGTTTGTAGAAGGCGTGGGCATCATCCACCGCAAATTCGGTTTCGTCGTTAACCTCCACATTGCCGACCATCCGGCGTTGTTTGAAGGTCACCACCGCTTTGCCGTTCGACCGGCGCAGGCGGAAACGTTCATCAGCGCCGGTTTGGGAAGAGCTGCGCGGGGCGAAATAAACATCCTCTTTGATGCTTTCGCCCTGCCACTCTCCGATAGAGGCCAGACGCGCTTCGAGAGCGGCGGGATCATCGACCCAGGCTTTGATCTCAACTTCGATGCTCACAAGCTCTTTCCCGTCTCAACGCGGCAGGTTCCGGGCCGCCGCCTCATCAAGGAGCCAGGTCACCTCGCCGCCGGAGGGCCTGACGCGGGCCGCGGGCAACCCTGCCTCCGGCGCGACTTTTCCGGCAAAGATACGCCCCACGGCGTCGGCCTTGCCCCCCCCCGCCACCAGGAACAGCACCCTCCGGGCCGCGTTCAACACGGGCAGGGTAAAGGTGATGCGCTGCGGGGGCGGTTTTGGCGAATCGTAAATCGGCGCAACCCACGCCTCCCCTTCTGACAACAACGGATGGCCGGGAAAGAGGGAGGCGGTGTGGCCGTCCGGGCCGACGCCCAGGAGCAGCAGGTCGAAGCTGGGGAAGGTCCCCGGCTCGACGCCCGGCAAGCCAAAAGCTTTGACCAGAATGTCCTGATAAGCAGCGGCCCCGGCGGACGGCTCCATCTCGCCGGGCACCCGCTGGATTTGCGGCTCAGGCACAGGGACGTGATCCAGAAGGGTTTGCCGGGCCATCAGGTAATTGCTGTCGGGGTGATCGGGGGCCACGCAACGCTCGTCGGACCAGAAGATGTGCAGCCGGTCCCAGGGAACGCGCTCGCGCCAGGGCGATTGGGTCAGCAGCCGGTGCATCGCCGCCGGCGTCGAGCCGCCGGACAGGGCCAGCCGGCACACCCCGCGCCGGGCCACGGCTGAGCGGGTGGCGACGACGAATCGCTCCGCCGCCGCCTGGGCGAGGTCGGCCGGGCTAGCTAAAATCATCGGTTTCATTCGTCCAACCTCCCCCCGCTATTTGACCCAGACCGGGTCCCAATCGTTGAACGGGTTGTCGGACAGGCTGATGATCTCCCCCGTTTCCAGATCGATCGTCCAGATTTGCTGGTTGTGACGAAAACTCTTGTCGGACCAGTAGGCAATCCGCCGCCCGTCCGGCGACCAGGTCGGATGTTTGTCGAAATCGTCCTCGTTCAGGGTCAAACGCCGCGCCCCGCTGCCGTCCAGGTTGAGCAGATAAATGTCCCCCTTGCCGGTCCGCTCCGAGACAAAGGCAATGCGGTTATCGACCGGCGACCAGACCGGATCGTAATCCGCTGCGCCATCGGTGGTGACCCGCAACTCGCCTCTGCCTGGATCAACGTATATGAGCCACAAATCAACTTGCCCTTCGCCGCGGACGGTGATGAAGGCCGTGCGGTCACTATTATAGCTTTCAAACCGTTCCGCCTGGTTGTACAGATCGGCGTTGGGCACGGGCTGCTGGTTCGAGCCGTCGGGGTTCATCCGGTAGATTTCGGTGGCCCCAAGCGGGCCCCGATCCGTCTTGAACAGGATTTGGCCCCGCAGATCGGCCAGCGTCAACTCAGCGGGCGCCGGTGCGGGCGGGGGAGGAGGAGGCGGCGTAGCAGTGGGCGAGGGGATAGGCGAGGGCGTCAGTGTGAGCGTTGGTGTAGGTGTCGGGGAGGGGGTTGGGGTGGCCGTCGGCGGCGGCGTGGGTGTGGGCGTGGGCGGCGGGGTAGCGGTGGGCGAGGCGGTTGGCGTAGACGTCGGCGGCGAGGTCGGGGTGGCCGTGGCGGTAGGTGCAGTCACAACGGTTTCGACCAACGTGGTCGGCGTCGATGCCAACGTTGAGGTCGGTGTCGAGCCACCAGATATGATGGAGAATATGTCAATCAGGGCACTGAGGCCAAACAGCAGCGCTCCTATCAGAACCACAGCGCCTGGCAACGCCCAGACCCAACGCAAGCGCCGGCCCGGTGGAGCCGGCGCCGAGTCCGGCAACGCAGGCGAGCCTGGCCGGGGAACCGTCTGCCCGGAGTGCGCCCCGGCCAGGGCCAGCACCAGGGCGGTGGCCGTCGGGTACCGTTCGGCGGGGTCCTTGGCCAGGGCCTTGAGCAAAACGGCCTCAACCGCCTCTGGAATCTCGGGGTTGAACTGCCGGGGACCGGGCGGCGGATCGGTAATGTGCTTGAGGGCGATGCTCAGCGGCGAGTCGGAATCGAACGGCACCTGGCCGGTCAGCATCTCGAAAATGACCACGCCGAGCGAGTAAATATCGCTGGCCGGCACGGCCGCCGCCGAGGAGGTCGCCTGCTCCGGGGCGGCGTAATGCGGGGTGCCGAGCACATTGCCGACCGTCACCGCGCTGGGCCGTCCGGGCAGCATCACCAGGCCAAAGTCGGTCAGAATGGCGTTACCGTTTTTATCCAACATAATGTTGGAGGGCTTGACATCGCGATGGATCACCTGCCGGCTGTGGGCGTAATCGAGCGCCGCCGCCACGTCGGTGATGATCGGCAAAAGTTCATCGACCGAGAGCTTCTTTTTGGCGGCCAGATAGTGAGCCAGGTCCTGGCCGTCAACAAACTCCATCGCCATAAAATAGCCATGCTCATACTGCCCAAAGTCGAAGATGGTGACGATGTTATTGTGCCGCAAGGAGGCAACCGCCTGGGCCTCGCGGCGGAAGCGCTCGGTAAATTCAGGGTCTTCTTGCAAACCCCAGGTTATGACTTTGATGGCCGCATAACGATCTAAATCGGCGTGGTAGGCCTTGTAAACGCGGGCCATACCTCCAATTCCAACCGCATCAATTATTTGATAGGGGCCTAAACGCTGGCCAATCATCGGGTCCGTGGGGGGTTCCATCAAGTTTGCACCCCCAGGCAAATAGCATTGGCCTCATACGGAGGTCGTACAAGATAGCGCAGGCTGGGAATATATTTTCTAGCGGGAATTTGGCTGGGGCTATGCATCGGCTAATTACCCTGACGCCATTTGATTTTCAGCGGCAAGGGTAATTATAGCACAAGGTTCAAGAATAAGCACCCCGCCTCGGGGAAGGGGTGCATTTCACACTGTTGGTCAATTTGGCAGCGAACTCGAAGATTTGTGCGATTGAGGCCCAAATCGGGCCCAGATTACAGCAAATCGACCAACATTGGCGGCAAGATTGGGTAGGTCACGCTTGCAGCGTGACGATTTTGGCCCAGAAGTCAGGCTGATTTTGGCAGCATCCCTGTCACGCTCAAAGCGTGACCTAAGCTCGATGATGAGATCATTTGAACTCAAAGCTGGCAGCCCTTTCCTCAAATGATGGCTCTTCTGTCGCCGACCTCTTCGGATGATGCTCAATTTCCATACGCTTGGTGCGATAGAGCGTCTCCTCTAAAATGAGGCGGTTGGTGGCAATCAAATCGCCGATAACCCCCAGCATGAAAATGAGAAAGCCTAGAATCATCAACGTGCTGGCGATAACCACCGATTGAATGTGGCTCCCACGCGCGCTCTGGCCGGTCAAAAAGAAATAAACAAAGCGCCCGATATAATATCCCCCTATCAGGAAAAATGGCAGGCTGACCCAGGAAAAGGTTTTCAGCGGTTCGTAGAACGCGTACAAACGCAAAATCGTGGCCGCCGACTGCTTGACGTAATCCCAATTGCTTTTGATCAGCCGGGATTCACGGCGCGGGGCGTTGACTTCAATAGGAACGCTGGTTATGACCAGGCCCTTTTTGCCGGCCTGGATGATGGTCTCCAGGGTATAGGTATAGCGGGTCAGGACGGTCAGGCGCAACGCCGCCTCGCGGGAGAAAGCACGGAAGCCACTGGTGGCGTCCGGCACTTCGGTGCCCGAGGCCAGGCGCACGATCCAACTACCACCCTGTTGCAATACGCGCTTCCAGAGGGAGAAGTGAACCACCCGGCGCGTTTGCCGGTCTCCCACAACGATGTCAGCCTCGCCGTCCAGGATCGGCCCAATCAAGCGGGGGATGTCGGCCTGAGGGTACTGGTTGTCGCCGTCGGTGTTGACGATGACGTCGGCCCCCAGGCGCAGGCAGGCATCCAGACCGGTTTGAAAGGCCGTAGCCAGGCCGCGCCGGTAGGGGTGCTTGACGATGTGATCCACACCCAGGCGGCGGGCGATGGCAGTTGTGTTATCGGTGCTGCCATCGTCGATGACCAAAGTCTCGATGCTGCCAACGCCCAGAATCTCGGCCGGGATGCCGGCCAGGACATCGGGCAGGGTTTTTTCTTCGTTGTAGCAAGGAATTTGGATGATGAGATGCATCAAACACCAATCGTGGAACGGCTAATTGCTGGATTGTAGCATTGGGGAAATGAAATAGCAAAGATATTATGGGCGATGGAGAAGTCATCGCGGCAAGATCAGGCTTCCGGCGGCAAAGCGCGGGCCAACAACACCATATCATCATTCATTACAATTTGTTCGCCCGCACGCAGGAGCAATTTCTCGTGGTTTAACAGCCCATATTGCCAACGGACCTGCCATCGAGTCATAGCCGGCAAACGGGCGCTGATAGGCTTGTAAATACCTAAAACCAATGCCCGCAACAACACCACTCGCAGGAATTGTGTCAGATAATTGCGCACTTCTGCCCGACGATGACCATCAATGGTGTGCATCCCACCTTGATAGACCACCTGAAAGCCACAGTTCATTAACATCTCAGCCAATGTGGAACGTGTAAAATACGTGAGATGCCCTATCGGTGCAATGTGGCGCCAGCGTGGACCGTAGAATCGGGCAAAAAAGTTACCGATGTCGTGGGTACTGATAACCGCCAATCCGCCTGGTTTCAAGAGCCAATGCATAGTGTGCAGTAAGCGTTGGGGGTCGGGATGGTGTTCAATCACGTCAAATGCTGTAACGCAATCGAAGCTGGCCGGCGCTAAATCCAATGTCTCCAACTCTCCAGCCATTACAGGTAAAGCAAGCTTATTGCGGCAGAATTCTACGAAATAATCTGATATTTCCTGACCCAACACCTGAAAACCAGCTTCTTGAGCTGTGATCAGAAAAGATCCTGCACCACAGCCAACATCCAATAAGCTCCCTGAAGGACAAAAGCGCCGAATGGCACGGAGATAGCGCTGCCAGGTAACTCGGTTAAGGTCAGCATTTTGGATAAACCAACCTTGAATGAAGGCCATATCGACCGGATTACTAAAGGTATAATACTCCTTTAGAGCAATGGTATCCGGGCGTGGGTTTACGTAAACCAACTGGCAATTTCGGCAACGGACGATATTCCAAACATCTTGGGCGAATTGACCCTCTTGATCGGGGCGGACGGGCACTTCAAAAAGCAACGCCGGATCGTTCGAGCCGCACAGATTGCAACGAATATACTCCAAGCCGGTGGTGGTTGTAGACATCAGTCTTAATCACACTTTTATACCAAAACCCCCAAGATCCCACTTGAAGGTTATCGTAGCACGAACAGCAGTACGATATAAGAAATACTTGATTTAACGATGGACGGGCGATAACATCCGGGGCAACCCACTAGAAGGGCGGATCAGCTGCTATCTGATCCATTTCAGTTATTGTGTCAGGGACTACAACAATTAGAAGGTCTCCACCATTTTCGCTAATAAGCTTGTCTCCCAACCCTGGAATGCTATAGATCAGGCCATACGTACCCGGCTCAACATCTAGAAACGCGAAACGGCCAAACTCATCGGTTACGGTCATTGGATCGTTTTCCTTGTCGAAGGCAACGACTCCCGGCTCACCATCCACCGTCTCAACCACCGACGCCAGATACAAGGAAGCAGTTCTGGCTTGAACAAACTCACCATTTGCAAACCATACTAGAGAACCCCTTACCGATCCTTTTCCAGCCGCCGGTTGCGCAATAAGCGTTGCCTCGGGAATTGGAGTTGGCACCGGAGATTCAACAATACTTGCTGCTTCAGTCGGCAAGGGCGACTCACCGATGCTGGTTACGGCCGTCGCTTCGGCGCTTACAGCAACCCGTGAATTCTCATCAATACTTGGCGCACCACTATCGGCAACACAACCACTCAACACAGTCCATACTATGCTCATAGTCAGCAAAACTGTTCGGGACATAATCCATTATCCGTGTATAGTGATTTTCTTTCACCCTCAAGGTAACATAATAGAGACGACGCTATTTTACAAATGCTATAGAGAAATGTCAACCATCACGTCTGAAACTGATTATCTTCCAGAATGACGATTATTGGCAAAGAATAAGGAGCTACCTATCTTCCTCGGTAGCTCCCTATAACTATACTTCTTGCAACGATAAGATTATTGGTTGAAAGCCTCATAGGTTAGGATCGCGTCGCCACTACCGCCGAGCTGGTTGACAACGCCCACAATGCTCGCGTCGCCGCCGGTGGCCGTGCAGGTAGCAGCGCCAACGTAACCGGCTCCCAAAGTAGAGTTGCCAGTTTGAACGTCATTTAGCGCCTCACCAGGGTTGAGGGTGCCGCTGGCTGTATAAGTGGAGCTGGCAAAGGTGCAGTTGACGCTGGTCTGCTGGCTGCCGACATTCACAACGTTGAAACCGGTGAAGAGTTTGTTTCCGCCACCGAGGTCGAAGTCGTTGATAATGAGGGGGATATTGACCGTGGCCGTGCCCGAGGCAGGATCGAAGCCGTTGTAGGCCGAGGCATTAGCGCCGTTGAGATCTACCTGGTTCACAAGGCCGACCAAGGCTTGGTTAGCAGAATTGCCGGTCACTGCGGCGGAACCGACATATCCGTTGGCGCCCTGGCAAGCCGAGGTATTCGTCAGGTAGTTGATGCCGAAGGTTTTGGACTCGCCGGACGGAATCGTCTGTTGCTCGGTACATGTTGCACCTGGCTGACCCGAAAGAGGGGTGTAGGTAACAGTCACATCAGTAGAACTTCCACCCGTATTCTGAATTTGGATGCCGGTCCAGGTGTTAAAGATGTTGTTGACGACCAGCGGGAAAACTGGATTCGTGGAACCACCGGTGAAGCCATTCTGGGCCAAGAGGCTATCGTTGTCATACTGAACAATCGCAGCCACAACCGGTTCGTTGCTGGTTATGGTCGCTGCGCCGATAAAGCCATCAGATAGACAACTGACTTGATTCTGGATGAAAGTCTTGGCAGCGCCTGGCTTAATGGTATCAGTCTGGGTGCAGGGATCGGTGATGTTCGAACTACCGGCATAGGTCACCGTGACGCTAGCATCGCCGGAGCCGGCATTTTGGACGTTGAACCAGGTGTTGATGCCAAACGCATTGCGAATGACGAGCGGAACACTGACAGACGTAGCTCCTGCTGACGCGCTGTCATAGCTGGCCCCACCGAAGGAGCCGCCATCGCCCAGGATATTGGCGATCGCCGCCACCGGCTGATTCGATGAAATCACCACCGAACCGTTAAAACCATCAGACACGGCGCTTAGCGGGAAGTAGGTCTTACTCGAACTTTTGGTTACTGTGTCATTGACGGTGCTGGCCACGGTACCATCTTGATTGTAGTAAGTAATGACAACCGTCGCATCCTGAGAGGAACTCAGGTTCTGCAATTGGAAACCTGAGGTGTAGCTGGATGGCCCCTGAGCCAAGGCGCTGGCACTAAAAGTCAACAGGAGCACAAGCAAAACCGTAACAACCAGAAAGTGCTTTTTCATATGATCTCTCCTTAATCTTTGGCCATTCGAGATTTAATTTCAGGCCCAGCTTATGCCATAATCGGCCTCAGGTCAATAACCCGTTCGGGTAATCCTCCCAGTTTTCACCTTTTTGCCCTCGATTCCCCTGTAGTCTAGTTGGTCCGCAACGGCGATTCACGCCTGAGAAAAAGCCAGGCCAGGCCAGCC
>JBHHXL010000032.1:0-23328 GCA_046757065.1 Anaerolineae bacterium
AAACGTCCCCAAAAGTGCCGGTCACTTCAACACCGTTTATTCGGGAACAACTCTAATGTTGACAACACCGCCAACTTCTGTCAGAATAAGGCCGCGCCCCGATTGCACCAGCCAGGCAACCAGGTCTATCGCACCTATTTATTGTACCACGAGCATTGGAAAACCTGTAAAGCTTAAGAACAAAGTTTGAACCATTTCCTGCGTTGGACGTATCATCATAAAGCCCAATCGGGAGGCTGCATGACTTCGAACCCGGAACTGGAGCTGATAGCTCGCGCCAAACGGGGGAGTATGGACGCCTTTGCATCGCTCTATGAGATGCACAAGGCCCCGGTTTACCGGGCGGTGCTGGCCATCACCAACGACCGCCACGCTGCCGAAGAGATCCAGCAGGAAACGTTTCTCCGCGCCTTTAAGAACCTCGACTGCCTCCGCGAGAGCGGGTCTTTGCTGCCCTGGCTGTACCGCGTGGCCGTGAATCAGGCCTACGATCTCACCGCCCGGCGGCGACGCTGGATCGCTGCATTGGATGGTATTTATGAGCTTTTGGTCAGACCGGTCGTCGCCTCGCCAGAACGGGAAGTCGAGGAGCGCGAGTTGCAAGATTTGCTCTACGAAGCCATCAACCGGCTGGAGTTCAAGCAGCGCGCTGCCCTGGTGCTGTTCTACTTACACAACTTCAGCCTGGCCGAGATAGCGGAAATTCTGGAGTGCCCGGTTGGAACGGTCAAATCTCGACTCTACTATGCCCGGAAAAACCTGCGGCGAGAATTGCTGGCCGACCAACGGCTGCCGGGAAGGTTGATCTATGAGTTCACCTAATTTACAGCCCAACGATGATCTGGACCGTCTCCTGCGAAAGACATTGCACGATCGGGTTGGCAACCAGAACCCTCCGCAGCGGATCTGGCCTCAAATCAAAAGGAGACTTCAAGAAAGCGGGCCGGTCCCGCGCCGGCCGCGGCTGGCGTGGCGGTCGCTGGTTGCGCAGACGGCGGTGGCTGTCGTGCTGGCCCTCTTCGGCGGGATCACGTTGCAAAGCCTGATGTTCCCAGGCAACAAGCCGTACCTTGCCACCCGTCCGCGCCCGTCATCCGTGGCGATGATTTTCGTCGAGGATGCAGCCACCTCGCCCCAAGCCGCAACGCTTTCGGATGAGGTCATCCTGCGCTCAATGAAGAACCAGACTCAGCTACCCTTTCGCAGCAACTACCCAGCTGCCGCAACCGGTCCGGCAGATGAGAAGCCGATCCTGCTGGATGAAACCGACTTGCGCTCGATGAAAACCGCCGGCAACGCGCCCCTGGCCGGTCAAACCAGCTCCAGGCAGGCGGCAACCCATACCACCCTTCAACTTTTTGAGAAGTGATCCCCGTATCTTCTCAATATTTCGGGGCGGAGCAGCAGGTCGGGTCGCTTGCGCGGCACCCGACGTCCGCTGACCTGACCCCTGCTTTTTGAGTACAAGTGACCGGCACTTTATTCTTCTCCGTTTTTCCCTTAAGACGTCCAGAAGTGCCGGTCACTTTTGCGCTTGTTCTGGACATAAGCCGAAAAGTAAGCGTTCCTAACGCTGGCACTGGCCGCAAAAATGGGTGGAACGCCCCCCCAGCAGGACGCGCTGAACCGGCGCGCCGCAGGTGAAACATCCCTCCCCGGCGCGACCGTATACCTGAAACTGGTCCTGAAATTCCCCGCCCCGGTAGACCTCGTCAAAGCTGGCTCCTTTGGACAGAATGCCGTTCCGCAAAGCCTCTCGGATGGCGTGATACAGTTTTTCCAACTCCTCGGGGGTTAAGGAATCGGCCGGGCGGCGCGGGTCGATGCCGGCGGCGTAGCAACTCTCGTCGGCGTAGATATTGCCGATCCCGGCGATGAAGGTTTGATTCAACAACAACGGCTTCAGGCGACCGGTTCGCTGGCGGAAGAGGGCCTTGAAATCCTCCGGGCGGAAATCATCGGCCAGCGGTTCCGGCCCCAGATTACCGATGACGGTGGCCGGGTCATCCACCAGATAAACCCGCCCAAACTTGCGCGTATCCTTGAAACGCAGCTCGTGGTTGTTGTCCAGGCCGAAGATCGTCCGCAGGTGATGGTGTCGCGGCGCATCAACCGGTTCAACCGACAGGCTGCCACTCATCTTGAGGTGGAGGAACAAATTATCGCCGTGGGAGAGGTGAAAACGCAGGTATTTGCCTCGCCGCGTCACAGCCTCGATGCGCTGTCCGGGCAGACGCCCCTGCAATTCGGGCAGCGGAGTTTTGATCGAATTGGGCCACAGGGCGATGACGTAGGTAAACGCGCGGCCCACCAATGGCCGTTGCAACCCTCTGACGATGGTTTCAACCTCCGGCAGTTCGGGCATCGCCTAGCGCTCCTCATCGCTGTGCAACCAGGGTTGGTAGTCCTGCCACCGTTTCTTCAAATAATCGCGGGCGTGTTCGAACTCAACCGCCTGGGCAGCGACGGTCCCTTCCCGCCCGACGACGGTCAGGCCGGCCACCTCCTGCCAAAAACTAGCCAGGCGGCCCTGGTACAGCGGGTAGAGGGCGTCAACGATGCGATTGGGGTCTCGCTCGCCCTTGTTGTACACCACGCCAAAATCGTACACAACCCGCGCCCACAGGTTCGGGGGAAAATGAAAGCGATCCACCGCCTGGGAAGCCAGGGCTTCGACCGCAGCCAGATTTTCGGGCAGCATTACCCGCCGCCACAGATCGCGATGGTCGGCCCAACCCAGGGCCAGGGCATCAACCAGGGGTTCATAGTCTGCCTCAGGGATAGGCTCGCCGTCGTGCTTGTCGGCGAATCTGGTCAGCGTGGGCGCCGAGTCAAATCGGGCCACGTCGAACCAGGCCTGGCGACGCAAGCTCACCTGGCGCAGGATCGTACCCACCGCATCTCGAAAGACGGCAGGGAAGTGACTGGCTCGCCGGGGCGGGGTATAGCACTTCAGGCCCAGGGCGCTTTGGGCCAGGCGCCAGCCCTCGGTGGCCGCGAAGGTACTCAACCACACCTCGAAACCGAAACGAGCGATTTCAGTGTGCCACACATCTTGCTCCAGGAGGGCCTGAGCCAGCCCGGGGGCAATCGCGCAATCGCCCGCCGCCGGATGGCGCACGCTTAAGCCCCACAACGACCGGGACAGGGGATAGAAGATCAAATCGCTCAACGCGCCCGCCGGCAGAGGCCAGTGATAACGGGGCATAACCAGATCGGCCTGGCCCTCCAGGATCAACTCGGCCAGGCCGGGCAACCAGGAGGGGGTAATGCTTTCGGTATGCCCGTCCAGAATGACGATGGCCTTCGCTCCCAAAGCCAGAGCTGCATCGAGGATGGCGGCGACCGCGTTGCCCCGGCCCAATTCCAGGCCGTAGCGCCCGGCAACAATGGCCGATTGGCCGTTCGCCGGTACGGTGGCCACAGCTCGACGCACGCGGGGCTTCGACCCGGCATCCGCGTTAACCAAAACGGTGCGTAAATGAGGGAAATGTAGCTGCGCACCCTCCAGGGCCGCGCGGGCCACATTTGCAACTGTTTTGAGGTGATTGGCATACGTCGGGATACCAATCACCAAATCTGCGTTGCCGATTTTTTTCAGTTCGCGCTGCGCTCCGGGGCGCATGATGGAATGAAACAGAAATGTCACCAGGTTCACCCTTTTGATAGCAGGGTCATTATACTTTACTTTCCACCGAACGGCGATTGGCAAAAATCAACCCCGGAGAAGTCTTGCCGGGCGACAATCACCAATCGTTAACCGCCAATTCACCCAACAATGTTGTTTGGGTTTCATCAAACAGGGAAATGTGAAGGGGGGCTTGAACCCCCTCCGTCGAAAGATCGAGCAAGATGTGACTTTCGCCGGATGAGCGGGTCGGTGGCAGCGGACGAACCAGGCGGGTCTGTCGCCCTGCGCCCGCTTCGATCACGAGGGTGGCCGGCACGCCGCCGGCCGGCTGGCCCTCAGCCTCCAGATAGACCCTTGCCCGCATGACGCCGGGGCGGGGGGTTGGCTCAAGGCGTACCAGGCCGTTCCGGATCGTAATGCCCGGCGTCAAATCCTGATTGGCAAGCTGGGCGCCGGTCGGCCCCGCCAGCGGCTGCAAGTGGTCAAAGGGCAAATCGCTGGTCAAGAAATAGGTTTCGCCGATGGGGGCCAGTTGCACCTGTTGCCCCGGCGGCAAATCCGGCCGCCAGATCAGCCGGGCGCTTTGAAAATCCTGGACGATCAGGCCATCTTGCAGAAACGGCTCGCTAATCGGACGCCCAAAGCGCACCGTGTCTCCGTTAGCTTCAAAGTAGTCCAGAAAGACGCCGGTCACCGTATGTCCGGATTCTGGAAAATACCGCCGATCCGCATTGCCAACCGGGGGAATGTTCCGTTCGGGCACGGGTGGCCGGCGGCGGTGCAGCAGATCTCCTAACCAACCGACGGTTACAAAATAGGCCGGTTCATTTTCCGGGTGAAGTTCCAATCGGGCAAATTGAAAATATTGCACCTGCCAGCCCTCGTGTTCCATCGCCTCCGTGATCGGATAGCCGAAGGTTTCCTGGCCCTGGTGGGCATCGTAATACGAGAGAAACGGCCCGGCTATAGTATGGCCCGTTTGCGGGTAATACCGGGGGAGATGGGGGGATTCTGCGGCGGTAGTTTTGACCTCCACCGAGGGGGCACAAGTTAAGAGACCCAGGCTTATCAACACCAACCATCGTTCCATAGCCGGGAGTGTACCAGAAGTTGACCCGGCAAGCAATGTGGCAGGCTGCTCCAAATATGCTATAATGAAGGACATTGATATCAGGAGGCCGGATGGCTGCCGTTCTCGTCCGCCGCGCCGAACGGTCAAGTGGTTTGAGACCCCTGGACCCGAGCCGCGATTTGCGAGGCGTGGCTAAGTTGATTGAAGAAGCGTTTGCTTATGACCTGGATCGCACCGGGCGATCTGCCTTGCGAGAATTACAAGCCTGGAGCCGGCTGGGGCCTGTCTTGTGGTGGTTAGAGAAAATCGGGGGAGACTTCAGCGACCTTCTGTCGGGGTTTGTCTGGGAAGAGGCCGGGCAAATCGTGGGCAATATCACCGTCAACCGGATTGCGCCCGGCTCGCAACGCTGGCTCATCAGCAACGTGGCCGTGGCTCGCTCCCACCGGGGCCGGGGCATTGCCCGGGTATTGATGGATGCCGCCCTGGGGTACGTGGAGGAATGTCAGGGTGACGTCGTCAGCCTACAGGTGCGAGCTGATAACGCTCCAGCTCGCCACATCTACCACAGCCTGGGTTTTAAGGATGTTTCAGGCTTAACCTACCTGCGTCTGGACAGGGTCCCTCCGGTGGCCTGGTTGCCGCTCCCGCCCGGATTAATTGCGCGTCCTCACCGCTACAACAAGAAAGACTCACGACGGGCTTACGAGTTGGCTCGCGCCGCCAGGTCTGCCAAAGCCCAGGAGCATCGCCCGCTACGGCAAAGGCAATTCCAGTTGGGCCTCGAAGACCACATCGATGGCTTCTTCCGCCGTCTGGTTGGCGGCGGCCCCAGCCGCCACACGGTCGTCGAAAACGAGGATGGTTCTTTGGTGGCTACGCTGAGCGTCAAGCCCGGCACCTGGCGGAGAGAACATCACCTGAACCTGGTGGTTCATCCGGAATACTGGGGAAGATTAGAACACCCGCTCATCAGCCAGGGCCTGATTTATTTGGGCAACTGGCCCCAACGGGCCATCGCCTTTGAACATCCCGCCGAACACGTGGCCGGCGTCGACGCCTTCAAGTCGTTCGGTTTTAATGAGATTTGGACCCACGTTTGGATGAAGCTGGACTTGCAACGACCTGATGCCGGGTAAATATAATGAGCATCACCATCGAAGACATTCGCCGCGCCCTGGCCCAACCGCTGCCGGGCGTTTCCGCTCAGGCCGATATGGCCCCCCGGCCCCGCCCCGGTTGGAAATGGCAGGCCGTTGAAGATTACGACTGCCGCCAGGCAGGGGTGCTGCTCCTGCTGTACCCCAAACAAAGTAGCGACGCTGAACTGCATTTCGTGCTGACCCGCCGCCACGAATACCCCGGCGCGCATAGCGGGCAGATTTCCTTTCCGGGCGGCGGGCGCGAAGGCAAGGAGCCGCTGGAAGCCACAGCCCTGCGGGAAACCCACGAAGAAATCGGCGTGCCCGGTCAAGGCACGACCATCCTGGGCAGCCTCAGCCCGCTGTACACCCCGCCCAGCAACTATTGTATTTACCCCTTCGTCGGCTATCGAGAGGCCGAGCTCCGTTTCCAGCCCGATCCCCGCGAAGTGGCGGAAATCCTGGAAATCCCCCTCAGCCTCTTGCTGGACGAATCGATCCGGCGGCAAGAATTGATGGAACATCCCCAGTACGGCCCGCGCTGGATTCCATTCTTCAATATGTACGGACATCGAGTCTGGGGAGCCACGGCAATGATCCTATCTGAATTTGCCACAGTTTTGAAGCAAGGTCAGGAGACATGATCAATGCCTGAGCTTCGGCAGAATATGGCTACCAAAGAGTGGGTGATCATCGCCACCGAACGCGCCCAACGGCCGGAGGAGTTTATTCAAGAACGGGGGCTAACCGAAGACCACCCGGTGTGGGACGCCGATTGCCCCTTTTGCCCCGGCAACGAAGAGCCGCCGGAGATGGAGGTGATGCGCATTTCGGAGGGCGACGCCTGGCAGTTGCGCATCGTCAAGAATAAGTTCCCGGCTTTGGTGAAAGAGGGCGCCCGGGTGCGAACCTTCGACGGCGTGCACCGCTCGTTGACCGGGATCGGTTACCACGAGATTGTGGTCGAAACCCCGCGCCATAACGCCTGCCCCGCCCTGCAAACCGAGGAAGAGATCACCCGCACCATCCAGGCCTTCCAGATGCGCTATTGGGAGATCAGTAAGGACTTGCGGATCGAGCAGGTGATCTGCTTCAAGAACCACGGCCGGCGGGCGGGCACCTCGCTGGTGCACCCGCACGGCCAACTCATCGGCCTGCCCGTGGTGCCTTATATGATCCGGGCCCGCATCGAGGAAGCCCGCCGCTATTTTGACGACACCGGCGATTGCGTCTTATGCCGCATGTGGCGCGAGGAGCGGGCTTTTGAAGCCCGCCTGGTCGCCAAAAACAGGCACTTCGTGGCTTTTATTCCCTACGCTGCCTTCTCCCCCTTCCACCTGTGGGTGGTGCCCCGGCGTCACGCGCCCAGCTTCGCCGACGCTTCGCCCAACGAGATCACTGCCCTGGGCCGGATCGTGCACAACATTTTGCGCCGGATTTACTACGGCCTGCGTGACCCGGATTACAACTACGTCATTCGCTCGGCCCCGACCAAGGAGGGCGGCATCGATTATTTGCACTGGTATGTGACCATCATCCCCCGCGTCACCCGCTCCGCCGGCTTTGAGATGGGCAGCGGGATGTACATCAACACCGCCCTGCCTGCCAGGAGCGCCGCCTTTCTGCGCTCGGTTAAACTACCGTGAGTATTTCATCGCACCATCATCCGAACCCTCAACCCTAAAAACCAAGGGAACCTGAAACCACTTGATGACTACCCCCATCCTTCAAGCCTTGCAGCAATCCGGCATCCCCCACGAACTCGTCCGGCACGGGCCGGTCGGGTCGGCGGAGGAAGCCGCCGCTGCGCGGGGCGTGCCGCTGCCGGCGCTGGCGAAAACGATTGTGGTTCGTCTGAAGCAGAATGACTATATGCTGGTGCTGGTGCCCGGCGACCGCCAGATCGATTGGAAGAAGCTGCGCCGCCGTCTGGGGGTGCGCCGCCTGACGCTGCCCAGCGCAGCAGAGGCCAAAGCCGTCACCGGCTATGAACGGGGGACGATCACCCCCCTGGGGCTGTATCTGCCCGTTTACGCCGACCAGCGCTTTCTGGCCCAGCCGGTCATCACCATCGGCGCGGGCGAGCACAACCTGGCCATCAAGCTCGCCCCCGCCCCCCTGTTTGAGTATTTACAGGCCACCGTGGGCAATTTCACCCAGCCGCGGCGGTAGGCGCGAAACGGCTCCCCTCCCCCAACGCCCCCAGCACCTCGCCCGCCGCCGCCAGCACCGCCGCCAGGCTCAGGCCCCGCACGCAGAAATGGGCCGCCAATTCCTCCGGCGGATAATCCAACCGGTGGCAGGGGCTGCAACTCAACCCCGCCGTAACAATCTTGTGCCGGCCCTCACCTCCCCAGGGGCCGAATTTGACCGGATCGACCGGGCCATACAATTGCAACGTCGGCGCGCCGACGGCGGCGGCCAGTTTCAACGGGCCGCAATCCGGCCCGATGACCAGCACCGCCCGCCTCTGCAAAGCCGCCAACTGGCCGAAGCTGGTCTGCCCGGCCAGGCCGGTGATGGCGACATTCGCCTGTTCGGCGACCGCCCGGCAGAGTTCAACCTCGTCCGGGCCGCCCGTCAAGACAATCCGGGCGTCGTGTTCCGAGACCAGGCGCTCGGCCAGCCTGGCCCAGGCTTCGACCCGCCAGCCCTTAACCGGCGCGCCGCTCCCAGGATGGATAAGGATTAATTTTGAATTTTGAGTTTTGAATTCTGAGTGGAAATCTTGGGCCCAGGCCCGGTCATCAGCGGTGGGGAAGAATTGGAGGGGCTGCAAGGGGTCAACCGGCTGGCCGGCTGGCCGGTTAACCAGTTCACCAATTAACCAGTTCACCAGGCCCCAGTTCTGCTCGACTTCGTGCCGCCGGTCCTCGTAGGGCAGGGAATGGGTCAGGAATGGCTTAACTTCGGGGATGGCGTAGCCCAGGCGAAGGGGGATGCGGGCGGCGGCGGCCAGCCAGGCCCCCCACCAGTGATCGAAGCGCAATATCACGGCGGCGTCAAAGGTCCTGGCCCTGAGCCGCCGGGCCTGCTCGAAAAGATAGCGGTACGGCTGCCAGGGCGAGGGGGCCGGTTTGCGGTTGAAGTAAGGGAAGTCGCAGGTCAAAATCTCATCGAGATGGGGGTTGTTTTCCAGAACCGGCCTGCCCCAGGGGCCGATGAGCAGGGTCAGGCGGGCCTCGGGCAGCGATTGGCGCAGATGGCGCAGCGCCGGGGTCAGGAACAGGAGGTCGCCCAGGTGGTCGGGCCGGATGAGGAGAATTGAAGCCGAAGGCGGAAGGCGGAAGGCGGAAGGCGGAAATCTATTTTGGGAAGAAAAACCACGGCCTATCAAAGCGAGTAACTGCCGGCGCAGACGGCGGCGAAACGCAGCGGCGGCGGTCGCCGGAGGGGGGATCGGAATGGGCAGGGTGGCAAAGGTGGGGTCCAACGAGGAAATCTGTTGCGGTTCAGCCACTGCTCCATCCTTCACGCGCAGCGTTCATCCTTTAACCTTTCGTAAACCGCTTCCATTTGTGGCACCAGCGCCTCCCAACCGAAGCGAGCCGTCACGAACTGCCGGGCCGCCTCCCCCAGCGCCAGCCGCCGCGCCGGATCGCGGAGCAGGGCCAGCACCGCTGCGGCGAAGCTGGCCGGGGCGTCGGCCAGGCACAGTTCCCGGCCCGGCGCGATGGCAAACCCCTCCGCGCCAACCGTCGTCGAGACGATGGCCTTGCCCATCGCCATCGCCTGCAGCAGCTTGAGGCGGGTACCGCCGCCCATGCGCAACGGGGCGACGTAAACGGCTGCCCCGGCGATGTAAGGCCGCACATCCTCCACCCAGCCGGTGATCGTCACCCCCGGCAGGCTGCGTAGCGCCTCCAGCCGGGGATGTGGCCGCTGGCCGACAACCGCCAGGCTGGTTGCCGGGCGTTCCGCCTGGACCCTCGGCAGGATTTCGCGCCCAAACCACAACATCGCATCGACATTAGGGCGAAAATCCATCTTGCCGGTGAAGACCAGGTCGAAAGCTTTGCGTGGCCCCTCAAACCGAAGGTGGCTTTTCAAATCCACGCCGTTGGGGATGATGGTCGCCTCCAGTTCAGGCTCCAGGGCCAGGAGCGCCTCCCGGTCGGCCTCGCTGACGGCGAAGACAGCGTCGCAGCGGCGGCAAACGTCGCCCTCGTAGCGGCGCAGACGCCGCCACTGCACGAAGCTGTATGCCGCCGCCGGCCAGCGCCGGGGAAGGCGCCAATCGGTGGTAAAGGCGCGTTTCTGTAAAATCCATTCCGCATTATGAGCATCGTAGATGATGAGGGGACGACGGTTCGCGGCGCGGGCCGCTTCGATGGTGGAGAGGTAGGGAGACATCTCGATGGCTTCGATTTGCACCACGTCAAAAGTTTCGGCGGCCAGCCGGGCGGCCAGCCGTCGCTGGAAGTCAGGGGACCACAAGCGCCAGCTCATATCGGGCCGGGTTGAGGCCAGCAACTGTTGCAAACGCCGGCCGGTCGTCCGGCGCGGCGCGGGCAGCGTCTCGATCCAGCGGCACAGGCCGGCCAGCGGGCCGTGGTCGGGGACCTGGTCGGGCTCCAGGAAAGAGAGGACGGACACGTCGTGGCGTTTGGCCAGCTCGGCCACCAGGTAGAAGTTGCGCATCGTCGTGCCCTGGTGGGGGGGGTAGGGGCGCTGGGGCGTCAGGAGCAGGACTTTCACGATGATCCGTTATCGGCCTCAATGAACGGCAACCACCCGGCGGTAGACGGCCAGGGTTTCCTCGGCGGCGCGCTGCCAGGAAAAGCAAGAGGCCCGCTTCAGGCCCTTGGCGATCAGGTTGGCCCGCAGGTCCTCGTCGGTCAGGACGCGCCACATAGCCACGGTCAGGCCTTCGGTGTCATGGGGGTTGATGAGCAGGGCGGCATCGCCGACGACTTCGGGCATCGCGCTGATGTTCGAGACGATGGTCGGCGTGCCGCAGGTCATTGCTTCCAGGGGAGGCAGGCCAAAGCCTTCGTAGAATGAGGGGTGAACCAGCAACCGGGCCGCGTTGTACAGGTGCAGCAAAGTTTCCGTCGGCACGCGGCCCAGAAAGATCACATGCTCTTCCAGGTTTAACTTGTCCACGGTGGCAAATACTTCGTCGGTCAGCCAGCCGGGGCTGCCGGCCAGCACCAACAATTCTTTTCGCTTGTAGCTGTCGCGCAACCGCCGGTAGGCATGCAGCAAGCCGGGCAGGTTCTTGCGCGGTTCGATGGTGCTGACAAAAAAGATATAGTCGGTGTCGATGCCGAAATGTTCGGAGACGTAGTTGCGCGCCAGATCATCATCGATCTGGTGGTGCAGTGGGTGCGGCGCTTCGTGGATGACGGTGATTTTATCTTCGGGGACGCCAAGCTGCTTAATAATATCTTGCCTGGTGGCCTCGGAGACGGCGATGATGTGATCGGTGCTGCGCACGGCCTGATCGATCTGGCTGTAGTAACGGGCTGCTTCCCTGGTTAGAAAGTGAGGGTATAGCAAGAAGGCCAGATCGTGAACGGTAATGACCGAGGCGCAATTGCGGCGGAAAAGAGGGATAAAATCGGGGGAGTGGAGAAGGTCAAGCCGCAGGGGGGAGATTTCAACGCGCAACGCCTGCTGCTCCAGTCGATGGTGGCTGGGTGTCCACAAGGACGTGCGGCTAAATTGATGGTTGGTAACGAGGTTCGTCCTATCCTTCCGACTCTGCAACAACAGAAAATCTACATCGGCGGGGTGAAGGTCGGCTAAGGCTTCTACCAGGCGCATAATATACTGGCCAATACCGGCCTTACTGTAATACACCAGCCGCGCGTCGATGCCGATGCGCATAACCTCATAATCCTTTCCGGTCACAAACAGCGACAAAAAAAAACCCCACTCCGGCCATTAACCTATCGAAATGGAGGGCCTCGCCGCCATCAGGCGGGCTTATGATACCACCGATTCAGGGGGGCGTCAAAATAGGGCCGCTTTGTGGAACCGGCCTACCTGCTCAAATTTGAGAGGAGTCGATCTCTGGCGCGCGGTGCCGGCAGGCTCGGACGGCTGCGACTGGGCTAAAGGCATCGTTTCCGGGGGAAGACGAGCGCCCGTGGTGGTATCTGTCTCCACGCTTTCTTCGTCCTCTTCCTCCTCGTGGATGACAAAGACCCGGATCGGCTCGCTCTCGGTTTTGTTGCCGGCGGCATCATAGGCGATGATATGGATCAGGTGTGTTTCCGTATAGCCGACCGTGTCGGAGATGATGGTCATCCCCCCGCTGATGATCTGCTGGTAGCCAATGGCCAGCGCCTCCGACAGCGGATCGGTGATGCTAATCACCTCGGTCAGCGTGATCGGGGGACCCTCGGTAACAAGGCCGTTGACGTCGGTGATGAAGGTGGGTTGGGTAATGGCATACTCGTTGGTAAAGGTAACGTCGGACATAGCAATCGTCCAACGCAGATTGTAGGGCGACACCGTGCTCTCGTCGATTTTGAGGTTGTCTATATAGTACTCAACCCGGTCCATAGCGAAGTTATCCTGGGCGTCGACCTGAATGTTAATCCATTCGTCGTCCTCTTTGACGTAGATGCGCTCCGGTTCCGGGTTGAGGACCTCGATTTCGGGCGGCGTATTGTCAACCGTGACCTGGACCGCGTGCTGCTCGAAGCTCTGGTCGCCGCGCGCCACGGTTAGTTGCAAAGTGTACAACCCTTCGTCCACAGCAGCCGTGTCCCAAAATTCCAGCGGCCCGCCGTCAACCGGGCTGGAATGGTCCCCCCCCAGCAAGCGCCATTCGGTTGGATTCAGGCCGGGGCCGTAGGCCAGGCGATACAGGGAAAACCCGTCCAGACGGGCGTTGCCGGTGATGACCACGCCGCCGCCGACATATTCATAGGGCCGGGGGAAGGTGATGGCTACCGGCCCGGCGGCCACCCCGCCGGGGCAGCTATCATCGTAGTCGTGTGGCGGCTGGGGGATGTTGTTCTCCTTGACCCAATCCCGGGCCACCGGCGGATAGATTTCGTAGACCCGCTCCTCGATCAATTCGGGCGGGGTGCAGCCGGTGACCGCCAGTTTGCCGTTCTCTCGATTGACCTGGTAGACCTGGTGGACGTTGTCCTGGACTTTCGGCTCGGTTCCCTCCAGGAACAGCTCGCGCACCGTGGCCGGGCTCTGTTCGGTCGGCAGCAATCCAGACACGACATCGACCTCGACCTCAACCAGGCCCGGCGGGCGGAGCCAGGTTTCAACCGGCAACCCCTGATGATAGAGGCTCATCACCTCATTCCAAATGGGGGCCGCGCCGCTCAAGCCGGTTACGTCTTTCATCTCCTCGTTGTTGTTGTTGCCGACCCAAACGGCCACCGCCAACTGGGGCGTAAAGCCTATGGTCCAGTTGTCCTTGAAATTGTTGGTGGTGCCGGTTTTGGCCCCCACCGGGCGACCAGGGATAAACAACGAGCTGCGAGCCCCAAACGCGGGCGCGCGAGCATTGTTGTCGCTCAGGATGTTGACCATCAAATAACCCAGGGCCGGGTCGATGATCCGTTCGGTTGTGGGCTGGTCGTAACGGTACAGGACGTTGCCCTCGTTGTCCTCCACCCGTAAAATCGCCACCGGGTCCAGGTTGCGATGGCCGCTGCGCCGATCTTCCTCCGGGATGGGTTGGCCGGCCATGACCCCCATATTGGCAAAGACGCTGTAGGCATAAGCCATATCGATGGGCTTGACCTCGCCCCCGCCGAGGGTGAGTGACAGGCCGTAGATGTCGTCGTTGAGGGTAGTAATGCCCATGCGATGGGCAGTGTTGACCACGTTCTTAATCCCGGCTTTTTCCAGCACCCAAACCGCCGGGATGTTGTAGCTGTTTTGCAGCGCGTTACGCAAGCGCACCGGGCCGTGATAGCGCCGGTCGTAATTTTCCGGCACGTAGGGCACGCCGGTGGCATCGGGGAAAGCCTGGCGCACGTCCATCACCATCGTGGCCGGGGTCAGGCCCTGCGAAAACGCCGTCAGGTAATTGAAAGGCTTGAAGCTGGAGCCAGGCTGCCGGCCCGGGTCCGCCGTACAGACATTCACCTTGCCGTCAATTTCCTCGTTCCAATAATCGACGCTGCCCACCATCGCCAATATTTCGCCGGTTTTGGGCCGGATGGCAACCACGCAGGCGTTGCTGACATTGTGACCCTCGGCATCCAACTCCGCCACGTGTCTGGCAGCGATTTCCTGAATCGCTTCGTTGAACTCCAGGTCCAGCGTGGTATAAACCTTCAGCCCGCCGCGATAAACCAGATCGGGGTCAAACTTTCTCTCCAATTCCTGGCGAACGTAAATGGAGAAATGGGGGGCGATAATATCAAATCGTTCCTGCACCAGTTTGACGCTGATGTCCTGCTTGAAGGCAAGCTCCGCTTCTTCCGGAGTCAACGTGCCTTCCTCCACCATCCGCCGCAGGACGATGCCTTGCCGGCGCTTGGCGTCTTCCAGGCTGTCGATAGGGTTGAGAAAGGGGAATTGGGGGATGGCGGCCAACATGCTACATTCGGCCAGGTTGAGCGCGCTGGCCGGTTTCTGAAAATAGACCTGCGCCGCCGCTTCGAGGCCGTAGGCCAGGTTGCCATAGTGATTGGTGTTAAAATACCACTCCAAAACCTGGTCTTTGTCATAGCGGCGGGTGATCTCGGTGGCCAGGATAACCTCTTTCAACTTGCGGGTGTAGGAGCGTTGGAGGCGCTCTTGCGGGTCGATAATGATGTTCTTGATCAATTGCTGCGTGATCGAGCTGCCGCCCTGAATCTGCCCGCCCCGGATGTTGCTCCAGAAGGCGCGCCCCAGCCCCTCGACATCAAAGCCCGGGTTGGTGTAGAACGTCTTGTCCTCAAGATCGATGGTGGCCTGGATGCACGCTTCAGGGATTTGATCGAAGGTGATATACGTCCGGTCGCCGCGCCGGGGGTCGAACAGTTCATAGAGCAGGACGTTGCCGCTGCGGTCGTAGATTTTGGTGGTTTCAAAATCCTCCTGCTCGGTTTCAATGGCGCTGGGGTCCGGCAACTCCGAGGCGAAGTTGCTGTAGATAGCCAGAGCCGTACCCACGCCGGTCAGGGTGACCCCCAGGAAAAAGAGGGCCGCCAGAATCACCACGGCGATAAACAGGCGCAATAGCCAGGAGAAAATCTTTGGCCGGTTTTCTTTTGACCGCCGCCGCCTGCGGCGGGTGATCATCACTTTTCGACTGGATTGCATCAGAACCGCTTCCGTCGGCTTAACCAGGTTTGGCTATCATCGTCTCAGAGACAGTATGGTAGCAGAAAGAGAATCCGAGAGCAAATCCAAACCCGGCTACGGGTAGCCGCAGTTTTTGGGCATCCGCCCGCCGAAAAATTAGGAATAAGACCTTATTGGCAAAGCCGTCGGCTCATCGTAGAATTAGCTTGAGTGCTGACCGTTGAGCATAGCTTGATGGATGATAACGCGCAATTGGATAGATTATGATGAGGGTCGAGGATTAAGGTGTCGATCCAGAAAATCGATTAAACGCTGTTCGTAGACTTTGGGGGCGAATAGCGCCGGGCTTTCGTGCCCCATCCCTTCAACGATCCACTGTTCTTTTGGCCCGCGCGCGCTTTGAAACAGCCGGCGGTGGTGTTCGAGGGGGAATAGATCATCAGCCGTGCCGTGGATCAACAGGACCGACCGGGGCGCGAAGCCGGCTAAATCGCGGGCGGAGTCAACCTGGCTGATGTCCACGCCAACCTCTCGTTCCGCCCACTTGACGACGAGGGGGGCAAAAGGCCAGGCCGGCAGCAGCGATAACTTGCCGAAAGCATCGTTCACCGCAGCCGGTAAGCTGCTGTAGGTACTCTCGATGACCATCGCCTGGGGAATGTCGCTTCCGGCGGCGGCGCGAATGGCCGCCGCCGCCCCCATCGATGTCCCCAACAGGCCGATCCGGCCGGATTGCACCTCAGGACGTTCGTTGAGATAAGCTAAAGCCGCCAGGACATCGTCGCTTTCGTAATAGCCGTAGGTCAAAAATTCGCCCTCGCTCTGGCCGTGGGCGCGCAAATCCAGGAGCAGCACCCCATAGCCATGCCGAACGAGTATCCTGGCTGTTGGCAGTAAAGCGGCGCGGTTGGCCCCCAGGCCGTGCACCAGGACCATCGCAGCCCCGTTGCCCTGGGCCGCGAGCACATACCAGGCCGCCAACTGGGTGCCATCGGCGGCGGTGAGCGCCACCTCCTCATAGGCCAGGCCATAATCTGCCGGGGTTTCAGCCAGGGATGCCACAGGACGCGGCTTGATGAACGCCTGCGCCTGCAGGCGGGTAAAAGCCACAACCAGCACCACAAGCCCGGCCAGGCCGGACAGCAGAGCAGCCATGATCAGATTGCGCGTGTGGCGGGGAGAGCGCATTTGACCAGCCACCTCTTACTTTTGGCGGCCCGTCACTGCCCACCAAGTGGATTCTCCAACCCCTCTCGAAAACCACGCAAGGAGCTTTGCGCTTCCAGCAGATACCCTGCCAGGGGCGTCTGGGCAATGTCGATTTCAAGCGGGATTGACAGTTCCAAAGGAACCTCCGTCTCAATGTTGATGGTTTCGTCAATCGTGATAGGCACAACCAGATCAACAGGGATTTCGGTATCCAGGGGAATTTCGAGATTGACCACGCCCAAAGGGGTGTTAACCGGGACCTCGAAGACTTGATGAATGGGAAAATTCGTCTTCAGGGGCACCTCAAGGGTGCGGTTAAACGGCACGTCGGTGTTGATCGGTATCGTTTGATCAATCTCGAACTCATACCGGATGACATCATCCGACATATTGGCCAGGCCTGCCTCAACCTGGACCAGGCCATCGATCAGCACCCGCCGCGCCTGATTTAGCGCCACCAGAAGCACAATGTTGAGTGCCAATGAAATAAGAACCAATATCCACAACAGTGGGTTGAGACGTTGCAACATACTTTTACCTCCCTCGGGTGATGAGTTTAGTATAACCCGCGTCGCCCGAATGGCAAAGAAAAGAAGGTCGGCCTGGCGCGAGGCGTTGAAACGCCCTGCCTTGCCCTGCCATCCCTTTTCCGTTAAACTAGGAATAAGGAATCTCCACCTTTGGGGCGCGGAGACTGCTTCGCCCTCTTCGGGGGCTCGCAGTGACATAACACGGCTATTTTCACGGGAGACTATCAGGAATTAGGAGCAGACATCAAATATGAGACCGGACGACTTGCGCGCCAGCGAACTATTCTATGGCCTCTCGGACGAAGAGCTTGAGCTGGTCATCGCCAGTATGAAGCCGGAATACTACGCCAAGGGAACGACCGTCGTGCGCCCCGGCGAGACCGTCAATCAGCTCTACTTCGTCGGGTCGGGCCGGCTGCGCGTCACGGAGGCGGGTACGGAGCGGGGATTGGGCTACCTGGGGCCGGGGGACTTCTTTGGGGAAATGACGGCCTTTTTGCCGGGCCAGAAACACGCCGCCGGCCTGGAGGTGGTCATCGATGCCACCCTCTTCTCGCTGAGCCAGGAGGATTTGCAAACCTTGCTGCTGGAATATCCGCAGATGGCCCTGCGCCTGAATTACACCATCCTGCGCCGGTTTGCCCAGCCTACGCCGGCCTGGTCCAACGCTCGTGGCCTGGTGGCCGTTTCGGGGCCGCCCGAAGGGATTGTCCGGCTGGTCAACGAGCTGGCCCCTTACGCCAAATACCCGACCCCCTCCGAGCAGCGATCGCTGGCCTTGCTGCCCCTGGCCGACGCCTCCGGCTTTGACGACGACTCCGTGGCGGAAGATGTCTTAGTTCTGAGAGACATCGGCCTGGAAGAGGTGGAACTATCGGAAGCCCTTTCGCGACAGTTGGATGTGTTCCAGCACGTGCTGATCATTCTGCCCGAAACTCCGACCTCCCTGGCCGCAAAAGCCCTGAACCTGGCAGAAATCGTGGTGGGCCTGGGCCAGCCGGCGCCGTGGGTGCAAGATGCCACGCCACCGGACAAGTTGTGGCAGTCCGAGGTCACCGCCGCTGCCCTGGAAAAGCTGGCCCGGCGCATCGCCGGGCGGCGGGTGGGGCTGGTCCTGTCCAGCGGCGGTAGCAAATGCGTGGCCCACGTTGGCGTGCTGACCACGCTGCGTAAAGCCTCGATCCCTATCGATTTCATCGCCGGGGTGAGCGGGGGGGCCCTGTTCGGCGCGGCCTTCGCCCTGGGCTTCAACGATGAGAAGTTGTACGATTTCGTGAAACGCCTGGCCTCGATGAACAACCCCCGCTTTTGGGACGTGAATCTGCCGCCGCGCGCCGGGCTGCTTAAAGCCCGGCGCGTACGCGATGAGTTGGACCGCCTGCTCGACGGGCGGCACTTCTCCGACCTGGAAATCCCGATGGTTATGATCGCCACCGACATCAAAACGGGCGAAGCCGTTGAGTTGGACCGGGGCTCTCTGGCCGATGCGGTCCGGGCCAGTATGAGCCTGCCCGGCATCGCCGACCCCTGGCTGCTGCGCCTGCCCGGCATCACCGACCCCTGGCACCATCAAGATCGCTTCTTTATCGACGGCGGCGTGGTCAATCCCCTGCCCACCGATGTCATTCGCCGGCGCGGGGCGAATATTGTCATCGCCTCCGACGTGACGGTGGCCGGCTCCGGGGCCGACGCGCCGCGAACCCACCTGCCCACCGGAAGGGCGCCCACTATCTTTCAAGTGATCAGCAGCTTCCTGTCAATGGCCGAGGCGGCCCATATCGAGCCCAAGGCGCGCCAGGCCGATATTCTCATCCGGCCGGGGGTGCGCGCCCGGAGTTCGCTCGATTTCGACCAGAAGGATGAATTTCTGGCCCGGGGCGAAGCTGTGGCCGAAGCGCATCTGCCCCACATCCTGTCGAAGCTGTACGGCACGCCGATGAAAATCGAACCCAAAAAAGAGGCGAGCTGATGCTGGAAGAAAGCCTCCGCGCCAGCGCGCTGTTCTATGACCTGAGCGACGAGGAGCTGCAACCACTCGTCACCAAAATGCGCTCAGAGCGATTTGGCCGGGGCCAGTACATCGTGCGCGAAGGGGAGCGAGGGGACAAGCTCTACTTCATCGAAACGGGCCGGGTCAAGGTTTCGGCCTCGCGGTCGGCCTGGCCGTTGTGCTACCTGGGGCCGGGGGACTTCTTTGGCGAGATGTCGGCCCTGCTGCCCGGCTATCCCCGCACCGCCGATGTGGTAGCTGTCATTGAAACCGAGGTGCGCTCGCTCAGCCGGACCGATTTGGAACAACTGCTGCTGTCGCGCCCGCAGATCGCCTTGCGCTTCAATCAAATGATCGTCGAACGGACCATCGGCCAGCCCACGACCCCCTGGTCCGACGTGCATAGCTTGATCACCGTGTGGGGGAGCAATGGCGCTGATCTGGCCGTGGCCCTGGCCCCCTACGCCCTGAAACCCCAACCCCGGGGACAGCGGGATGTGAGCCTCTTGCCCTTGCCGGGCGCGCCACCCGTGAGCGAGGATCACCTGCCGCATGGGATCGTTCTGCTTAAGAATGACACCCTGGACGAGGACTCGCTGGCCGTTTCGCTCTCGCACCAGCCCAGCATCCACCGCCACACGTTAGTGGTCCTGCCCGACGCCGACACAGCCCTGGCGCGCCAGGCCGTAGCCATCTCCGAAGTGACGGTCAGTCTGGGCGAACCGCCGGCCTGGCTGCGCCAACTGGCCTCCGCCGAACGATTATACATCATTCAAGAGCCAACGCAGTTCGAGCTGGAACGGCTGGCCCGCGATCTGGCCGGCCTGACGGTTGGGGTGGCGCTTTCCAGCGGCGGCAGCCGGGGCCTGGCTCATTTGACCGTCCTGACCACCCTGCGCGAGGCCGGCGTGCCCATCGATATGATCGCCGGTAGCAGCCTGGGCGCGTTCTTTGGGGCTTGCTTTGCCACCGGCTGGCCTGAGGAAAAGCTACGAGAGATAGCCTTCGAGTTAAATCGTCTCACCCAGCGGCCGCAATGGTATATGATCCTGCGCGGCGGCCTGGGGCTGGCTTTTCAGGGCGGCCTCTTGCGGGGAAGGCATTTGCGTAACGCGTTGGACCGCTTGCTGGAGGGGCGACACTTCTCCGACCTGGAGATTCCGATGGTGATGGTCGCCGCCGATGTGGAAACGGGCCGGCCCATCGAGTTCGATAGTGGCCCCCTGGCCGACGCCATTCGGGCCAGTATGAGTTTGCCGGGTATTTTCGCTCCGTGGCGTTACCAGGGCCACTATTGCATGGACGGCGGCATTACCAACCCGCTCCCCGCCGACGTGCTGCGCGACCGGGGCATCCACGTGGTCATTGCCTCGAACGCGACCCACCTGGCCGATCCGACCTCGCCCGAGGAACTGGCCCGCCAGCCGAGCTTCCTCGAAATCGTGACCAATATGCAATTCATCGCCGAAACGGAGCGGCTGGAACGCCTGTCCGAGCTGGTGGATGTCAGCATCGATCTGCCGGGCCTGCCGATGCGCCACGCGTTTGACTTTACCCACGCCGAGGATTATCTGGCCGCCGGCCGGGAGGCGGCCCGCGCCCGCCTGCTGAAGGTCTGGCAGACCCTGGGTCTGGATCAGTACGTGCTGCGCTGAGGTTCTCCCGGCCCTTACCGGAAACGAGGAGCAACGATGTCGATTGATGACGCCCGGCGTTGGAATGCCCGCTACCGGCGCAGAGAACGCGAGTCATTCCACCGCCCCCGCGCCTGGCTGGTTCAGCACGCCCATTATCTCCCGGCGCGGGGTCTGGCCCTGGATACGGCGATGGGGTTGGGCGGCAACGCCGGCTTTCTGCTGGAACGGGGGCTGCGAGTGGTCGGGGTAGACATTGCAGCCGAGGCCCTGCAACGGGCCAAGGCCCGCCTGCCGGCGCTGATGGCGGTGCTGGCCGATTTGACCCGCATTTCCCTGCCCCCGGCCACCTTCGACGTGATCCTGAACTTCTACTATCTCCAGCGCGAGTTGTGGCCCCAGTACCGGCGGGCGTTGCGGCCGGGCGGGCTGCTGCTCCTGGAAACGCTGCGGCACGACCCGCGTTTCCCGCGCCCGGATGTCGACCCGGCCTATCTGCTGAAGCCGGGCGAGCTGCAACGCGCCTTCGTGGATTGGGAGGTCCTGGCTTACCGCGAGGATTGGAGTGGAGGCAAGCAGGGCCATCTACGCCCCACCGCCAGCCTGGTGGCGCGGCTGCCGACTATGCCCACGCCGGAATAGGGATTCCCAGCAGATCCAATTTTTGGAGCAGAGTGGGCTCCCACGCCCACGAATCGGCGGCGTGGGAGCCGCCTCCGCTGATAAATTTGGATCTACTGATTCCGGCGCTTCGGCAGCCCTGGAATCCCTATTCCAGGGCCAGGGGCTCGCCAGCGGCGTACGGTCCGGCCACAACCAGGGCGTAATGCTCCGGGTGAAGGTAACGTTGCGCGGCGGCCAGAATCTCCTCCCGGCTGACCGCGTTCATCAAGTCGCTATAGCGCATAATGTAATCGTCGCCCAGCTTGTACAATTCCATTTGATGTAGCGTGCCGGCAACCCCCTCGTTCGTTTCCAGGCGCAGGGGCAGCGTGCCGGTGATATAGGCTTTGGCGTCGTCAAGCTCCGCCTGCGAGACGGGTTCGCTGCAAAAACGGCGCAGCTCGGCCACAATCGTGTCGATGGCCTGCTCGACATCGGCCGGATTGACGCCGGCCCGGGCCAGCCACGGCCCGTTGCCCAGGCCCCCATCCAGCCGGGAGTGGGCGTAGTAGGCCAACCCCTGCTCTTCGCGCACGTTCTCTCCCAGGCGACCGCCCAGCCCCAACTGGCCCAGGATGACGTTGCCCAACGTGGCGGCGTAGTAATCACTGGCCAGGCGGGCCGGACCGACGAAACCGACGATAACGTCGGCCTGGCTTTTGTCGGCCATCGTGTGCACAAAGCAACGTTGCTCTGGCAACGAGGAGGAGGGGGGCACTTCGAGAGGCGAGGGCGGGCCTTCCTTCCGCCAGCCGCCCAGCGCGCGTTCGAGCGCATCTCTGACCTGTTCGCCGGTCATATCCCCGACGACAACTATGATCGCGCCTTCGGGGCGGTAATAGGTCTGGTAAAAATCGACCAGATGTTGCCGGGTGATCGTGGGTATGGACTCCAGTGTGCCGATCACGTGCCGGCCATAGGGATGGTTGGGGGTGTACAGCAACTCCCGGAAGTAACGACTGGCCAAAGCGCGCGGGCTGTCCTCCATCTCTTTGAGGCTGGTCAGGGTCTGGCCTCGTATTTTGTCAACTTCCTTCTGGGGGAAAATCGGATGGAGCAGGACATCGGCCAGGACCTCGACCAGCAGCTCGAAATCCTCGACCAGGCTTTTGCCCCCGAAGCTGGTCAGGTGCCGTCCGCCGCTGACGTACAGGCTGGCGGCCACCGCTTCGACCGTTTCGTTGATCTCGGCGAAGGTGCGATTTTCCGTGCCGCGCCGCATCGCGCTGGCCGTAAAGTCGGCCAGGCCGGGTTTTTCCGGCGGGTCGAACAATGCGCCGGCGCGCAACGAGCCGCGCACGACCACGCTGGGGCTGGTGTGGTTTTCTTGCACCAGGAGGGTCAGGCCGTTCGATAAGCGGTATCGCTGAATCGTGTGGGGCCCAATGGGCGCGGTGGTCATGGCGTATCTTCTCCTTCGCATTTGTCCAGAAATACCTTGGCATTTTTACAGGATGTTTCTTGGGAATAAGTGAAAAGTTATTCACGGACAGTTACTTCGGGGACGAACCAGCCAATGGTGCAATTATCAAGCGCCAGATACCGTTGGATAACCCGGTTCACCTCGTCCACGGTTACCTTGTCCAGATCGTCCAGGTAGGTGTTAAAGCGTTCCCAGCCGCCCAGCATTTCCATAAAACCCAGCCAGAAAGCCTGGTTACTGGCGCTCTCGATGGCGTAGGCGAATTGGGCCCGGGCCTGCTTGCGCGCCTTGGCCAGTTCCTCCTCGCTGACGCCATCTTGCAGCAGGCGGTCGACCTCGGCCAGGAAAGCGGCTTCCAATGCTTCCAGGGTGCGTCCGGCGCGGGGGGTAGCCGACAGGTAGAACAGGCCCGGATCGATGCTGGGCCGATAGCTCACCCCGGCCCGGGCCGCGATTTCTGTGTCGACCAGGGCTTTGTAAATGCGGGCGCTGCGATGCGTGGCCGCTCCGCTGCTGCCCATAAAGGTCATCGAGCCCGCCCCGGACAAGACGGCGTCGAGCAAAATCAAAGGATAATTATCCTGGCTGTTGCCATCATTCACGTGATAGGCGGCCAGGAAGTAAGGCGTTGTGCCCGGCTGCCGGACCCTGACCCGGCGCAGTCCGCGCTGCCGGGGTTCGCGAGCCAGGACCGACGGCGGCTCCGGTCCGGCCGGAATGGAGCCATACAATTCCTGGATGCGGGCCCATACCGCCTCAACGTTGATGTCGCCGGCGATGACGACCACCGCGTTGTGCGGGCCGTAGTACATCTTATA
>JBHHXL010000033.1:0-22768 GCA_046757065.1 Anaerolineae bacterium
CCCGCCGATTTGGGTCTGTCCCAGATTTTAGGCGAATTAGGTGCGACGCACTTTTGGCCGGCACTTCAAGGAACGAAATCCGCAATCCAGGCAGTTTTTTAAACGATAAGTGCGTCGCACCTGAAATTTCGGGCAGACTCCCCAATTTGCCCGATGGAGGGCATCGGACTAGACTAGCGCCGGCGTTCTACACCTGCTTTGGCTAAAATGATTGGGCGAAAAATGCGACATAGAATACGATCGTTCGTCTCGAAGATCGATTGGCGGGCAAAGATACAAAACTATGCCCTGCTGACCCTGGGGGCCGTGGTGCTGGCCCTGAACGCGAACCTCTTTCTGGCCCCGGCCCGACTTACCCCCGGCGGGCTCTTAAGTATCTCCATCATCATCAACGAGTTCACCGGCTGGCCCCTCGGGGTGATGATGCTGATCTTGAACATCCCGATGGTCGCCCTGGGCTTTCGCTACCTGGGGCGTTTTCGCTTTCTAACGCGTACGGTTTTTGTGGTGGCTCTCTACAGCCTGGGCATCGATCTGCTGGCGCAGATATTGCCGCCCAGGGGCCTGACCGATAACCTGCTGCTTAATGCCGTCTATGCCGGCGTGGTCGGCGGGGTTGGCACGGGGTTTGTCTACCGGGGGCGGGGCACGCCGGGCGGCACGGGCGTCCTGGGCCGGGTCTTGCAGCTCAAAAGTGGCGTCCCCATCAGCCAGGTCTACCTGCTCACCAATGGTCTGATTATCCTGGCCGCCGTTCTGGTCTTCGGCTGGGAGCGGGCTTTGTTTGCCTTCATGACCTTGTTTATCTGGGGCCTGGCCGCCGATTACATTTTGGAAGGTCCCAGTGTGGTGCGCACCGCCTTCATCATCACCGACTCGGCCCGCGACGTGTCGCGCGCCGTCATCAACCAGTTGGGATTGGGGATAACGGCCTGGCCGGCCCAGGGCATGTTCACCGAAACCGACCACGTCGTCCTCTTCTGCACCGTCAGCCGGCCCGATGTGAATATCCTGCGGGAGATGGTAGCCGAGATCGACCCGCGTGCGTTCGTCGTCATCGGCCACGGCCACCAGGCCACCGGCGGCGTCTTCCGGCACGCCTTTGGCCTCGATCCGCTGAAGGGGGGCCGCGTCAAGCCGCGACCGCAAACGGTCGAAGCTGAGGGTGATTGATGGCCGGCAAGCCGGTGGGACAGTCTCATCTCTTTCGGGAAATCCACGAACAGCCCCAGGTCTTGAACCGGCTGCTAGAGGCCGAGAGCGAAACCATTCAAGCCCTGGCGGCGGCCATCCGCGAGCGGCAGGTCGCGCACGTAGTCATCGCCGCCCGGGGCTCGAGCGACAACGCCGGTCGTTACGCCCAGTACCTGCTGGGCGCGGTCAACGGCCTGAGTGTGGCTCTGGCCACGCCCAGCCTCTTTTCTATCTACCGGCAGCCGCCTCGCCTGGAAGGGGCGTTGGTGGTGGGTATCAGCCAGAGCGGCAAAAGCCCGGATGTGGTGGCGGTGCTGGCCGAAGCTCGCCGCCAGGGGGCGTTGACAGCGGCCTTTACCAACTCCCCGAAATCCGATCTGGCCGCCCAGGCCGGTTTCGTCATCAACCTGCGCGCCGGGCGGGAGCGGTCCATCGCCGCCACCAAGACCTACACCGCCGAACTGGTCGCCATCGCCCTGCTGAGCGCCAGCCTGGCCGGTGAGGCCGGGATGCTGTCGATCCTGCGCAGGCTGCCGGACATCGTGGCGCTGACGCTGTCGATGGAGGGGGACGTGGCGCGGGGGGTGCAACGCTACCGTTATATGCAACACTGTGCCGTCATCGGGCGGGGTTACAACTACGCCACCGCCTTCGAAATTGCCTTGAAGCTCAAGGAGCTGACCTACACCATCGCCGAGCCGTACAGCAGCGCCGATTTCCTGCACGGCCCGCTGGCCCTGATCGAACACGGCTTTCCGGTCGTCGTCGTGGCCCCGTCGGGCGCCATCCTACCCGAAATACAGGATTTTATGCGCACTTTGCAGGAGCGGGAGGCCGAGCTGGTTGCTATCAGCGATGACGCCGGGACGCTAGCCCTGGCCCGGCTGCCGCTGGCGCTGCCCCAGACCGTGCCCGAATGGCTGTCGCCGGTCACGGCCGTCATTCCGGGCCAGCTCTTCGCCTTGCACCTGACCCGCATCCGGGATTACGACCCGGATCATCCTCGTGGCTTGCGGAAGGTGACAGAGACGAAATAAGATGCGGCGCTAAAACAGGTAGCGCGAAGCCATCTGCCACAGGGGGGGGCCGAGGATGAGCAGGCCGATCAGAACGGCGGTGATGGCCGTCACCAGCACCGCGCCGGCGGCCACATCCTTGCCGACCTTCACCAGGGGGTGATAATCGGTGGTGGCGACGTCCAGAGCCGTTTCGGCCACGGTGTTAAACATTTCGGCGACGATAACAAAGCCCATCGTCAAGACCATAATGGCCCAATGCGTCAGCGGGATTCTCAAGAAAACGCCCAGCACGGCAATCAGGGC
Source organism: Anaerolineae bacterium (assembly GCA_046757065.1). GTDB lineage: Bacteria > Chloroflexota > Anaerolineae > 4572-78 > JBHHXL01 > JBHHXL01. The sequence continues at coordinate 2,517 of JBHHXL010000033.1, forward strand.
GGCAACGGTGGTGTGAATCTGGGCGTTGCGCTGGGTGCGCAGCACGTACCACACCCCGGCGAAGGCAAAGCGGAAGCTGTCCAGGAGGGTTGGGGCGCGCATACTTTCACTGTTGGTCATCATTTGGCATCATTCTCCCTCTGTTGGCTGGATGCCCCGCCAGGATAGCCGCCTGCGCAGCCCACATGCGGGCTTTTTCGGCAGCCGTGGAGTGATCGTAACCCATTAAATGCAGCGTGCCGTGAACGGCCAGCAGCAAGACTTCCTCCAGGGCGCTGTGCCCCTGCGCCCTGGCCTGGCGTTCGGCGCTCGGATAGGCGATGACGACGTCACCCAGGTACGGCCGCTCATCCGATCCTGGCGCGGGGAAGTCCTCCGGCCCCTCAGCCGGCCCGCCGAAGGAGAGGACGTCGGTGGCGGCATCGACCCCGCGAAACCGGTAGTTGAGGGCGCGCAGGGCCTCGTCATCGGTTACGACGACGGTGAGTTCGCCCGCCGCAACCGCCAGGTGCTGCAAGGTGGCCCGCACAACCTGGTCCAACCGCGCTTCGGGCACGAAGGCTGCAAAAGGTTCGTCGATTTGCACGTGGATCGTTGGGGGAGGCATCGGAGGCTTATTCTTTGACGGGCAACGGTTGGGCTGAGCCGGTTCCCTGGCCGCGCGGCGGGGGCGCAGATACCCCGGGCGCGGGTGACTCGCTGCCATCGCCGGCAGACGCCTGCGGGTTGGAGACGGGGGTCGCTTCCTCCGGGGATGGTGTTGACGAGGCGGCTGCCTCGCCTTCGGCCTGTAGCTGTTCGGGGTATTTAATGCGCGGATGAAAGACGCCCTTGAGTATATCGACGAAGGCCAGCCGGATTTGCTCCAGGTCGTTCAGGCTCAAGTGAGACTCGTTCAGTTGCCCGCTGGCGATCTTATCGGCGATGGTTTTGCGGACGATTTTGTCGATCTCTTCGGCGGATTCCGGGCGCATAGCGCGAACCGTTCCCTCGGTGGCATCGGCCAGCATCAGGATGGCGGTTTCGCGGCTCTGCGGGTTTGGCCCCGGATAGCGGAACTTGGACTCATCGACCAGCTCCGGATCGCCCCCGGCCTCTTCCACGGCCCGGTGATAAAAGGAGCGGGCGGCGATGCTGGTGGCGTGGTGCTCGGCGATGAAGGCCCGGATGGCCGGCGGCAGGCGGTGCTTCCGGGCCAGTTCCAGCCCGTCCGTGACGTGGCTGATGATGATCTGGGTGCTGGTGTAGGGGTCGAGGTTGTCGTGGACGTTGCGCATCCCGTCGGCCAGGTTCTCGACGAAGAAGTAGGGCCGCACCATTTTACCGATGTCGTGGTAATACGCGCCGACGCGGGTTAGCAAAGCGTTGGCCCCGATGCGTTCGGCGGCCTGCTCGGCCAGGTTGCCGACCAGCAGGCTGTGGTGGTAGGTTCCCGGCGCTCGGCGCAATAACTTCGACAGCAGGGGCTGGGTCGGGCGCGACAGATCAAACAGTTGGATCGAGGTGGTGATGCCCGTCAGGTTGCCCAGGACGAAGAAGCCGACCAGGGCCAGCCCGGCGGCGAACGCGCCGTTGAACAAACCGGCCCCAATCAGCGTAACCAGGCCGATCAGGTCGATCTCGGTGTTCACCCGGAAGATCAAAATGAGGACCACATTTGTCAGGGCGATGTAAACGCCGGACCAGAGCAGGGTGTTCACGCGCTCGTGGCTGCCGATGGTGATGATGCCCACCAGGCCGGCCACGATGGCATAGGCCGTTAATTCCAGCGAGCCGTCGGAGATGAAGCCGATGACCACCCCCATCATCAGGGCGATAAATACGCCTAACTGAGCCTCGAGCATACCGGCGACGATGATGGACAGGGCGGCAACCGGAAAAATGTAAGGCAAGATGGTGTGCCCCGGCACCATAATCTGGGCCACGCCGACGAAGGCAACGATTAGAATTGCCAGCAACCAGACCATCCTCGGTTGGTAGTAAAAAGGGCGGGCAAAGCGAAAAATGTATACCCCTAACAGCAGGGTCAAAAGCAACATCAGTGAGGCGCTGGAAGCGATTTGCGACCAGTCAATGCCCGGTTGCAACAGACCGAGAGCCTCCAGAGCCTCCAGGTGGCGCTGCTTTACCACTTCGCCGTTGCGGATGATGACCTGATTTTGCTCGTAGGTGACGGTGACAGGCTCTGCGGAGTCCCTGGCGCGCTGGCGTTCTTCCTCGGTTCTGGCTTCATCGATGGAGGTGTTGGGCTTGACCAGGTCCTCGGCAATGGCGATCACCACGCTGGCTTCGTCGTTGGGCACGTCCAGGGCCAGCAGCGTCGGCAGGCGTCGCCGGGCAGCGATGATCTGGTAGTCTCGAATTTCGTCGCGCATGGCGGTGTCCAGCACGGTCAGGGTTTCCTGTTCCACGTTGGCCCAGGCCTGATCGCTAAAAGCCAGGATTCTGGCAACAACTTCGTCGCTGAGGCTCAGGTCGGTGATGGCCGCGATCCAGGTCCGCTTTTGTTCGGGAGAGCCGTAGGGGTCGGCCCGCACGGCCGTCAAGTAGTCGAAAATTTGGCCGGCGCGTTGGAGTTGCGCCTTGGCGATGGCTGGATCGGGGAGATCGTACTGGACGGGGACGCCGGTTGCCGCCCGCCCGCGCGCTTCTTCGGTGGCTACCTCACTTTGATAGGTGATGTGGCTGGGTGAGAGGATGGCCTGGGGGGCCACGGTTCCCAGCTCCAGTTGAACGCGGTTGAAGGGCAGGAACTGCAAGGCCACGATGGTCGTGCTGCCGGCGAACAGGAACAGTCCCGCCAGCAAAACGTAGATGATTTTCCGGTTGAATATTTTTTGCAGCCGGGACCAACGATTTTGTTCGGGTTCGAGGGTCATACGCGCTCTACCCTTCCGGGCGAAGGATGCAGTCTATCTTCGTAACTGTCCGTAAATAGCTTTTCACTTTTTCCCAAGAAACATCCTGCAAAAATGACAAGTTATTTCTGGACAACTGCTTAACGACTGCTTATTTGCCGCTGAGGGCGGCCCGGACCATCTGATTAACGACCTTGCCATCGGCCTGCCCCTTCAATTCGGACATGAGGCGTTGCATCACCTGCCCCATCCCCTTCATATCGGTCACGCCCAGCTCGGCGATGGTCGCTTCGACTCTGGCCCGGATCTCCGCTTCCGAAAGTTGCTGCGGTAGATAAGCCTTCAGGACGGCCAGCTCGGCCGATTCTTTGTCAACCAGGTCGGTTCGTCCGGCCTTCTTGAATTCGGCAATTGAGTCGCGGCGTTGCTTGGCCTGTTTGGCGATTGCCCCCAATATTTCTTCCTCAGAGAGGGAACGCCCCCACTCAATCTCCGCATTTTTGATAGCAGCACGCAGCAGGCGTAAAGTTTCTTTTTTGGTGGTATCGCCTTCCTTCAAAGCGTGCTTCAAGTCCAGCATCAGTTGATCGGCAAGACTCATCGGTCAAATCCTTTCCGGCCCGCTGAGCGGAAATCTGAACAGCGCCTTGAGGTTGGTATTGGCCAGAGTTTCGGTCATAAGTTCCTCTCAATTCAGGTATAACAGCCCGCTCCAGGACAGGTCATCGGCTTCCAACTGGCCTTGCAAACTTGCCAGGCGTTGCAAAAAGCTGCCCTCGCGGCGCAGCAACGATAACTCGCGTTGCAACCGCTCCCTGGTATTTGAGATTTCCAGCAAGCTTTGTTTTTCTTCGGGGTCGATGTGCAAATTGGCAGCGACGTGATAGGAAAGCTCGGTTGGATCATCAGGGAGTTTGAAGTGGCTGGCCGGCTGGGGGCGCTCGACCAGCGACATCACCAGGGTGAAATATTCGGCGAAATTCTGGCGCAGATCGCCGATCAGCTCGCCAAACTGGCCCCGATCGCCCAACTCATCGGGCCATAGCGTTACGGTCCCCATCAGGTAGGGCTCGGCGTCGTTCGCATAGTCGTGAATCTGAAAACGTTCGCCTCCGATGACCATGATGTTCATACGACCGCCAGCCAGATGCTCGACGTTGATGATCCTGGCCGTGGTCCCGACCGGGTGCGGGATGGCGGAGTCGCCGAATTCCTGGCCTTCATAGATCAGAACCACGCCAAAGGGTTGCTGCTCCGATAGGCAGCGGTGGACGAGCAACTGGTAGCGCTCTTCGAAAATGTGCAGGGGCAGCACCATCCCCGGATAGAGGACAACGCTCTGCAATGGGAAAAGGGGTAGCGGGAAGGGTCGGTTTTGGCTCATTGTTTTCTGATCAAATTTTTGCTAACGGACACCCTCTGGATTTGACAGACATTATGCAGCGAAGTGACAGGTAGCACGTCGCAAGTAGCAGGTTTTTTGCGTACACTTTGCCACTTGTGGCCTGCTACCTGCTCCCGGTTCATAAGATTTCATAGGAATCACTGGGGTTCGTGCGATTCTACCGGTTCGCCGCGCATCAACTCCAGGCCGTGGGGCAGGGCCGGCAAAATGGTTTCCAGGTTTTCCCCGGCAGCCTTGGGGCTGCCGGGCAGGTTTACAATCAACGTTTTGCCGCGAATGCCGGCCGCCATTCTGGACAGCATCGCGTGCGGGGTCACGGCCAGGCTGGCCTGGAGCATTGCCAGGACCAGGCCCGGCGTTTCGCGTTCGATGACGGCGCGTGTTGCCTCCGGGGTGACGTCGCGGGGGGCAAAGCCGGTGCCGCCCGTGGTCAGGATCAGGTCCAGTTGCTTGCCGTCGGCCCAGGCAACAAGAGTGTCGCGGATGCGGTCGAACTCGTCGGGGATGATGGCCGATTCGACGATGGCGGCCGGCATCTGCCCGGACACCATCTTCCGGATGATCGCCCCGCTGCGGTCCTCATACGCGCCCGCAGCGCCCCGATCCGAGATGGTCAGCACGCCAACCCGCAGCACCTCATTTGCCATTGTTTGCCAGCTCCCGCCAGGGGCCGTGGATGCCGTCCTCGGTGACGCCGTAGTAAACTCGCAGATGGCCATTCGGTTGGCGCGAGACAAGATCATACCGTTTCCTGCTGCCCTGTTTGTAGGCTTTCCACAGGCCGATGTCGCCTTGCCATTCCACCTGCTCGGCATCAACCGGTTGCTTCTGGTGTTCGTTGATGGCATATCGCCACAGCTTGCGCGCCGAGCGCTGGGTTACATTGTGGATGATGTTGCCGTTGCGCAGATCACGCATGCTGTAGTAACGGGTTCCGCCGCGCTCTTCGCTGACCACGATCTCCACCCCCGTCTTAGGAGGGGCGATGATGGGGTCTTCTTTGCTAATGTCTGCTTCAGGTTGAGGCGGCTTCTCGCCGGCCAGTATCTCGGGCGTGGTGTGGGCCAACTGCTTCTGGATCATCGCGACGATCTCGTCGCGCACCGCCAGGTTGGAGTCGGTCTCATCGCGAACGTAGATTTTATAATCATCCACTGCGTAGGGCGGGTCCTCTCCTCGCGGGACGGTGACGCGCACCACCTGGCGGCCCTGCGTCTTCAAAATATCGAAGGCCACGCTCAGGGGAGGGGTGAGTTTGTTCTCCAACTCGTCTCGCAGCATTTGAATCGCTTCTTGAGGGTTGGGCAGGCCCACCGGTGGATTCTTGGCGTTGCCGGAGACGCCGATGTAAATCGTCCCGCCGTTGGTGTTGGCAAAAGCGCAAACATCGCGGATGACGTTGTAGAGCTTCCCCCCCTGGCGGGTCATCTTTTCGTGAAAGCATTGGACGATGCTGGGGCCTTCCTGCCTGACCTGGTAAACATAATCGAAAGGTTCTTTGGCCGGGCGGTAGGGGCGGGTGCGGGCGAAGTCGTTGCTTTGGAATAGCTCAAGCAGGGCCTGGAAGCTGATTTCGGGCAAGAGCACCTCTGTGGCCCGGTCCCCTACCCCCAGGCGCTTCCGGTCTTGCGGATCGCGGTGCAGGCGGTGCGCGTCGGAGCCCTGGATGCAGTGCATACGGCGCGGGTATTCGGGCTTGGACCCACTGTAGAATCTGGCCGTCGTGCCGCGACGTTTAACCTCCAGGTCGGTCACCTCCAGGGCGTGTAGATTGGGGTCCTGCGTGTACGCGATTTTCGTTTGTCCCCCAAAGCTCAAGCCCTGCATAGCCACGCCGTGGTTGCGGTTGGCGTGGGCGGCGATCACCAGCCCCCCGGCCTGGTTTATGGTCCGGTAGGCGGTCAGGACATCGACGGTGGCCCCCACTTCGGTCGAACCTTCATCGAGGCGCTCCGGCGGGACGTTCAGGGTCAACAAGATGTGCTCGATCTGGCGCAGGGGCATATCGGGGGGGAAGATGCCCAAAATGTGGAAGCCAAACGTGGCCGTAAACTCGAAGCCGGGCAGGATCAGAATCTTCTCCGTCAGCCTGCGGTATTCATCAAGCCTTCGCCGTTCATCGGGGCGGAGCCGGTCTAATTCTTCCAAAAGGATCAGTTCCTCAATTTCTTTCCGCATCTGGCGGCATCCGGCTACCGTGTTATGATCGGTAAAGGCGATGATGTTCAGGCCACGGACCTCGGCCTTTTGTAAAATATCGAGATGTGAAATATCGGGTGTTTGGTAATCATTCGAGCCGGGCGTATGCAAGTGCAGATCGATACGGCACCAGGTCATTTTCTCCCGGCTGGATCGGCGTTTTCTTGACACAGGTTTATTCCTCGCTTGTGTAGTGAATTGACGTTAAGCGCCCGATCGACGGGTTGGCGCGGTATGAGGGGGTTGTCCGGAAATAACTTGTCGTTTTTGCCAGGTGTTCCCCGGAAGAAGTGCAAAGTTATCTGCGGACAGTTACCAGGTCTACCGGACGCCAAAGGCCAATTGGCCGATTTGCGGTCAGGCGCGTGCGTAATGTTGCGAGTCTTCCCTGCCGGTGAACGTTCATCAGATCCGTGGCCGGCTGCTAACCGCCGAAGGTTAAACCAGGGGGCTTCACGGCTAACATTCACTAACTGGAGCCGTGGGGACAGCAACCTCTGTACGGCGTGGTGCGAATGAAAATCAGCCCATTTGCAATTCAAGTTTAACTTTCGGCTGGCGGAGGACCTGTGTTGGGTGAGGGTCATACCCTGGGGCTGGCGCAATTGTCACGATACGGCGGGTGCTTGCCTCAAACTGTCTCCTGCGAACTGCGCGCACCCTGCCCCTATCGTCCGCTGTGAAGGCGGCTTCCTGGCGGGGGTCCTCAATCAATTCGTGAACGTGGGACTGCCAGCGTCAATCGTCCAAACGTTCATTCTGGCCGGTGCCGATCGTGACCGTACATCCGTCTCAATTGAATGTGTCCATCTCGTCTACCGACTCAAATCGGTTTGATGTTGGGGATGGCCTGGGCCAAGCACCCCCGGCGAATTTTTCAAGCTCTGGTGCGTCCAACGTTGAATTAGCTATAGCAAGCGGCTTGGGGCCTGCGGAAACACGTCTGGTAACGGCCATTCGCTGCCAACCCAAACGGGGCAACAACCGCATAGCTCTAATAAACGACGCACCGCAACGTCACAATCGGCTGCGATCAAATTGTGGGAAGACATCACTCCGAACGCGGCCAGTTCGGCGGCGTTCTATAATAATACTTATGGGGTCTGTTTCACCTCCTTATCAGTTTTATCGGCTGCTATTTTACCATAAACGGGCCCTCCAGGCGAAATGGTCACGTTTACCGGGTCTGTCCAGATTTCCTACACCTGCCCAGCAATCTGGGCGGCGCTGGAAAATTTTGGACGCACCTATGTTTACTCCTGACCGGCCACATTGGATGGGGATGCGCCTTCCAGCGTAATGCCGTTGCGCAGGGCAACCTCCCACACTTCCTCGATGCGCTCGGCGAAGATGAAATTCATCTCCTGGCGAATGCCATCCGGTAAATCTTCCAGGTCATTGGCGTTGCGTTTGGGTAGAATTAAGGTGCGTAGCCCGGCTCGATGGGCGGCCAGCACTTTTTCTTTGATCCCCCCCACGGGCAGAATCTGGCCGCGCAGGGTGATCTCGCCCGTCATACTGACATCGGCCCGAACCGGCTGGTTGGTTAACAGGGAGGCCAGGGCGGTAGCCATCGTCACCCCGGCGGACGGGCCATCTTTGGGAATGGCTCCGGCCGGCACGTGCAGATGAAGGTCGTTGTCCGCAAAGAAGTTCTCGTCAAAACCGAGCTGTTTGGCCTGCGAGCGGACGACGCTCAGGGCGGCCTGGGCGCTCTCTTTCATCACATCCCCCAACTGGCCGGTTACGGTGAAGCCTTTTCGGCCGGGCATCCGGGTGGCCTCGACGAAGAGGATGTCACCGCCGGTTGGGGTCCAGGCCACGCCGGTGGCGACCCCGGCGACTTCGGTCCGCTCGGCAGCCTCGAAGAAGAACTTGGGCGGGCCGAGGTGCTCCCGGACCAGGTCGGGCGTGACGCTGACGGTTTCGGAGGAACCTTCGGCTATCTTGGTGGCAACCTTGCGGCAAATCGTGCCAATTTGCCGCTCGAGGTTACGTACGCCGGCCTCGCGGGTATAATCGCGGATCATAGCCCGGACGGCCTCCTGCTCAAAGGCGATCTCGTCTGGCCGCAGCGAGTTCTCCCGGATCTGCCGGGGGGTTAGATAGTTGTTGGCAATGTGGAGTTTTTCTTCCTCCGTGTAACCCGAAAGCTGCAAAATCTCCATCCGGTCTCGCAGCGGCGGAGGGATCGTGTCCAGCACATTGGCCGTGGTAATAAACATCACCTGGGACAAATCGAAAGCCACATCCAGGTAGTGATCGCGGAACTCGCGGTTTTGTTCGGGGTCCAGGACTTCCAACAGGGCCGAGGCCGGGTCGCCGCGCCAGTCCGCCCCGACTTTGTCGATTTCGTCGAACATCATCACCGGGTTCTTGGAGCCAACGCGCCGCAGGGTTTGAATGATCGAACCCGGCATAGCCCCGATGTAGGTTCGCCGGTGGCCGCGAATTTCAGCTTCGTCACGCACCCCGCCCAGGCTCAGGCGGACAAACTTGCGTTCCATCGCCCGGGCGATACTTTGCCCCAGGGAGGTTTTGCCAACGCCCGGCGGCCCGACAAAGCAAAGGATCACCCCCTCCCGTTCCCGGCGAAGCGGGTCGCGCGGGGCTTCGTCGTCCGGGGAGTCTTCGGTGCTTCGTTCCAGGCGGAGCTTGCGCACGGCCAGGAATTCCACGATGCGCTTTTTGATTTTATCAAGGTCGTAGTGGTCTTCATCCAAAACCTGGCGGGCGTGAGCGATGTCCAGATTGTCCTGGGTTGTGATCTGCCAGGGCAGGCTGGTGAGCCAGTCCAGATACGTGCGGATAACGCCGTACTCGGCGGAGGCGGGGGGCAATTTCTCCAGTCGCTTCAGCTCTCGTTGCGCTTCGCGTTCGGCCTCGTTACTCAGGCCGCTCCTGGCTATTTTTTCCCGAAATTCTTCGATCTCAACCTGAGCTTCGTCCCCCTCGCCTAATTCCCGTTGGATGGCCTTGAGTTGCTCGCGCAGGAAATACTCGCGTTGCATGCGCTCCATTTCCGATTGGGCTTCGCTCTGGATCTTTTTGCCCAGTTCTAACACCTCGAGTTCACGGGTAAGAATGCGGGTCAACTTTTCCAGCTTGTCGCTGACGCTATTCAATTCGAGAATTTGTTGGGCGTCTTCCTCACCCATGCGGGTGCTGGTGGCAATCAAATAAGCCAGTTGTCGCGGATCGTCGGCGTTGGCGGCGGCGACCATCAATTCATCGGGCAGATGGGGCACCAGCGAGATCAACCGCCGGAACAAATCCACCACGTTTCGGGTCAGGGCCTCCAGTTTGAGCGAATCGTTATCCGGCGCTTTATCGGGCTTGACGGCGACGCGGGCGGTTAGAAAGGGAACTTCTCCCAGCCATTCCTCAATATGGATGCGCTCCATCCCCTGCACGATGATCCGGATGGTGCCGTCGGGGGCCTTGATCAGCCGGTGAATAACGGCAGCCGTGCCCATCGTGTGAATCTGGTCGGGCGTTGGCTCATCGACCTCCGGGTTTTTCGAAGCGAACAGGCCGATAAAACGGTCCTCGTCGACGACAACTTCATCGACCAGGCGAATGGAACGCGCCTGTCCTATCGTCAGGGGCAAGACCATCAGCGGATAAACCACGATGCCGCGCAAGGGCAGAACCGGCAATTCCGGAGGGATTTCCGTTAAAGACCTTCCTTCAGAAACGGAGTCTTCAGCAGGTTCGAAATCTCGAGGGTCTAAATCGTCTGGCGACATTGAAAACTCCTACACAGCAATACCTTGTGAAACCGATCACGGTTTTGAAAATTATACCATTGGCTAAAGTAACTGCCAAGGGTCGAGCCGGAGCGGGGATTCGTCCGGGGTTGTACGAGGGGGGTGAGCCGGCCAGAATCTTGCCTAAAGCTCATCTTGGCAGCAGCGAAGCCCGCTCGGTTGCCCCAGGGTGTGGCCGCAAATGCCCGGTATCGCCTGATGTAGCGACACTTGTACTTTTTTCCTATGTAAACTTAACATAAAAACATTGTCACCTTAAAGATTTTATGTTATAATTGGAGCCAACTTTCCAATGATTTAGCTGTCCGTTGATTTGACCCCTCGGTCTTGTTGCCCACAGTGTGATGGTAGTTTCCGGGAAATCCGACTGGGGTAGCAACAATCCCCTAAATAGTCCTCGCTGTTCGATATAAAGAGGGAGAACACAATTGCCAACGCAAATCTCGTAATTTACTGATCGAACCGGGCTTTCATTAAATACCTGGTTAGGCTTTCTTGTATGGTGGTTATCGGTGATGGGTTTCAATTAAAAGGAGGACGGGTTATGCTTGCAGGTCAGTCGAATGATCTCTCCCGGAATGGATTGAAGGTTCTGATCTCAAAAGGGCGCGACAAGGGGTATGTTACGAAAAAGGAAATCTTGCGCGTGTTTCCGGAGACTCATAGCAATTTGGAGCAACTCGAAATGTTGTATGAGACGTTGATGGATGAAGGAATTGACGTTGAGGCGGAGGAGGTGGACGACGGTTCTAGCTTGCCCGGTATGCAGGATGAGGTCGAGGTAGAAGAGAGGAAGGGGCCGAAGTTTAACTTGGATGACCCTATCGCGTTGTACTTGCAGGAGATCAGCCGCATTTCTCTGCTCACCGGCGAAGAAGAAGTGGATTTGGCCCAAAAAATCGAGCGCGGCTTGAAAGCCGAGGCCCGGTTAGCCAGCGAGGAAAATATCCCGCCGCCGATTAGCGAACGGTTGCTGCACGAGGTTGAGCAGGGAGACGACGCCCGTCGCAAGCTGATTGAGGCGAACTTCCGGCTGGTGGTCAGCATTGCCAAGAAGTATTCGGGCCGGGGCGTCTCTTTTATGGACTTGATCCAGGAAGGCAATATCGGCCTCATTCGCGCGGTGCAAAAGTTTGATTACCGGCGCGGTTATAAATTCTCCACTTACGCCACCTGGTGGATCCGCCAGGCAGTTACCCGCGCTATTGCCGACCAGGGGCGCACGATCCGCGTTCCCGTCCATATGTATGAGCGCATCAACAAGGTTTCCGGGATCTCTCGCCAGCTGGCGCAAACGTTGGGGCGCGAACCAACCGCCGAAGAAATCGCCCATAAGATGGAAACCACCCCCCGCAACGTCGAGCGCATCCTGAAGATCGCCGAGCATCCGCTGTCCTTGGAGATGCCCATCGGCGACGAACAGGACAGCCACCTGGCCGATTTTATCGAAGATGACCGGACGCCTTTGCCGCCAGAGATGGCCACCATCCAACTGTTGCGGGAACGTATGGCCCACGTTCTGACCTCGCTCAACGCCCGCGAGGGACGCATCTTGCAGATGCGTTACGGCCTGCAAGACGGTCAATGCCACACCTTAGAGGAAGTCGGCCAGAAGTTCGGGGTGACCCGCGAGCGCATTCGCCAGATTGAGGCGGGCGCGTTGCGCAAGCTCCGCCATCCGCGCCGTAGCCGCCAACTGATAGATTTTCTGGATTGATTGCCGCCGCGAATTGGTTCCGGCCAACGAGCGAAGCCTGTTCGACAGGCTTCGCTTTTTTTGTGGGCCGGGCCGGGCGGGGGCGTTTCAAATGCGACCCCTGTTTTTGGAGTCTGGCCTCAACTATTCTATAATTGGTCCCGGTGTTCACTTTGTGAAAGCGGTAACTATTGGCTGCGGATAGCGGCGATCGAGGTTGAAAGGATTCTGGTTATGATCGGAGACAAGCCGTTGCACACGTTCCTGGATGACCTGGCCGGCGATGCCCCGACGCCCGGCGGCGGCAGCGCGGCGGCCCTCAGCGGGGCGATGGGGGCTGCTCTGGTCAGCATGGTTTGCAGCCTGACGGTCGGCAGGAAAAAGTATGCCGACGTTGAGGCGCAGATGAAGACGATTCGGCAGAAATCAGAGGACCTGCGCCGGAGTCTCACCGGATTGATCAGCGCCGACGCCGAGGCGTTTAACGGGGTGATGGCTGCCTTCGGCCTGCCGCGCCAGACCGAGGCCGAAAAAGCCGCTCGCAGCGAGGCCATCCAGTCCGCGCTGAAGAAAGCTGCCCTGGTGCCGCTGGCCTGCGCCCGGGCCTGCCGCCAGGTGATCGAGCTATCCAAGCCCGTCGCTGAGCAGGGTAACCCCAACGTCGCCAGTGACGCCGGGGTTGCGGTTCTGGCCGCGTATGCCGGTTTGCGCGGCGCGGCTTTGAACGTTTATATCAACCTGGGCAGCATTAAGGACGGTACGTTTGTCCGCGAAAAGCAGGCGGAGCTTGATGAAATCCTGGCCGGGGCAGATGCCCTGGCTGAGGAAGTGCACGAATTGGTCAAAAGCAGGTTATAGCAACCGTGTGCCTTCAATGGACCAACGATCCATTGACCCCCATTCAGCATTCCAACTCACCCATCGTCTGATCCACCAAATGTTACCCCCGACAAAGGAGTCTGAAAATGACCACTGTACCAACCGATATTGAAATCGCCCAAGCGGCAACCTTAAAGCCCATTATGGAGATCGCCGAATCGGTCGGTCTTAGCCTGGATGACCTCGAACTGTATGGCAGGTACAAAGCCAAGGTTCACCTGGATGTTCTGGGGTCGGATCGATTCAAAGATCAGCCTCAGGGCAAGTACATCGATGTCACCGCCATCACCCCAACGCCCTTGGGCGAGGGCAAAACGACGACGACGGTTGGCCTCAGCCAGGCGCTGGGGGCGCACCTGGGCAAGAATGTCTTTACCTGCATCCGGCAACCGTCGCAAGGGCCAACGTTCGGCATTAAAGGTGGGGCTGCCGGGGGCGGCTATTCGCAGGTTGTGCCGATGGAGGATTTCAACTTGCACCTCACGGGCGACCTTCACGCCGTGGCTGCGGCCAACAATCTGCTGGCGGCGGCCATCGATGCCCGCATCAAGCACGAGCGCAACTACACGATTGAAGGCGACCGGGACCGCTGGTCGGATCGAACTGCTGGCCGGCAGCGCCGTCTCAACATCAATCCCTACAGCATCACCTGGAACCGCGTGGTAGACACCAACGACGCTGCCTTGCGCAACATCGTCATCGGCCTGGGGGAGAGGCTGGACGGCTATCCCCGCCAGACCGGCTTCGACATTGCCGTGGCCAGCGAGGTTATGGCTATCCTGGCCCTGACCACCAGCCTGCAAGATATGCGTCAGCGCCTGGCGCGGGTCGTCATCGGCACCGATTGGTCCGGCAACCCCATCACCGCCGAGGATTTGGGGGTGGCCGGGGCGATGACGGTGCTGATGAAGGACGCCATTATGCCCAACCTGATGCAAACGCTGGAGGGTACGCCGGCCTTCGTTCACGCCGGGCCATTTGCCAACATCGCCCACGGCAACAGCTCGGTTGTGGCCGACCAGATCGCCCTCAAGCTGGCTGACTACGTGGTCACCGAAAGCGGCTTCGGCTCCGACATCGGTATGGAGAAGTTCTTCAATATCAAGTGCCGGGCCAGCGGCCTGATCCCCGATTGCGTGGTTATGGTAGCTACCATCCGCGCCTTGAAGATGCACGGCGGCGGCCCCAGGGTGGTCGCCGGTCGAGCGCTGGACAGGGCTTACACTGAAGAGAATCTGGAGCTTCTGGAGAATGGGTTGGATAATCTGCGGGCCCACATCGGCATTGCCCAGAAGTTTGGCGTGCCGGTGGTAGTGGCCGTGAATTCGTTTGCCACCGACACCGAGGCCGAGATCAATCTGGTTCGAGAGGCGGCCATCGACGCCGGGGCCGAAGATGCCGTCAAGTCCTCGCATTGGGCAGATGGCGGCGCCGGCGCGGTGGCGCTGGGCGAAGCGGTAATCGCTGCCTGTGAGAAGCCCCGGAATTTCAAATTCCTGTACGACGCTGAATGGCCGCTCAAGAAGAAGATCGAAACGATCGCCACCGAGGTGTACGGCGCGGATGGCGTCGATTATGAGCCGGCCGCCGAGGCCAAGGTCAATCTTTACACCAGACTGGGTTACGACAAACTGCCGCTATGCATGGCCAAGACTCATCTCAGCCTCAGCCACGACCCATCGTTGAAGGGCGTGCCCAAGGGCTGGCGGCTGCCTATCCGCGACATCCGGGCCTCTGTTGGGGCCGGGTTCGTCTATCCGCTTTGCGGCGCTATGCGCACCATGCCCGGCCTGCCGGCCGAGCCGGTCTTTATGCAGGTGGATATCGATGAGGATGGAAAAGTCGTCGGCCTGTTTTAGGAAAATCGGCAAAACCTTGTACAATTAAGTATAGATGGCATATGCCGAATGAGACGGAAGACGGATGACCGTGGGCTAGAATTGCTTGTGTCCAAGCGAGTTGTTCGTCTTTTGTTGTTTTTCCTCTGTGTAACGCAAAGGAGTCGATGATGAAGTACCGAATTGAAGTTGACAGTATGGGTGAAGTCCAGGTGCCGGCTGACAGGTACTACGGCGCTCAGACGGCTCGTTCGCTGGTGAACTTCAGAATTGGGAGCGACCGCTTCCCGCGCGAGATGATCCGCGCCCTGGGCATTCTCAAGAAAGCGGCGGCCTTGACCAACAAAGAATTGGGAAGCTTACCGTCCGACAAGGCCGACTTGATCATCCGGGCCGCCGAAGAGGTCATCGAGGGCAAGTTTGACGACAACTTTCCGCTGGTGGTCTGGCAGACCGGCAGCGGCACGCAAACCAATATGAACGCCAATGAGGTCATTGCCAACCGGGCCATCGAGCTGGCGGGCGGGGTGCTGGGTAGCAAAGACCCGATTCACCCCAACGATGACGTGAACAGGGGCCAATCTTCGAACGATACCTTCCCCACGGCTATGCACATCGCCGCCGCCGAGGAGATCCACCGCCGCCTGGTGCCGGCGGTCCGACAGCTACGCAATACCTTACAGGCTAAATCCGAAGCGTTCGCCGACATCATCAAGATTGGCCGCACGCACCTGATGGATGCCGTTCCACTCACCCTGGGCCAGGAGTTTTCCGGCTATGTGCACCAGTTGGACGATGATCTGAGGCGCATTGAACTGGCCCTGGACGACCTGTATGAGTTGGCTCTGGGCGGCACCGCCGTCGGCACCGGGCTGAACACGCACCCGGACTTCGCCGTCAAAGCCGCCGGCCACATCGCCCGGATGACCGGTCTGCCCTTCCGCACGGCCTCCAACAAGTTCGAGGCCCTGGCCGCGCACGACGCCGTCGTCTTTATCAGCGGGACGCTGAAGACGCTGGCGGCTTCGCTGATGAAGATCGCCAACGATATCCGCTGGATGGCTTCCGGCCCGCGCACCGGCCTTAACGAGCTGACCATCCCGGCCAATGAGCCCGGCAGCTCGATTATGCCCGGTAAGGTCAACCCCACCCAGGCGGAAGCGATGACGATGGTTTGCGCCCAGGTCATGGGCAACGATGTAGCCATCAACGTCGGTGGCATGTCCGGCAATTTCGAGCTCAACGTCTTCAAGCCGATGATGATCTTCAACCTGCTCAATTCTATCCGCCTGCTGGCCGATGTCTGCGAATCGTTTAACATCAATTGCGTGGTGGGTATCGAGGCCAATGTGGAGGCCATTCAGAACCACCTGCGGAACTCGCTGATGCTGGTCACGGCGCTCAACCCCCGCATCGGTTATGACAACGCGGCGAAAGTCGCCAAGAAGGCGTATGAGGAAAATATTACCCTGCGCGAGGCGGCAGTTGGATTGGGCCTGGTCAGCGCCGAAGAATTCGATGAGGTGGTGCGCCCGGAGAGGATGGTCAGGCCGGGGTAGATTTGCCTTTTCTTGGCGCACTTCGCGTCTTGGCGGTTCAACTCACCCCCCAATGACCCAACAGTACCTAAACGGGGGACTACCCTCAATGGAGTTTAGGTCAAAATTGAGCCGAAACGGTCAGGGCGCGGGCCAGGCGGGCCTTATATTCCTCACGGGTGATCTCGATGGCCCCAAATTGCCGCAAGTGCTCGGTCATAAATTGCGTGTCGAGCAGGCAGAAGCCGCCGGCCTTGAGTCGCTCAACCAGGTGGACCAGGGCGATTTTGCTGCTGTCCCTGACCCGGCTGAACATGCTTTCCCCGGCGAATAGCCCTTGCAAACTGACCCCGTACAGCCCTCCGGCCAGTTGGCCCTCGACCCACGTTTCGACGCTGTGGGCGAAGCCAAACCTGTGTAGCTCGCAGTAAGCATCGATCATAACGGGGCTGATCCAGGTGGTCTCCCGGCCGGGGCCGGGGGTGGCGCAGGCGGTCATCACCCGGCGAAAGGCGCTGTCGAAGCGGATTTCGAAGCCGCCCCGGCGGATAGCCCGGGCCAGAGAGCGGGGCACGTGGAACCCCTCCAGGGGGATGATGGCCCGTGGGTCGGGGTCGTACCAGTAAATTGCCCCATCCTCGTGGGCCATCGGAAAGAGCCCCTGGCTGTAGGCGCTCAACAGCAAGTCGGGCGTTAACTCCATCGCGGGCCGGTTACTGATCCTGCCACCAGTCCTTCTTCGACCGGGGGTCCATAAACTTGCCCCGATCCCGGATAGCTACCTGAATCTCGTCCCCCAGGGCTGTACCCAGGGCCTGGTTGTTCTTCAAGGCCGGAAGCTGGCCGGTAACGTGACAGCCAATGCTGTCTCGCTGGGCCCGGTACAGGGCCAGCAGGTTGGGATCGACGCACACGTTTTCGAGGTGGACGGCGTAGCCGTTGGCGATGGTATCCTCGCGCAGGTAGCTGAGGGTGATGCGCGTTTCCTCGGCGTAGAGGACCAGCGCCTTGAAGCCGCCGCCGAAAATCTCCGGGCTTCTTTCCGGGATGTAGACGGCCTCGCCCGGCGTGGCGGCCAGGCCGAGCATGGTGATGTTATCCTGCCACTCGCTGTTGATGACCGGACCCCGGCTGCCCTGGTCGGGATTGTCTTCGCACTGGCCTGAGCTTGGGCTGAAATTCCACTGGTTGGCCCGGTAGACGGTGCTGAAGGCTGGCAGGCGGTTCGGCTCGAACAGGCCGCTGAGCTGCGGGGCGTTGGCGTCGCTGCCGCCGGAGTAGATCACCAGTCCCAACTGGCCGGTGGCGGTGGCGTAGCCTCGCAAGGATAGATTCAGATCGCCGTGGAGCGCATCCGGGCGATCCGTGGCCGACCCCACAAAGGGGATCGTCTCAAACTGAGCCGTGGAGGTCGTCGGGCACAGGGAAGGGGTGATGGACTGGACTTTCAAGATCGTGGGCAGGTACAGTTGCCACACGGCTTGCAAGGTAAAGGTCTCCGGGGCGACGAAACCGCTGGCGTTGCCCGCCCCGTCGTGGGCGCGGACGGTCCAGGTGTACAGGCCGTTGGGCAAAATTTGGGCGGGGGTGTAAACCGAGGCATCCGTCGTGGCGGTGAAGGTGGTGGTCTGGCTGGAGGCCGCAGTCTGTCCCAGCAGGCCGGTTGCGACCCCGGTGTGGGTCATCAACAGCGTGTAGCTAA
This sequence comes from Anaerolineae bacterium, assembly GCA_046757065.1. Taxonomy (GTDB): domain Bacteria; phylum Chloroflexota; class Anaerolineae; order 4572-78; family JBHHXL01; genus JBHHXL01. The sequence goes on from JBHHXL010000033.1 coordinate 20,402, forward strand.
CCACCCCGGTCCCCGTCGGGGCGTCGGTGGCATCGAGCCAGTCGAAGGTGGGCCGGGCGTCGGCGGTGCTGATGCCATTGGTGGGCGTGATCAACGGGTTGGCCGGAAACGCGGGCGGATCGACATCTTTGACCACCACGAATGTCTCCGGGGCGATGAAGCTGCTGGCGTTGCCCGCCCCGTCGTGGGCGCGGACGGTCCAGGTGTAAGGGCCGTCCGGCAGGGCAAAGGTCGAGGTGTACGCGGCCAGGGTGGCGGTGACTGTGGCCGTCGTGGCCGGCCCTTGCGGCCCGGTGAAGGTGGTGGCCCCGGTGAGGCGCAGGGTGTAGCTGACCACGCCGGTGCCGGTCGCCCCGTCGCTGGCGGCCAGCCAGGTGAAGGAGGGCCGGGGGTTGGGCACGGTGATGCCCAGCGTGGGCGTGAGCAACGGGTTGGCGGGGAAGGCCGGTGGCTCGGTGTCGGTCTGGGCGGCGGTGGCGATCAGGCCGGGCGATGGGCTGTGACCCTCGTCTGCGGCGTTGCCGGCCTGGACCGGCGCTGCGGTCAGCGTGGCCAGGGCCAGGCCCAGGCTCAGGCTCGAAAGCAAGATGATCAAGGTTAAGCGGGTGACAGTGCGGGTGCAGGCTGGCATAGTTCATTCCCCCCAAGATAGAGTGTGACTCCATTCTATCACGCCCAACGGAAACGGGCCAGCAAGACTGCGATTATTTTGCGCGGCTAATCGGCTTCGAGGCCGTACACGTCCGTGTGGGGGAAAAAGTTGAACCAGCCGAACCAATAGGCCATATGCCCCGGCAGCCGGGCCAGTTCCTGCCCGTCCGGGCCGAGGAGAGAGTCCTCCGTCACCTGCCATTCGCCGCCGCTCTCATCGAGGACGGTGGCGGTCGTCTCTGCCGAGGCCGGGCTGAAGGTGTGCTGGCCCCGCTCGTAGGCCCGGGCCCCGTGGCCGCCGTCCTCGTGGATAACAACCAGGTTCTGCCCGGCGAAGGCGTCGTTGACCACCCGCTCGTCCTTCAGCACCGACAGGGGATAGGCTTTGGGCTGGCCGTCGATCAATTGGGTGAAGACCCAGCTCTTGGTTGGCAGGAGCTGGCTGCGCGTGGCGACGGGGAACATCGTCTCCGGGCTGGCGAAGTACTCGGCGTAGGCTGCGCCCACGCTGTAGTCCCTGGAGAAGCCGGTGTCGAAGGCCATCACCCTGGTGTCGGGGTGCTCGGCGTGCCAGGCCTGCCAGGTGGTCAGCGTTACCGGCAGGCGTTCCAGGACGATGCCGCTGCCGACCAGCGCCCCAAAGGCGGGCGTGCCCCACATCTGGTGCCAGAGGGTGTCGGTGTTGCGGTCGTACATCAACTTGTTGCTCTGGTAAAGCAGGCCCGACGAGCCAAAGGTCAGGTAGCCCTCTGGGATGGGGTGCTGGCCCCGGCCCCCGGTCAGCGTGTAGCCTGCGGGCAGTTGGCTTTCGTCGATGGTGGTTTTGTACAGGACCCCTGCACCGCACAGCGTTCAGTAGGCCAGGGAGACCGGCTCGCCGCCGACGGTGTCGTTGAACATCTCGTGCCAGTCCAGGAAACGGGCCGGGTAGGCGCGGGTGTCGCCGTTGATGCTGACCCCAAAGACGCGCTCATTGGGGACAAGGTAATCGGCCTCTTCGGGGTCGATCATCGTCGGGTTATCGAGCGCGGGGATGCCATCGACCCGCACTCCGCCCCAAACGACTTCCTCGACGCGGGAGCCGGGGGCAATTTTTAGCTCGGGGTAAATGAAGCGCAGGAAATTGGGGTCGATCAGCCGGGCGAACAGGGTCGCCTTCCAGGTTGGATAATCGGCAAAGCTTTCGATCTCCGGCTGCCGTCCGGCCCATTCCACCCACTCGAACCAGTTGGGCGGCAGGTCCTGGCCGGTCAGGACGTTCAGCGTGCGGCCAACCTCCACCCGGATGTTGGGCTGGTAACGCAGGATGTCGATCAGGCCGGCCACGAAGCGCCGGTCGCCGGAGGCCCGGATGCGGGCCAGGATCGACTGCGTCTGCTCTTCGCTGCGGGCTTCAAAAAGGAGTTCGAGGAGCAGCGCCAGGTGGTCCGGCTCGTCGCCGTTGGCCGTTGGGCTTTCGAGGACCTCTGTGGGAGTCGCGGCCTCAATCTGCGGCTTCGTCGTGGCGGTTGGGGTTGGGCCGTTGACCGGCGGCGGGTTCGCAGCGCAGCCGGCAGTCAGCAGGGTCAGGCCCAGCAGAATAACCAGGCCGAAGTGGGCGTCCTTTTTCATTCGCCGTTCCCCCCTGGCGTAGTAATTCTCCCCGGCCCGAAGGTTTCCCAGCTCTTTGAGCTTTTATAGGGTTTTGTAGCACAAGCTGTTAGCTTGTGCGGGACA
>JBHHXL010000034.1:0-22300 GCA_046757065.1 Anaerolineae bacterium
GTTCCTGTTTGGCTTCGTCGGCTCCGGCCACGTCATCGAAGGTCACGGAGGGTTTATCGCCGGTGAACATCCGCGCCCGGCTCTTGCCGAAGCTCAGGGCCTGGTTGCCCGCGCCTTGCGCCTGCCGTAAAATAAACACAAAGAAAAGGCCGATCAGAACCAGGGGCAAGACCGTTCCCAGCAGAGCCAGCCAGCCACCCCAGCGGCTGGGAGGAGCCACATCGATGTCGATCGCGTTGCGTTGCTCCTGGTTGACGCCCAGCCGCCGCAAGGTTTCGATGACGCTGGTATCGGGCTCCTTGTGCGCGGTCTTCAGCTCTTCGCCTTTCAAGTGGAGGGTTAGCTTATCCTCCTGCACCGAAATCCTTTCGATGCTACCTGCCTCCGCCAGCGCGGCAACTTCGGACAGGGTGATAGTATCGGGTGGGGTCCGGGACCAAACAAACATAGCGTACAGGAAAATTCCTACCGCCGCTATCAAAACTATGTACAGCGTGCGAGGCCATCTCATCTATAGACATCCTTTTAACCTTATGTGAGTATCGCGCCTGAAACAGGCGGCTTTTGCGTAAAAACTATACCACGTCGCCCAACAGGTGTCAAACAAATTAAAATGTCGCATCCTGTTCCACGTGGAAAGCCGGATTCTGAGACTGACCAGGCGGCTTGTAACCTTCAGCTTCGTATGATATGCTGAAACCATCTATGAAGTAGAGGAGGTCTTGTTGTGCAACGCGCATGGCGAATACTCATCAGTTTTGGATTGGGCCTGTTGCTCTTCCTGCCCGTGAGCGGGCGGGGGGCGAATTTGTTGAGCAACGACGGCCTGGAAGCGCCATTCGTTCAGTATGGCACTTACACCAATTCGGGGGTGGACTGGAAGTTGCAGGTAGCTCACGATTGGGAGAAATTCATCATCCTCGACAATACGTATAAGGATGGCCAGCGGCTGCGGTTTTTTAGCGCCTCTGACTGGGCGGCGTTTAACGGTAGCCCGTTTGTGGAAAAACGGGATGGAAGCGATGCCCAGGTCTGGTGGTCGTCGCGAAAGTTCGACGCCGGCGTCTACCAGCAAATCACCGGCCTGACCGTGGGCGAGGTTTACGGCTTTCAAGCCGGTACGTTACAGGTGTGGGAAACGACCGGCAGCCAGACTCACGGCAAGATGTTTAGAAGCGTCGGCATCGACCCCTTCGGTGGAACGGACCCGACCAGTCCCAACGTGCTCTGGAGCCCGGAGGAAAGCCTGGACGTAGACTGGTTTTACCCCGGCGTTGGGGCGCAGGCGATGGCCGGCACGATGACCGTTTTCGTGCGGGTCCGAAGCCCCGAACGGGCGTCAACGCCGAATTCAAACCAGGTGTGGGTCGATGACACCTTTTTGGACCTGGCCCCGACCACCAGCCTGACCCTCACCGCCGACAGCCCAACCCAGGTGACCGCCACCTGGAGCGGCACGCCGCGCGCCGGCTTCCATCTGTTTGCCTACGAGGCTCAATATCGCAAAGCCACCGACTCAAGCTGGACGGATTTGCAAGTTTTCGACAGCAGCACGGACCCGGTTCCGACCGGTAGCAGCGGCCAGTTTACCGTCGAGCCAGGCCTGGAATACATCGTCAGGGCCAGAACCTGGCACGAGCAGGATGGCGGGGACTCGCACGAAGTGCCGGGCCCCTGGACCGAGCAGAGCATCGTCGCCGGCGGCCTCGTTTCGGGCAGGGTTCTGTCCAACCGCGAACAGGGGGTCATCGGGGTGACTGTTCAGGTCAGCGGTGCGCTGACGGCAACCACCTCGGACGGCGCGGGCGCTTACAGCCTCTTTACCGGACCCGGCGGTTTCAGCCTGACTACAACGGCCAGCAGCGGCTGGACGAATCCCCAACCGGTCCAGGCCACCGTGGCCAATACGGCCACGACCCCCTTGTCGATCACCCTGCGCCCGCCTGATGACATCATCACCAATGGAGATTTTGAAAGCGGCGCGAACGGCTGGAACCTCAGTGGCAGCAGCCCGGCGACAGTGACCACCGGCCATCGCAGCGGGGCGGCCAGCCTGCAATTGAGCGGTACGGCCAGCCTGTCGCAAACCGGCCTCATCTCCGATAGCTATCAGCCCGTTTTGTCGTTCTGGTACAACGTGGTTAGCGGCAGCCCGGGGAATTTCACCGCCGAAATATTGGGCACAGACGGATTGACCGTTACCAATGCCTTCACCCCTTCGATCGGCGGTGGCTGGCAGCACGCCTGGCTGCCGCTCGGCCTGACGGAGGTTTATACCGGCCAGGTCGGGGTGCGCTTCCGCCTGAACCCGTCCGGCCCGGCTACGGTCGTTTCCCTGGACGAGGTCAGCCTGGGCGGGTCGTGGGGCGGGCCGCGGCGGGCCTACCTGCCAAGTATTTACAAATAGGAGGATCAATAATGAAGCAACCGGATGCGATCATCATCGGGGCCGGGGTTATTGGCTGCGCCATAGCCTTCGAGCTGGCCAAGAAGGGCTACCAGGTCCTAGCCGTTGACAAAAATGACGAAGTGGGTCACGGTTCAACCTCTAACTCGTGCGCGATTGTGCGGACCTGCTACTCCACCTACCAGGGCGTGGCCCTGGCCTATGAGGGCATCTTTTACTGGCGGGACTGGGAAAACTATGTCGAGCACAAGGATGAACGGGGCTTTGCCCGGTATATCGACTGCGGCATGATTCAAATCAAGTCCGAGGACGACCACTGGAAAAAGGTGCTGCCCCTTTACGACAAAATTGGCATCAAGTACGAAGAATGGGACCTGGACCAGTTGAAACAGAAGATGCCTATCTTTAACACGGACTCCTTCTGGCCGCCCTCGCTGCCGCAGGACGACTCCTTCTGGCAAGAGCCGGAGGGGGAGATCACCGGGGCGATTTTTGTGCCTGGCGAGGGGTATATCAACGATCCGGTTCTGGCTACCCACAACCTGCGCCGGGCCGCCGAGGCCTATGGCGCGGAGTTCTTGCTGGGCCGGAAAGTGGTCGCCGTGCGCCGGGACGAGGAACGGGTGCGGGGCATCACCCTCGACGGCGGCCAGGAGATCGAGACCCGCATCGTGGTCAATGTGGCCGGCCCCCACTCGTTTGTTATCAACCGCCTGGCCGGCGTTGAGGCCGGGATGAACATTAAGACCAAAGCCCTCCGGCACGAGGTTCATTTTGTACCCGCGCCCAAGGGGGTGGATTTCGAGAAAATCGGCTGCCCCACTTCGGACAACGACAACGGGATTTATTTCCGCCCGGAAACCGGCAACCTGATCCTGGTGGGCAGCGGCGACCCGCCCTGCGATCCAATGGAGTGGATCGAGGACCCGGATGACTATCACCAGGGCGTCACCAAGGACCGTTGGAAGGCCCAAACCTACCGCCTGGCCAAACGCTTCCGGGATATGCGCCTGCCAAGCCAACCCCAGGGCCTGGTCGATTTATACGATGTGTCCGACGATTGGATACCGATTTACGACAAATCCGATTTGAAGGGTTTCTATATGGCCATTGGCACCAGCGGCAACCAGTTCAAGAACGCCGGACCCGTCGGGCATTTGATGGCCGAACTGATCGACCGTTGCGAACGGGGCCACGACCACGACCGGGACCCGCTCGTGGTGCCAGCCCGCTACACCGGCTTGCAGATCGAGGTCGGGTTCTACTCGCGCCTGCGGGAGACCAACCCGGAAAGTAGCTTCTCCGTGCTGGGGTGAGGGCCAATTCCCGTTTCGGTGGGGTGCGTCCGACATTTTAGGAGGACCGGGGGGTGTGCGACCGGAGGGAGTGTGCCCCCCCAATTCCCCCCTGTGCTGTCCAAGAATTTTGGACGCATCCTCTAAAGCGGGCAGCGGGAATCGAACCCGCATAACTAGCTTGGAAGGCTAGGGCTTTACCATTAAGCTATGCCCGCCTGTTCAGTCGGGGTGCCCGGATTCGAACCGGGGACCTCTGCGCCCCAAACGCAGCGCGCTAGCCAGCTGCGCCACACCCCGAACAATGAAACCCAGTATAATGTATCCCCGGCGAAAAATCAAGTTTTTACCGAACAGTCTTTTGCCGGTTAGCGCGACCAGGCGATCTGTTCTAACAGCCAATCCGGATGATCGTTGCCCCAGGCCGCGACTTTCCGGGGCGCGCCCCCGGCCAGATCGACCACGTAAATATCCCAACTGCCGCCCCTATCCGAAACGAAGGCAAGACGGCTGCCATCAGGCGACCAAACGGGTAAGCCGTCGTTGCCTGCCGCGCGCGTCAGTTGTTGGGGCGACCCCCCCTCGATGTCTACCAGATACACATCCCAATTACCGCTTTTGGCGGACATAAAGGCAATCCGATCTCCTTGGGGCGAGAACCGGGGGGCGCGGTCGCTTTCGTGTGTTGTCAGGCGAGTGGCCTGGCCGCCTTCAATGGGGATCAGGTAGATACCGGGGTTGTTGCCCTCCACATCGGTGCCCTGATAGGCGATCCAGGCTCCATCCGCCGACCAGGCCGGCGTGCGCCCATCGAACAGGGTCACGGGCTCGCCTTTGCCGTCGGCGAAGCCCAGGAACACCTGCCAGCGGCGGTCACCGGCCCGCTGCGAGGCAAAAACAAAGCGGGTGTTGTCATCACCCCACTGGGGGATGACATCTTCGCGGAAGATAGTACTGCGCGTATCCTCGCCGGTTGGCAGATCAAGCACGTGGAGCCCCTCCGTCTCGGCCAATTCGCTGTGATAGACCAGCAAGCGCCCGTTGGGGCTGGTGGCCGGCTGTGTGGCGTGACGAGCCAGGGTTTTCATCTTACCCCCCTGTGCTGAAACGCCAACAACCTCCCAGGTGGCTTCATTGGGATCAAATCGGGAAAAAACTATCGAGCCGGTCCCTGTCACGGCGCTGGAAGCGGTGATCGTCGCGGTGGCGGATACGGCCGGCGTACCGGCTGCGGCAGCCGGAACCGGAGTCGGGGAGGGCGCGGCGGTGGGCGTGATGCTGGCTTTGCAGCGCAAACCGGCGAGGTTATAGCTGCTTTCAACGGCGGCATCGGGCGCAATTTCCAGCGCCGATGCGTAGCGCGGCTCGGCCAGGCACCAGGATTCCTGGGCGGCCAGAGCCCCGGCGAAGGCCACATACGCCTCGAAGAGGCGCTGCCGGACATCAAGATAGTCCGGGTCCTCTCGATACAATTGCTCCAGAAGGGCGATAGTCTCTTCCCAGTCTGTGGCCCAAGCCTCCTCGGCATCAAGGTATATGGCGACCTTGCTCTGCTCGACGGTGACGGTCGCGTCGCCGGGCTTGACGGCCAGGGCCGCTTCAAAGGCCGCTTTTGCCTGGCTCAACTGTTTTTCGGCCACCAGGCGCAGCCCCAGCTCGTAGTTAGCCAGGTAGAGGGCCTCGACGACCTGCCGGATTTCATACGTCGGCTCAATATCCTGGATTTGCTCAAGCAAATCGACCGCTTCCTGCCATTTCCCCTGCTGCATTAAGGCGGTTGCATCGTCGAGTAACTCCTCAGCCAAATTGCGGCGCGTCTCCGAGGTGGGGGTCGGCTGGATGACAGCGACGGATCTGGCCTCGTGTAGCGCCTCGCGGGCTCCCCGGTGGCCAGAGTCCAGGGTCAGGGTCAGGTCAAATTCGGCGATTGCCAGTTCAATTTTGCCCTCTTGCAAGTAGTCCAGCCCCAACTGGTAATGCTCTTCAGCGTTCTGCTGGCGCAGGGCTTCCCGCTCCTGCAATCCCTCGAAAGCGCCGGCCAGGCCAATAGCAACATAGACCAGCAGCACGCACAGAAAGGCGGACAAACAACCGAAGGCAGGCCGCCAGATGGAGCGGCGCTCCCGGTGGCCCGCCTGCCCCTCGTCAGGAGCCTGGCCGGCAGTCGTTTCATCTAGCAAAGGGTTGGCCTGGCCGCAGTGGGGGCAAACAACCTCTTCAGGGCTATATTCATATCCGCAATTCCGACAAGTGTGCAAACCTGCTTCAGCCATTACTTATATCTTGGTCGCCTCAAATTGATCGGATAAGGAGGTATGATAGCATCGATCCAGGGGGATGTCCAGACAGGATTAGAACGGAAGCCCCCTAAGACGTTTCATCCGGCAAGGGGGTAGGCGTGGGCAGCGGCGTTGGGGGCGACTCATCGCTGGGGCAAATGCGCAAGCCCTCCCAGGCGGGGTTGTAATAAGCGGGGTCTTTCTCCAGAGCGCGCAGCAGCCAGGGCACTGCCCGCTCGCACTGCACCGGCTCCATATAAGCATACGACAGGCCCAGTTCGTAGTAATATTCTAGCGGTGCAGATAAACGCTCCGAGAAGCGGGCCGTAAATTCCACCTTGTTGAGCGCATCCGGCTGGAAGTAGCCCAGACCCTCCTCCCGGTTCGGCCAAAACGTGATGCGCGCTTCATACGGGCTGGTTTTGGGGAAGGGCACGTTCTCCATCTCGATAGACACTTCGCCGCTAAAAACATTGAGCCGGGCCGTGCCCGCCGTGGCCGAAAAGGGCAGGGTGTAGTCGATATTTTCGGTTGGGCTTAACTGGATAACCTGGTTCTGAATGGAATGGGCTATCAATTCGCCACAGGTTTGAGCGGCGTCCAATCCAGCCGAGGTTTGCCCCCGGTCCAGCGGAGATAATGTGGCCGTAAGCTCCGTTCCGCTTTGGTCCGGGGCGGCAAAGAAGCGCCCGCGTAGCACCGGCACAAATTGCGCCCCGCTGAGCCCGCTCACTTCGGTGTAGATTTCGATGGTGCGAGCCCGCTGCAAAAACTCCTGCTCGGCCAGGTTGATGGCTTGTGGCAAAATCCGGGTTGCCTCTTCGTAGTTTTGGCGGGTGTAATAAACCGTCCCCAGGTGTCCCCAGGCCAGGGCGTTCAGCGGGTCCACGGCAATCGCCTGCTCGAGGGCATCTACGGCGCGCGCGAATTCGCCATCGGTGTGGTAGGTCCAGCCCAGGCGGTCGTAGGCCTCGGAATCGGCCGGGGCCAGTTTGATGGCCTGTTTGAAACGCTCTTCCGCATCCTCAAAATTGCCCAGCCAGTAGTAGTTACGCCCGGCGGCCAGGTAGAGCGGGGCCAGATTAGGAGCCAGCTTGATTGCGTTTTCGTAAAACTCAACCGCCTCTCGATAGCGGCCCTGAACTTCCAGGGCATAGCCCATATTGTGGTGGGCGTCCAGGTTTTGAAAATCAAGTTCCAGCGCCTTTTGGGCGGTAGTGCGCGCCGGAATCCAATCGGCCTGGTCGGCGTAAACCTCGGACAGAAAGGCATAGGCCGGAGCGTAGGCCGGATCAAGCTCGATGGCGCACTCGCAGGCATCGAGGGCCAATCCATACTGCGCCTCCCAATCGAGGGCGCGGCAATAACCGGCCAGGTTTTCGGCACTGTTGGGGTTGAGCACCACGGCCTGTTCGGCCCGTTGCAGCGCCTTGAGCGTGTTCCCGGCGTAAACCAACAACCGCGATTGCCGGATGTAAGGAATATCACTCCCCGGTTCCAGGGAGATGGCCTGTTCGTAAGCCTCGATGGCCGCCGCCAGACTCCCCTCGGCGAAATAGGAATCGCCGTCGGCAATGTAGGAGATGGCCGTTCGGGTGGGCGTTGGCGTCGGTTCAAACGGGCGCGTCCAGGCCGGGCGGTCGTAGATCAGTTGGCGCAGAAACCACAGGCCGCCCAGGACAAGACTCAAGAGGAAGAGAATTCGGACCAGCGACGGGCGGCGGCTTTGCTCTTTGCGGATGTACATAGGCCGTATTATAGCACGGTCGATGGTGAGTGAAAAAGGTTGTTTGGACCTGCGCGGAGGGTGGAAAAACTCATTTTATCTCTATTGGCGTCTTATCCAGCAAAAGTCTATCTCCCAAGAGCGGCCCCTTCTCGATCGATACCGGCAATCGCTCCAGGGTAACCGGATCGTACAGGCCAACTTCTAAGAGGTATTGTCCGGGCGGCGCGCTGGCGCTGATGGGGATGTCGCGGCTGTCGATGATAAATTCGGGGGGCAACCAACCGGTCGTCGGGAACTGCCCCGCGCCGGGTAGTTGGTCGCGCTGGCCGGCGATGTTGTCCTCAGCATCGATCAGGTGAGCAAACACCTTCCAACTGCGCCGGAAGGTGTCGAGCGGCTGCCAATAGAGGGTCAAGCTCAGCGTGTCACCGGGACCGGCCTCGGTTGCCGGCAGGTCATAGCCAACCAGACGCGCTTTATCAGCGAAGCGGGCTGCCAGCGTGTATTGCGGCGATGGCGCTTCGAACAGGTGAGGGCGGGTTTCAACCGTGACGGTCCCTAAAACTACCTGATCGGTCCCTTGCGCGGTGGACAGCCGCCGCTTGTCCGGTTCGAGCCAGCCAACGGCCAGGCGATAGGTTCCGGCCCGCATTGCCGCCGGCAGCAATATTTCAACCGGATCGCGCAGCAAAGTTCCCCGGGACCATTGCCCGGTGGGGTAGAGCGGCGGGCGCTCGACCAGGGCCTGGGGCCGGCCGTTTTCATCTTGCAGTTGGGCGAAAAGGGTCAGGTTTCCCGGCGAGTCAACCTGCGACTCCCAGAAAAGGTTCGCGTTCACCACGTCGCCGGCTTTGAACGGACCTTCGTCCAGGCTGAAGCCCAGCAGTTTGACCCGCCCCTCGAAGATGGCCGGGCGCTCGACTGCGACGGGCAAAGCTGCCGGGCCGAGCGGCGGATCGGGCGGGACGACCTCGATCTCGCCCAGAATGGCTTCCGCGCCCAGCGGTTGCCCGGCCTCGTCCAGCAGGTCGATGGGGGTCGCCTGCGGATCGTCCCGGCGCAGGCTCAGGCGCAACTGGTAGCGCCCCGGCGGCGTCCCGGCCGGAACCCGCAGCCCGTGGCGGTCTGCCAGGCTTTGCCCTTCGGCCAGATCGACCAGGTGAACCTGTCCGGCCCGGGGATGGCTGTCCCGGCTGGCCCAGGTGCGCCCGGCCTCATCCACCAACCGCAGGCTGATGCGGTGTTCGCGGCCCAGGCTGCCCAATTTGCGCCAGGTGACATCAACCGGGATCACGCCTCGCCCCGACGGGTAAGGGCCTGAGCCGAGCCGAATGTCTGTGGCCTGAACCATCCCTCCAAAATTCAGGGCATCGACTTCGGCCTGGATAGAGGGCCGGGCAGCCCCGGCCAGAGTCACTTTGGTCGTCGATGTGCCGAACCAGTTTAAGCCGGCGGGATAGGCCAGCTCGGCGATGGCTGCCTCGGCCTCGTCCTCCCATTTGTGCCCCAGGAGTTGATAGGCCGGGAACCAAAGCCGGGGGGACTCCGCCAGAATCCCGGTCAGGTCCCGGCGCAGGCTGTCGGGATTGGCGGACCACGCTTCCCCCCAGCCCGGCACGGGAAAGATTCTTGGCCGGGGCCGGGGCAGGTAGGCCCAATAGTAGCCCAATTGCCACTGGTAGCTGGCCAGAACGGTGTCCTCCGGGGTGGCAACGGCGGAGATTTGGGCCAGCAGCGGGCGATAGTCCTCATCGGGGTAGCGGGGCACGGCGTAAAACCCTTGCAGGCTGACGAGGCTGACCAGTAACAACAAACTGGCAATCGTGCCAAACAGCAGATATTGCCTGCGCCAGACCCAGACCAATCCCAGCCCGACCAGCAGCCACCAGGCCGGGGCGGCCAGCATCAACGTCCGCTCGTAGAAGCGAGGGTTGAAGGGATAGAGAAGGTTGACCCCCCAACCCAGGATGAGGGGCAGGGCGAGATACAGACCCAGCAGCCAACGGCGGTCCTCCCGGCGCTGAAGCAGGCCCAGACCCAGCAGGGCAACCCCCGCGAAGGCCAGGCTCATCCAGCTATAGGGCAGCAAAGTATCCGGCAGATGGCCCAGGCTGAACGCAACGAGGTGCTGGTACAGGAAGGCCAGGGGGAGCAGCGGCGCATCGGCATCGGCCAGGCGCTTGCCCTGGACATAGGTCGCCAGGCGCGGGCCGGCGTATAAAACCCAGGGCAGGTACAGGCCCCCGGCGATGAGCATCGACCGCATCAATCGCTGGCGTGCCGCCCCCCGCCGGCAGCGAACCAGCAGATAGACGGCCTGCAAGATGGGGATGAAGACGGCGTAATACATCGTGTAGAGGGCGGCGGCGGTGGTGGCCGTATGGGCCAACATTGAGGCCCGGCTGGCAGCTAGCGAGCCGGAGGCAGACCCGGCGGGGGCCGCCTCCGCGCCCAGGGAACGGCTGAAGAAGTACATCGAGGCCAGGCCCAGCAACGTCACCAGGCCGTACATCCGCACTTCCTGCGAGTAGTAAATGGCAAAGGGGGCGACGGCCGTCACGCCGGCGGCGGCCAACCCCCCGGCTCGGTCCAGCAGCCGCCGCCCCGTGGCATACATCAAGGGGATCAGGAGCGTGCCGGAAAGCACCGAGAAAAGGCGGGCGGGGGCAGGCCCGTTGCCGGCCAGGGCCAGCCACCCCTTGAGCAAAAGGTAGTACAACGGCGGGTGGATGTCGATAGCGGTGCTCGCCAGCAGCTCGGGCGCGGGGAGCGCAGCGAAATGAAAGCTCCAACCTTCATCGCCCCACAGCGGCTGGAAATCCAACCGGTGGACGCGCAGGGCAAAGCCAACTAAGGTCAGCACAATGACGGCGGCCACAAACGGGTATCGCCCACGGGAGACAACACGGGAGTCTGACAGTCCCTGCGGGACGACACCGCGAAGCATGAAAATGTCATTCCGAGCGCAGCGAAGGAATCTCCACCTTTGGGGCGCGGAGACTGCTTCGCCCCCTTCGGGGGCTCGCAGTGACATAACACGGCTATTTACACAGGAGCTCATGAGTGGGGAGTATACCACAAGTGATTGAGAGGATGAAACAAATCGGCGCGCCTGGCGCTGCTGCCTATCGCCTGAGGTTTTTCAAGAACCTGGGCGCGCGATGGCGGACGATGCTGCGCCACAACATCGGGCGAAGTTGTTGCCAGGACCTGACGGCGGCCCGCCGCCGGCTGGCATCTACTTGAGTGCTGCTGAATTGATCGTGAACATATTCTCGCGCGATCAGGTCGATCTTATCCTTGCCTTCCGGCACATAGGTCGTCAGTTCGGCGGCCTGTTCATACGGAGTTTGCCAGGCGCGCAGATTCAGGCCGATCCGGCGCGCAAACCACATCATGCCGTCATAAATATCACCGGTGGATTTTTGCCAGATGGCCCGGCGGTTTTGATCCCACCACCACAGGCCACCGGCTGCCAGGGCCAGGGCCAGCACGCCCCCCGACCAGCCGACAGCCGCCCGCGTGACCTGAATCTGGCCGATGAAAGGCAGGTTCAGGAAGAAGAACGGCAACCCAAAGGCGGGTGGGGGCAAATCCCGGAATGGTTCGTCCTCTTCCGGGCCCAATTCCGTCGGGATGTCCTCGTCGTTTCGACGGGGGAAAGCGCCGCTGGCCAGGTTGCTGCCATCTTCCCCGCGCAGGCGGGCCGGGGCCGGCTGGGCGGGGGTAGGCTCGAATTCAATCCAGCCATAATCGGGGAAATAGACCTCGACCCAGGAATGGGCGTGGCGATTGAGAACGTGATAAACGTTGAAGTTGCGATCATAAACGCCGCCGGCGTAGCCCGCCGCCAGGCGGGCCGGAACGCCCTGCGAACGCAACAGGACGATCATTGACGTGGCGTAGTAATCACAGTAGGCTTCTTGCAGGTCAAAGAGGATGTAATCGACCTTGTCACGACCGGGGGGCGGCGCTTCAATTCCTTCGTTGTATTTGATGTTGGTCCGAATGTAATCTTGAATGGCATCGGCCTTGTCGAAGGGGTTATCGAAACCGCCGGTGATGTCCCCGGCCAGGTCGAACACGCGCTGGGGGATGCCCTCGGGTAATTGCAAATAACGGTCGCGAACCCAGTTCGGATAATCGGTCCCGGCGGATTGCAATTGCTCCACCGTGGCTACGGATACTTCCGACCTGACCTGGTACGATTCCCCAAGATCGATGCCGCTGCGGCTGCGCAGATAGGTCAGGTCCTGGACCCAGGGCTGCTCGATGTCATCCCACAGATTTTGGGCGTTCGCCTGCGCTTGTTGGGGGGAAACAAAGGTTGTATGGGCCCGTGCATCCAGGCTGCTCCAGACAGGATTTCCCAAGGCGTACAGAACGGTTGCGCCATCCCGGAAGGAGGTAAACGTTTGCGTGATGGCTCGCCGCTGGGAAAAGGCGGGCAAATCGCCCGACAATCTTCTCGGGCCGATCTCGATCGTGTCCTGATCGGTACTTCGCCAGGCCTTGCCGGTATACTCATCGAAAACGACCGCCCGCCAGTAGCGCCCGACTTCGGCCTCAACGTCCATCACCGGCGTATCCGACAGATGCCGGGGGCCGCCCAGGGTGAGCGATTGGCCGAAGCTATCGGTTTGGTAAGTGGGCCGGTAATTCAGGTTGGCGAAGAGCCGGTTCCAATCTTCCTGAAATTCGCGCCAGGGGCCCTCGAAGCGATCAAAGAGGTCCAGGGTGGGCGCATCCAGCACCGTCGGCGTAAACCAGGCCAGGCCGACCAGCAAGATCGAGAAAATGAAACCGTCACGCAGGAAATCGAAGGCAATATCGGGGCGGAAGTAGACGTGCGTGGCCCGCCAGTGACGCTCGTGTTCCAGGAGATTGAAGCGGATGATGAGCATCAAGGCCAGCATAATGTAGATGATAAGCCACAAGGTCAGATCGCGCGGCGCGTAGTAGAGGTTGACCAGCAATACCGCCCCCCCCGGCACGATTGACAGCCACACCCTGTTCGCCCGGAACAACAACCAGAGGGTTAAGTATCCGACCACCCACATGATCACGGCCATTTGCAGGATGAACATCAAATTGTCATAGCTGGTGCCGCCCTGCTGCGCCAGATTGTACCACTTGGTCAGGCGCAAAACCAGGTTTTCCCAGCGCGCTTCCCAGGAATAGGAGCGGGGCAACAGCCGGCTGGTTACCCAGAAAGACCAGCCCAGGCCGATGATGAGGCTAAACAGATGAGCCAGGAGGGTCGGTAGCAGGCTGCGGATGATCATCAACCCGATCACAATCGCGCCCAGGGCCACAAAGACTATGACGCCCAGGCCCCGGGTCCAGCCGGCCTCATTGATCGACCAGGCCACGGTCAGGATCAAACCCGCGGCCAGCCAGACGACCGATTTATTTTTGAGAAGATTCCTTTTATCCGACATTGGATAACCCCCGA
Source organism: Anaerolineae bacterium (assembly GCA_046757065.1). GTDB lineage: Bacteria > Chloroflexota > Anaerolineae > 4572-78 > JBHHXL01 > JBHHXL01. The sequence continues at coordinate 13,166 of JBHHXL010000034.1, forward strand.
GATCCGGCAGGTAGGGATGGTATCTCTTCAGCAGGGTTTTTGTGGGAGGAGCATGCCTTGGTTTGCACCGTTGGATTCTACCCGCCGGGCATAGCTTCGTCAAATGCCACCCCGATCTTGGGAGCATTTCAGTTTAGGGGCGAATTTATGGAGTTGCTAGCAAAATGGGCTTTGGAGTCGAGGCTTTAGCCGGTCAAAGCCTACTAATCTCCGGCTGAAGCCTCGACTCCGCAAAACTTGCCCCAAAAGTGAAATACACCCCCCGATCTTTGAACCGCTTGACCGACGCCCGGCGAGGTGATAAGATATAGCCTCAGTAGCTCCAATTTGTAGCACAAACTGTTAGTTTGTGCGGGTCAAACTAACAGTTTGACCTACATTACAGGCCCCAAATTGGATCTGCTGAACCTGGAAGGAGATGAACCTTGACTCAGGCTGCCCTGACCGTCGGGGTGCTGGCCGATACGCACTTGCCCTATCGCTTAAAAGCGCTGCCCGAACAAATCAAGGAAATATTCAAGGATGTGGACCTGATCCTCCACGCCGGCGATGTGGACCGCCTGGAATGTCTGTCGCCTCTGGCCGACGTGGCCCCGATCTACGCCGTCCGTGGCAACGTCCACTTCGGCGATTGGAGCGACGGTGGCCGCGATTTGCCGCTGACCGTCGAGCTAACCCTGGCCGGGCGCAACGTGATCCTGACCCACGGGCACCTCACCGGCTGGCGTGGCTGGGTTAGCAAGGTCCCGCACCTGCTGTTCTACGACATTCTGCGGCCCAGGTTGGGGGCGCTCAACCACATAACGATCCGCCACCTGGCCCGGCAGCACCCCCAGGCAGACGTTGTCGTTTTTGGCCACACCCATGCCGCCTGCTGCCTGCGGCGAAATGGCACCCTGTTTTTCAATCCAGGCCCTGTGGCTACCGTCCGCGAGCAAGTGCCCAGCGTGGGGTTGTTGCGCTTCAGCCCGGAAACGGTGACTGGCCGGATCGTTCCTCTACGGTAGTTTACGACGACGATCCCGGTTTGGTTCAAATGTCCCCTGTTGCCATCATCCTGGGCACGGCCCAGGACGCCGGTATTCCCCACATCGCCTGCGCCTGCCGGACCTGCCGGCGGGCCTGGGCCGATCCTACCCTGCGCCGGCTGCCCTCGTCTGTGGCTGTGACCGGTGCGGACGGGCGCTGGGTTTTGCTCGATGCCTCCCCGGCGCTGACGGAGCAACTGGCTCTGCTGCGGCGGGCAATCCCCCATCTGGCCCCGTGGCCCTCCGCCATTTTCCTGACCCACCTGCATATGGGGCACTACCCCGGTCTCCTGTACCTGGGCCAGGAAGCGGCCGCTGCGCCCGGCCTGCCCGTCTACGGCTCGGCCCAGGTGGTTGGCATCCTGCAAAATAACCGGCCCTGGTCCGATCTGGCCGCAGGCGGCTACGTCCGGTTTCGAGCCATAGCCCCCGGTGAACCGCTTTCGCTGGCCGGGCTTCTCCTGACCGGCCACCTGGTTCCCCACCGGCCTGATGTCAGCGATATGACCGCCTGGCGCGTGGCCGCCCGTGGCGGGAGATCGCTCCTTTACCTGCCGGATGTAGATTACCTGGACGAGACCATCCTCTCCCTGATCGCTGCCTGCGACCTGGCTCTGGTTGACGGCTCCTTTTACGACGACACCGAGCTGCCGGGCCGCGACATCTCCCGGATTCCCCATCCCTTCCTGGTCGAGAGCAGCCGCCGGTTAAAACCCCTGCTCGGCACGACACAGATCATCTTCACCCACTTCAACCACTCCAACCCGGTGCTGCTGCCCAATAGCCCCCAGGCCAGGGAGATGAAGGCCAGGGGATTTCAACTGGCCCGGGAGGGAATGCAAATTTCCTTGAGCAAGTGAGTGCCTCCGTCTTCCATTCCGGGTCGATTTCGTAGGGCAACCGGTTTGTGAAGATAGTCCCGACCATGCTATAATGGCCCGGTAGTTGTGAAGGAAGGATCCCTCTGCGTGTTGGGAACCGCGCAGAGACATCAGGAGTTGCGAGGTGACTGCGACCACACAGCGCCGGACCGGGCAAGCCTTGCGGTCTGGCTCAGTAAAGAGGGAAGGGCGGGTTTTGTTTACCCCGGGATTGAAAGCCGGTTTAGCGGGAGGGGTAGCCGTCAGCATCCTTCTGCTAATTTACCAGATCGATTTCAATATAATCCGTTGGGTGCTTGTGCCCCTGGGCCTGTTGATTATGTGGGTTGTCACGGGCATTATGGCCGCCATGTTCGCCGGGGAAGCTGTCGTTACGAGCCGGCAGGGCGCTCAAGTCGGCGCGACCGCCGGGCTGGTTTCCGGGGTGATCGCCGGTATCGTGGCGATGATCATCGCCGCTACCGGGGCTACCTTTGTCAACTTCGGCGAAGGGGTGCTGACCCAATTCAGCCAGAGCCAGCTCGACACCCTGGCCGGTGTCGGGGTCACGGTGGACACGATCAAAGCCTCCGGGGCAGCCATCGGGGCGCTGTTTGCCTGCGGCCTGGGCGGCATGAGCCTGTCGGCGGCCTTGGGCGCGATCGGCGGGTTGATTTACCCCAGGGTGAGCTAGGGGGGGACAACTCGAACCCTGCCCAACGGAACCGAGACGGCCTGCTGCGGGGTCCGGCCGTCCCGCAGTAGTTGCAATCGCCGGCCGGTGTCGCCCTCGTACAGGCCCACCACGAGCTGATAAGCGCCCGGCGGCGCATCGGGGGCAAGGGTCAGGGGATGCTCGTCTACAATGACCTGGCCCTCCTGCCAGCTTGAAGTGGGGGCGGCCCCGCTTTGCGGCTCGCTATCGTGCTGGGCGATGCGCGCTTCGTTGCCGTCGACCAGGTGGACGAACACCTTGTAGTTTTGCGACGGGGTTCCTCGCGCTCCCCAATACAGGGTCAGAGTCAGGCTCTCCCCGCCGGAAACCTGCCGCCGGTCCAGGGCATAGCCCACCAGGGCGATGTCGTCCTCAAAGAGCAGGGCCTGGGGATTTGGGAGTTGGCCCGGTTTCGGCGCGATCCGGATCGAGCCGAATTCCAGGCTGTCCCCGCCGGATGAGGCCGGCAGCCGCGCCCCCGTCCTCCGGTCGTACAACCCCACCACAAAACGGGCCTGCGCCGGAGCGAAAGCGGTGTTCGGCAGGCGCAGCACATAAGTGTCCCCGAACTGCTGGCCAACCGTCCACTGGCTGGTGGGATAAACGCCCGGACCGTGAAAAACATCGCGCTGGGCCAGGATCAAATCGTATTCATCGACTAAGTGGATGAATACCGTGTAATCGATGTCCGTAGGTCGTTCGCCCCGCCAGTACAGGGTGAGGGGGAGCGAGTCGCCCGGCTGCACGGTCGAAGCCTGGCTCTCAAAAGCCAGCAACCGGACCGCGTCGCCAAAGGTAACCCCCAGGGGCGCGGCGGATGGGGGCAGCGCGGCCAGAGGCGTAGGACGGGCGTAAACCGGGGCGATCACCCCCCAGGGAACCCAGACGGCCAGGACGAACAAGGCCACGGCCGGCAGGGCCTGTAACCGTCGCGGGACGAGGGCCAGCCAGCCGGCGGCCCACAGCGCGGCCACGGCGGCCAGCGCCGGAAAGAGCAAGCGCCCCTGCGAGGCGGTCGTGCGCGAGGTCCACTGGATCAAGCCGGTGATCATCAGGACGATCCAACCGGCCAAAACCGGCCAGGCCCGGCGCAGACGGGGCGGCAGCGCCTCGGCGCGACCGGCCGGCCAGGCCACGGCCAACCCCACCAACCCGATGAGCAGCATCAGGTTCAGCAGCCAATAGACCGGGGAGGGCATAGGCACGGAAAACCCGCCAAACATCCCCCAAAAGGAGCGAAAGAAGCCCGGCGCCTCGGCCAGCAACTGGCCCACGGTGGGAGTCGCCGGGCGCGGCCCCATCATCGCCACCATATTCTCCGTGCCGCTCCAATCGCCGTACAGGGCCAGGTTGCGCCAGTACCACCAGCCGGCAATGAGCCCCGTCAGCAAACCCACAACAGAATTGCCCAGGATGGCCGTCCGCCAGGATCGCCGTTGCCAGCCGGCCCAGAGCAAAGTCAAGCCGGTCAGACCCAGCAGACCCAGGCCGCTCAGCTTGGACAGGGCCCCCAGGCCGGCCAGCAGCCCCAGGCCCACAAACCGCCACAGCGATGGTTCGTCCGGCTGTTGCCGGGAACCTCCGCCAACCCACAACACCAGCCGCCACAACGCCAGCGAGGCCAGGAAGATGATCAGGTTGTCGTTGTTGACCGAACCGGCCACGAACAGGAACATAGGATTAAAGGCCACAAAGGACATCGCCAGCAGAGCGTAGGCGGGCCGTTCGGGCCACAGGGCGCGCCCCAGCGCGTAAACGGCCAGGACCGTGCCGGTTCCCAGCAGGGCCGAAAAAAGACGGACGACGTGAACGGCCAGGGCCGTACCGCGCCAGGGCCAGGCTTCCTGCGCCGTGTGGACGATCATATTGACGTTGCCGTCGGCGGTGACCAGGCCCAGGTCGGCGTGGGGATTGCGGTAAATCAAGGCGGGCAGGTCGCCGGCGGGGAGGGGGGCTGTCAACGCGGCGGCCAGGGCGTAGTAGAGGGGGGGCTGGCTGCCCTCCTGCCGCCACAGTTGCACGTCCGCCGGGTCCTGCACCGGCAATTGGCCCGTTCGAGCCAGATGCCAGACGAAGGGGTAGTGCCAGACCTCGTCCAGCGATTCAAAGAGGGGGGTGACGATGCCATACGTCAGGGCCAGTAGAAAAAAGGCCGTGGCGACCAGGACAACCGGCCAGCGGTGGCTCATCTGCAGAACCGCCTGAAGAACATCGCTGTCAGCCGAAAGGCGCGTTGTTTTTGACGCGGCCATTGAGCGCGGCGGCCAGGTCTCCCGGAGAGTCCGCTTCGATGATGTCCAGCCGGGCCGTGGGGTGATATTTCTTGATCCGGGCCACCGTTTCCGGAGCGGGGTTGATGCAGGTGATGATGTGGCCCTTCGCGCCCCGCAAAAAGAGGGCGTCCCGCAACCGCTCCCCCCGGCTGGAACCGAAGTGCTCAAGATAGCGGCGGGCGGCGGCGTACCACCACTCCTCCGTCCCCTTGGGAAAGAGGATGTAGTGGCTTTGATAATCCGCCACGGCCTTGGGGAAGGTGATCGCTATGGAATCGGGGGGGGGCGTCTCCGGCTGGGAGACCTCTTCGGGCGGCGGTCGGGTCGGGTCCGGCCTCTCCGGTTCGGGAGTGGGGACCGGTTCGGTTGTCTCCGGCCCGGGAACCGCGACGGGTTCGGGAGCAACCGCCGTCATCCCCAACCCGGCCGAGACGGCCCGGCTGGGTCTGGCCTCCGCCCCGACAACGGTGGCCGTTTCCCCCGGCCTGGAGACGGGCGTGATTTCCACCTGGAAGTCGGCCAGCCGGTCCATGATCGGGCCGAGGTGTTCGAAGCTCTCCCAAGGGGAAATCGCGCCCACCACGAACAGGCAAGCGCCCATCAGGTAGTCATCTTTCATCAATTCACTGTTGTACCAGCGCAACGAAGCCCAGTAATCATCCGGGCTGATGGGGTGGCTGGGGTGCCAGGGGCCCACGTCGCCGATCCCTTGCGGGTGCACACCCTGGGTCATGCCACATTCGGTGATGAAGACGAGGTGGTGGTCCGGAAATTCGCGGCGCACCTCTTGCATCGTGCGTCGATAGCGCAGGCACAGCCACATGCCGCCGTTGCCGTCGGCCAGGCCGATCTTGTGCAGGCGGTCCATCGTCGGCCAATCGTACTCGTGGAAGCCCAGATACTTGTAGGTTTCCATCGTGCCCCGGAAATTGTTCAGGAAGTGGTGGCCCAACAGGTTGCCCGTGGCGAAGTTCATCCCAATTGGCTCGAACCCGCCGGCCCGCAGCCGCTCGGCGAACGAGACTTGAAACGCATCGTACTGCTTCTGGCGGCCGGCGGAGGCGCTCTCCGGCATAATTTCGTTGTAGGCTTCCCAGGCGTTGTAAATGGGCCGGCCGTTGACCTCCACCTGGTTGACGCCTTCGCGGAGCACCTTCTCGGCGAATTCCCGGCCCTGGCGGATGGGATCGTCTTCGAACCGCTGGTTGGCTTCATAGAGGCGACCGATGATGAAGGTATCGGGCAGTTCCTGGCGGATGCGCCTCCAGAAGTTAACGTCGTGGTGCAGGGTTTTCAGGACACGCGGGCGCAAGCGCATAATCGCATCTTCTACCGGTTGGCTGATGGCGTTTATGTGAAACCCAAACTTGTGGTTATACATCGCTACCCCCTCCTTTCAGCATACGGGTGATCAGCGGCAGGGCAGCCCGCGCTGCCCGCCCCCGGTGGCTGATCCGGTGTTTGGTGGCGGGATCGAGTTCTGCCAGATGCCGCTCGAATTCGGGTATGTAAAATATGGGATCGTAGCCGAATCCGTAAGTTCCCCTGGGCCGGTGAGCGATGAAGCCTTCCAGCGTTCCCTCGCGGGTCTGGACCGGGCCATCGGGTTGGGCCAGAGCGATCACGCAGCGAAAGCGGGCGGTGCGACGCTCCCAGGGCACGCCGGCCAGTTTGGCCAGGATCCGTTCGTATCGTTTGACATCTTCGCCCCGGCCTGTGCCGCCATAACGGGCCGAGTAAACCCCCGGCTTTCCGTTCAAGGCATCCACCTCCAGGCCGGAGTCATCGGCCAGGGTCAACAGGCCGCTCTCTGCGGCAAAGGCGCGGGCCTTCAGAACGGCGTTTTCGGCGAAGGTTGCGCCCGTCTCCTCCGGCTCCAGGGTAATCCCTTCTTGATCCAGGTCGGTGATGTCCAGCTCAAGCCCGGCCAAAATATCGCGGTATTCGCGCGCCTTGCCGGGGTTGTGGGTGGCGATGAGCAACTTCACGGTGTCAACAGCCCCGTTACTGTTCTACTGTTCCAGGTTAAACCAGAGAGGGCTTCCCTCCGGCCCGGCATTCCAAACCAGAAACAGCCCGCCCTCCCCCTGCGCCACCTGGAAAATGAGGTCGCCGTCGATCACACCCTCGCCGGGCAGCTCGCCTGCCACCAGGCGACGCCCGTTGTCCGCCTGCGGATCGGGTGGATAAAACCCCCCCTGGCCGCCGAAGAGCAGAAAATCCAGCGGGTCGTAGGGGCTAAACTCATTTGGCGGACGCAGGCTACGCAGCTTTAAGGAAACAAACACGAACTCCTTGCCGGGCTCCGGGGCGATTTCCACGGTCAGGTCGCGGCGGACGTCCAGGACCGTTATCTCCAGGCCGGCGTTGCTGGCCAGGGGTTGATCGATGCGGGCTGCGGTCTCCTGGGAGGTGCCGGCCGCCGCCGGCTCAACCGGCGGGGAAGTCGGTGGAACGGGTGGGGAAGTCGGTGCCGGTGGGACGGGTGCCGGCGGAAACGTGGGTTCCACCGCCTGGCGAGGTTCGTCGTCGTTAAAGGGCGGGGCCTCGGCGAAAGACGGCCCGGGTTGGGCCGGGCTGCCGCCCGCCTCCGGGGCCGCCTGATCGTCACCGAGCGCCTGGAGGACAGCATCCCCCCCGAACCAGGCTCCCGTCCAGAAAACAACGAAGCAGCCAAAAGCGCACAGGCAGATGACCAGCGTCAGGCAACTGCCGGTGGCAAAGGGCGCGAACCGTTGCAGGGGAGATCCTCCCTCCCAATTATCGTATGTTTCCTCTGCATAGTAAGCCGGCTCCTCATAGTAGGGTTCCTCAGGGTAGCCAGGCGGACTCCAACGTTGTGCCATCTATAATGCTCTCCTCTCGGGTCAGATTGCCCGTGCAAGGGTGGATTATATCATATCGCTGGCTGATTCCACAAGGACACGTGAATCAAAAAGGAGCAGCGCCTCACAGCACCTGGGCAACCCCGGCAAACAAATACGTTGAAATCATAAAACTGTCACCGCAAATTGATGACATCTATCACTGTCGATACCGTTCTCCAAATGCTACAATAGGGGAAACTTGGGCATTTCCCGGCTGCTGTGGAGGAGTGCGGAATTTATTCCGCTTTAGTGGTGGTGGCTTAGATGAATACACCCTTGCGTGTCTTGATCATTGAAGACTCAGAAGACGATGTCTTGCTACTGCTGCGTGAGCTGCGGCGCGGCGGCTACGAACCGGCCTTCGAACGGGTCGAAACAGCCGCCGCGATGCGGGCCGCGCTTGAGCAACAAAAGTGGGACCTCGTCATCGCCGATTACTCGATGCCGCGCTTCAGCGGGTTGGCCGCGCTGACCTTGTTGCAGGAAAGCGGCCTCGATCTGCCCTTTATCCTCGTCTCGGAGGCCATCAGCCAGGGGGCAGCGGTCGAGGCGATGAAGGCCGGGGCGCGCGATTACGTGCTGAAGGACGATCTGGCCCGGCTGATCCCGGTCATCGAGCGCGAGTTGCGCGAGGCGGCGGCGCGCCGGGAGCGCAAATGGGCCCAAGAAGCCCTGCGCAACGTCGCCGAAGGGGTCTCTGCAAAAACAGGAGAGGCGTTCTTCCGCTTGCTGGTGCAATACCTGGGCAAAACCCTGGAGGTGGATTACGCTTTCATCGGCGAGCTGGCCGATGAAACGGACGATTGCATCAAGACTATCGCCGTCTGCGCTCACGGGGAGATTATCGACAACTTCGAATACAATTTGAAGCACACGCCGTGCGAGCAGGTTGTTGGGCAACGTCTGTGTTACTACCCCCAAAATGTTCAACAGGATTTCCCTTTGGACCATCTGCTGGTCGAAATGGGGATCGAGAGTTACATCGGCACCCCGCTTTTCGATTCGGCGGGCCGGGCTTTGGGCATCATGGTTGTCCTGGACGGCAAGCCGCTGCAGAACGTCGACCTGGCGGCCTCGATGTTGCAGATCTTCGCGGTGCGCGCCTCGGCTGAACTGGAGCGAAGGCAGTCCGAGAAGGAGATTCACCGCCGCAACCGCGAGCTGGCGCTGCTCAACCGGATCATCGCCGCTTCGGCGGCCACGCCCAACGTGGAGCCCGAGTTCATCCTGCAAACCGCCTGCCGCGAGCTGGCCCTGGCCTTCGACGTGCCCCAGGCCGCCGCGATGCTTTTGAGCGAAGGTGGAGGGGGAACGGAAGCAATCGTAGTTGCCGAGTGCCGGCCCGAGGGCAGGCCCTCGGTGCTAAATGCGGTCAACCACCCTGCCGTCCAA
>JBHHXL010000035.1:0-21761 GCA_046757065.1 Anaerolineae bacterium
ATTTCGTCGTTGCTTTGCACAGCAATGACCTGGGGCAGGGGGGCAGGAGCGCCAATACCACACTGATGCAAGAAAGTAAGATCGTTTTGGGAGACAGCCAGGGCCGGGGGGGGCGCGGTATAGTCCACCACCAGTTCCGGGGCAGAGTTGAAACCGCCCCCGCCCTTCGTCAGGAACTCGCGGAAAGCGCATTGGTATGGAGGCGCCTCCGGCCCCCGGATCATCAGCCCATACTCTGGATAGTCGCCATTGACCCAGGCCTGAACTAAGGCTGTGACGTCAAATGTGTACCAACCGAACGTTGTTCCTCCAACTGGGATCACGGTGGAACCATATCCCTCGGCGAAGGACGGCTGGTTGTTCCAGGTGGTCGTCAATTCGAACCAGTCGTCGGTAACTCGATAGGTCTGGAAGGTACTGGAGCCGACGTCGCAATAACCGACCATGTAGAGGCTAAGCGTCGCTTGGTGGATAGTCGAACCGGGGGGAAGAAAGTGGGAGACGTCGAAGCGGAGCAAGGCGCGTTGAATCAAGCGATTTTCGGGGGTATAGTTGTCGTAGCCAGCGCCCATTATCGGCTCTATGCCAAAGTTCTCCGCCGGGTTGCCCTGCCGCACCTCGGCGTCGGCGACGGCCTGGAACGCTTTTAAGGTCCCTTGCACAGATAAGGGCGCGAGCGGAGGTGATACCTCACTGGGGGGGTAGGGAGGATCGAGTTTCTCCCAAACCGGCGTAGGCGGGGGTGGGTCTGGTGGATCGGCCCGGACCAAGCCACTAGGTAAAAATAACAACCACAGCGTCAAACCCAGCAAGGCCAACAACGAAGGTGAGATCCATTTCCGGGCTTGCAAATTTCTCATAGTAGCTCCCTCCTTGTATAGAATACCTTTAGAGCTTAGTCGGTTTCCAGTACGAAATAGTTGCCAAGTCTTGTAGGAGATGTCTGGTGCGCGGTTTGTGAGTTCGCACTATGTGTTGTATTAGCAAACCTGCGGGAACACGTCTATTATATCACACGTTTGCCCTGGTTGGGATCCGAGTTGGATCAACTCTCGGCCACAAAGTACTTCCCCAAATCGCATATAAACGCATCTAAACAGGTGTCTCCATTGAAATGAATGATGGATCCTTGAACGCCAGCACAGTCGGCACGCGGCCACAGGCCGGCCCCATAAAGCAATGCTCTACTGCCCGGGGTGGTGACCAGATGGCCACCCTGATCCAGAACCCGATGTAGTAAATCGTGCACGCGCGGATCGGCCTGCAAGCGGGCGACGTGCGCAGCCCCGCCAGGAATGATCACGGCCCAAACCCGCTTCGGGGCGCGGCAGACGGTTTCCATAGAATCATCCAACTTGAGCGTTAGATCGTGAGCGCCGGCCACCGGGCGAACGGAAAGACCCACCACCTGGACCGACAGCCCGGCTGCCCGCAACCGCCCGATGAACAGGCCGGCCTCGGCTTCATCGAACCCGTCGGCCAGTAAGATGACGATGAGCGATGAGGAAGAGGTCATTGTTCTGCTTAACACTGATGCCTGCCGGATGATCTGCAAAGGGACTGCAAAATCCTGCGCGGCGGAGCGTTAGGGCGAATACGCCGCCATCCGCCCGGTTCCGGTAGGGATAAACAAATGAGATTGTAGAGCGGCGTGTGTGGCTGTAGCCAGGTGCGAGATCATGTTTCCCGCGAACCACGCGCCGTTGGCGGTCAAATCCAGATACCCTTCGTCAGGGTTGTCCATCAGCAAGGCGGAATCGAACCACTGCTGCAGGAGAGGCTGGCCCGAGCCGGGGGGCGTCACCTCGAGGTATGGCCGCAACGCCGCCGGAATCCGCCCTGACAGGAGGGCAGTGGTGATGGGCTGAAGGTAGTTCTCAAATTCATTCCGCCGGAGACCACCGTCCAGGGCGGGAAAAGCGTGGCCGATCTGGCGGCAATAGTGTTTGTATATCGGGTGGCGGTAGTGATAATCGCCAAACACGCCATCGGCGATAGTGCCCAGGGCCAGCAAGTCTTCCCCTCGTTCGGGAAAGGTGAAATACAGGTTCTTATCCTGTTCGTTGGCAAAATGATTGAACAGATTCTTCTTAAACCCGGCCGAGTCAAGCAGACCGGCCCCCGCCTGAAAGAGGAAGTAATTGGTCAGATGTCCCCGCCCAACCAGGCCATGTCGTTCGGCCCACTTCCGATTTTGAGGATAGACGAGGAGTTCGTAGAGCGAAAAGCCGGGGACGCCGAGGTCAAGCAGGGCTTCAATCCCGGCGATGAAGCCCGGCAAGGTCTGACCGGGCAAACCGCAAATCAGGTCCACCGTGACGATCCAATCCAGGCTGATGGTTTCGGCGATCTTCTCCAGAACTTTGGCGGCGGGTTGGCGGCGGCCGATCGAACGGCGCACGGGGTCTTCGAGGCTCTGCACGCCGATATGGAGGCGGGTAAACCCCAGCCGGTTCAGGAGGGAGAGCATGGCCGGCGGCAGGTGGGCAACGGTGGACTCCAGGGCCCATTCCGTTTGGGGCGAGGTGTTGAAGCAGGCGGCGCAACTCTCAACCAGGCGCTTAAAGGCCGCTTCGCCCAGGAAGGACGGCGTTCCGCCCCCGAAATGGACGGTGGTGACCGGGCGACGGTCGAGGAAGCCTTGCTCGCTCCAGAGATGTATCTCTTGTTGCAGCATCGTCACGTATCGATCAACCTGGGCGGTCCGGTGTTTTGGCGTCAACCGAAAAGAATAGCTATCGCAAAAGCCGCATTTGCTGTCGCAAAAGGGGATGTGCACATAAATGCAAAGTGGCTTATCGACTTGAATGTGGCCCACATCCCGGCGTAACGTTTGCCAGGCTTCCGGCCCGGTCTCGGTATAGCCGCGCCGGGCCCAGACCGGCAGGGGCAAGGTCCGTTCGTCAACCCGAAAGGGGGGCTTCAGGGCCAGCCACGCCCGCTGGATGCCCTCTACGTCCACTTGAGGGGGAGCGGGGCGGAAGAACTCGTCAAATAAGTGACGCTCCTTTTGCATATCCACCGTCAGATTCTCTCCTATTCGTGGTTGCGTTGGCTGAGGCCCGCAGCCTATCGGCCCTTTCCAGCAAGGTGGCCATAGCCAGCGCCCTTTGAATCCGACACCGAAAGCCCGGCCTGTGGCCGGCTTGAGAAAAGTCAGATTCGGCGCGCGGGCAGCGGTCGGGACATTCCCCCACGCAGTGAAAGCGGTTGAAACAGCCCCGGCAGGCGCTTGAGGTAGAGCTTAAGGCCCGCCGCAAGTCTCCGACGGCCCGGTCATCGACTGTGAAACACCCGAACTCCTGCTGCCAGGTCCCTATCACCAGGCCGTTCCGGCCGGCCTGGGCGGCCGTGACTGCCTTGAAGCAGGCGGTAGCGACCCCGCCGGGCACCAGATTCAACACGTCTCGAAAGACGTGGCAGTAGGGACCGTGGAGGGTATCGACACGGCTGCCGACGTATAACAGGGGGACATCATACTGCCTGGCTTTGTGTCGAGCCTGCAAGAAGTGGGCCACGAATTCAAATGCCTGCTCAGGCTCAAAACGGCCGGGGGCACTTGCTCTACCGCCAAGATAAGCCGGCTCGATGTGAATGGCCGCCGGGGCCAATTGTTGGCACAGGTAATCCACGATCTCCGCCTGGCGAGACAGCGTGTTTTGGGTAATGGTCACCCGTACTTGAAAGCGGCAGCCCTGCTCCCGCAGAATGTGGGCCGTTTGCTCTACCAGGTGGGAGGTTCCACCGCCACCCCCGGCCGGCCGTTGCCGATTTTGAATGTCGGCCGGCCCATCGCAAGACAGGCCCACCAGATCAAAGCGCCGGGCCAGCCACTTCGCTTTGTTCGCCGCCATCACGCCGTTGGTGGCGATGTAGCGAAAGGCCGGCAGTTCGTAGTTTTGCGCCGTCTCGTCCAGGATGGTCAAAACCTGCCGGGCAAAAGCCTGATCCAACGTCGGTTCGCCGCCGCCGTGAAACACCGTTGTGAAGGGGCGATTTTTCTCTCGGCAGGAGGTTGCCACCAGCCTGGCCGCCGCCTGAATGACGTTCAGGCCCAATTTCAACGAGGCCGTGGGGCCGGCGTCGGCGTAGCAGTAGGAACAGCGCAGGTTGCATTGGTTGCTCAAATACAGAGTCAAACACTCCGGGCGAAACGGGCCGGTTTGCCAGCGATGGCGGGCGCTAAGGGCTGTTTCTGCTTTTTGAACCAGCCTGTCCCGCAGCGCAGCCAGGGCGGGAGGCCCAACACCGTCGCCGGGAGTGGTAAGCATTGTTTCAAAGCGATCCGCATCGGGTAAACCGACCAGGGCCACATAGCCGGGCGCGTAAAAAATAACATCGTTGGAGCAATCTAAGCGAAAGATGGATCGCTGACCGGGTTGAATGGGTCTGATGTGGTTGGACGCTTCAAACGCGCGTTTCACCGGGGACATTAGCTGCCGTCCTGTTCCAGGAGGTTGCCGGGTTGGCAAAGTAAATGATCGACCAGGGCCAAAAATAGCTCCCTGGCGCAGGCAAAGGCCCTGGCCTTTTCCCAGCCCAAGTCCTGGCTCAACTGCCAGGCGATCTCCGCCAACGTGTTCTGTCCATTAAACAGATTGAAGACCAGTTGCTTTTCTTCGTCCAGCATAAATCCTTTGAATTCCTGACCACTTTGCTTATGTCTGGCCCGGAGGCCGCCCTGCTCGAGGTGGATTTCATAATCTGGATTCATCGTGGGTATGACCCGGGCCAGTTGGTCATCAGACAGACGCCCCAGTTCTGCTAAACGGAAGCTCTGCCCGCCCTGGACGGTTTTGATAACGACCACCATTTCCTTGAGCAAGGCCTTGAAGAAATTGCGGCGGTTACAAACGAACGGCAACGTTGTACGCGGGTGGCCATCAACCATCTTCAATCTCCTTTAACCGCCGGCCGGGACTGATCCCGACGGCCTTCTGGAATTCCCTCAATCGCCGTAACAAGACGGGGTCCTCGGCAGCCAGCCAGGCGTGAGGGCAGGTTTCATAAAAAAGGGTGAATCTTTGAACGCACTCTCTCATCCATTGGAAGAACTGTTCGGGCAGAACCGGCCCGGCCAGCAGATAGAGGCCGCTCAGGTGTTGATGCCGGGGGAAGGGGGGCATACTTCGGGCCGGGGCCGCAGCCCACAGCCCGTTCCCCTTCAACGGAAAGTCACAGGCCATACCCCGCGCCGCCAGAAACTCTTTGGCCAGAACCAGGGTGTCTTTTTCCGGCATTATCAACTCGGCCCGGCGGCGAATGGCGTAGGGCCGTTTGGCCGCCCTTGTCTGGCGATAGGGGATGACGGCCAGGCTCGGTAAATCCGGGGGCAGGCGGCGGGGCGACAGCCAAAAAGCCGGATTGGTAATGGCCGGACCGTTCGAAGGCCGGGGATGGCACAGGCATAGGTTGGAACAGCTGAAGACCCGGTCCATCCGATTTAGCCAGGGCTGACAATCCTCATAAACAAAAGTGTCGTGATCGATAAACCATAAGCCGGCTTGATCGACCAACAGCCGGTAAGAAACCGCCTCAATGACCCGGCAATGTTCCGCCGCAGCCTCTTGGGCATAAGGCAACTCTTTCACGGACGGGGGCATATACGCCCTGAAGCGCTCTTTTTGCCTTTGGGTTTTGCCGACCTGAACCACGTAAATGTCTCGCTGCCGGGTGTGTTTAGCCAATTGGCGCAGGCAGGTCAACCCCAGGCAATTCGACCACCACGAAATAACCACCAGCTTGCTTCGAACATTTTCCATGTTGTTAGCCTACTGTCTTGTGCTGCCGGCCCGATTGATGACGCCGGCCGGCGCACCTTTTGACCGCCTATGAGATTGGCTCAAAGACTAGCCACCGTCCCCCGTCCTTTAGCGACAGGGGGGCGGTTCGGGCCAGCCTGACGTAGTGATAATCGGGGTCGGCCCGGCGCACGTTACGGAGGGCGTCGGGATGAACGAAGAAATAATCCTCCCGGCTCCGGAAGGCGCAATAACATTCGTAGATTTCATCCCGGCGCAGCTTTTCGTATGGTTCTTTCAAAAGCGGGACCAGGCTTCGCCGCCGACCCCGTAGTTGCCTGATCTTGCTTTGCATCGAACAATCGTTGACGGACAGGGGCAGATGATCGTCCTGAACTTTCTGCATAACCGCCAGGGATAAAAACCGGCTTTTGGGATTCACCTCGGTGCGATGGCCATCGCCCAAAATCAGCGGGCAACGCGGGCCTGGCATCGAGGCCGCATTTGTCCCATCTTCGTAGATTAATTCGTGTAGATTAAGATACTTGACCCCCAGTGAAGTCCATACCTCCAGACTGGCCAGAACCTTTTGAGCATGCTCAGGAATAGCCGGAATCTCAACCGTTACGTTAGGGATGAATTGGGCAGCGCACTCCAAGTTTTTCAAGACCCTTGAATTGTTGTATCCGGTTGCGGCCAGATTGAACCGAATCTCGTCGATCCCCAATGCTTGCAAGCGTTGTAAATCGGTCCGGTTGATCAACACGCCGTTGGTGTACAGCCACAGATATTTCTGGGGCGCATACTCCCTGAATTGGCCGATCCAGTTGAACAGTTTTGGTTTATCGATGAATGGCTCGCCCCCTGAAAAGCTGATACCGCTGATGGTCGTCTTTGAATGATTTTCGATGATCTGCTCAGGGGAGGAACCGAAAGCCGACCCCGCGAAATCTTTAGCAATGGCCTGCGGGCTACAGCAAAAATTGCAGTTCAGGTTGCAGCGCATGGTGGTGAAGACACAATCCCACGTCCCTTGCTTACAGGCCCGGCAGCCGGGCGAGAGCTGACCCAGATAGACCGCCTCGCCGGCATCCTCAATATGGATGTTGGGGATTTGCCGGCCGGCCTGGGATGCATAGTCCTCCCACCGCTGCGCCCAACGTTGTTGGCAAGCGCCCAATGAGGATGGCCACTGTGGAAGGTGGCGCACTGCTGCCCGAATCCTGTTCAGGGCGGCCGGCATTGTTCCTACCATCGACGTATTATCCTTCGGCTACGAGCGTATGCCGGGCCTGTCTCGTTCCATTGCCCTGCCACAGGCCGTCGCCGGCCATAATGTAGCGCAGCAATAATTGGGCGGTGATGCTTCTGTTCATCCGGCAACGTTGACCCAACACCTTGTGGGAACCCACTTCAGGGGAAAAGGTACGGGTGTAACAATCGCCGGCGCAGTGCCGGTAACAAAAACAAGCGCGGCATGCTTGACGCCTTTCGTCAAGACGGGTGTGCAAGGCGTGACGCGCCTCTTCGTCCACCCGGACCTGATCCCCCACGATTTCACCGAACGTTGAAATGTCGATCAGGGGGTGATTCTGGTCGGTGACCTCATAGCAGGCGACCAGGCGGCCGGCGGGATTGACGATGAGCGCGTTGTAGGGCGCGGTGCAGAAAGAATGGGTCAGCAGCCAGGGTCTGGCCCCGGTGTAGGCCAAGGTTCGGTTGGCCTGGCCGGCAATATCAAATGCTTCGATAAAGGCGGCGGCGAAGGCTTCACTCTCCGCGGCGGACGGCCATTGGTGTTGGCCGCGAACGGTGTTGAAGGCCGGTTCCACCTGAAAATGTTGACAATTCGTCTTCTGGCAGAGAAAGCGCACGTCGGTCGGCAGACGCTCTGACCAGGGCGGAAGGGCCGTCATCCGAATGCCGTAAGGAAAGTTGCGCTCGTCCAGCGCTGCAATGGTCCGCATCACCGTCGCAAACGATCCCTGCCCGGAAACAAAGGGGCGCTGGCGGTTCTGGGTCTCCGGACCGCCGTCAATGGAGATGGTCAGGCCGTCCAGGTTGTCGATAATCCAATGAAGCTGGTGTTGCGACCAGACGCCGCTGCTGGTCATCGACACCTGGCAGGGCAAAGGTTTGCTTCGGGCATAAGCTACGGCTTCTGCCAGCACTTTCCAGGCCCGAACCGGCTCGCCGCCCCCGTGGAAGGTTAGCTCAAACTGCGGCCGGTCCAGTTCAAGCGCGTTGTGGCACACCCGGTCAATGGCCGCCCGGGCCAGGGCGAACGACAGTTCCTGAACCGGCCCGACCCCGGCATTGGCGTAGCAATAGATGCAACGCAGGTGGCATTGGTTGGTCAGGAGCAGGGCCGCGTGCGTGGGCTGGAAGGAGGCGGCCGGCGGCGGGGGTGGGGCCGGGTCTGGCGCCAGGAAGCCGGTGCTGCGCAGAAAATCCACGGCGGGCGAGGCCGGTAGCGAGTCGAGGTTGGGGCTTTGGGCGGCGATGTCCAGAACCAGGTTGGCCATCGCCCGGTTGCCGATGAAGGCCAGCCGCAACAGGGGCCGGTAGATGATGAATTTGTTTTCCAGGGGTATGGTGAAAATTTCCATAATCTTCCTTTCCCCATTTTCCTCTATCACTCCGGCGCGCTGATCTGCCCCATTTAATTCGGATACCAATAGTGAGTATCGCCGACGCAACTGCAATGGCTAGGACACGGGGTACGAGTTGGAGTATGAGTAGGCGTATGAGTGGGAGAGCCAGGGGACGGCGTTGGTGTACGGGTAGACGTCGGAGTGCGAGTAGCAGTAGGCGTACGAGTAGGTGTACGGGTGGAAGTAGGCGTACGAGTAGGTGTACCTGTAGAAGTAGGAGCAGAAACAGGCGTAGCAGCCTCCTTTACTACGATGGGCAAATATATGAGGTTGACGGATTCTACTTGATCCAGGCAGAAGCCCCACCCGGTCACAATGAAGTCTGTGTCTAACTGCACTTGAACAACATTGCCGGGTATGGGATCTGACCATAGGCCCGAGGGGTAACTGCCCGTGATTCGCTGGTACTCTTGCCCCGTCTCATCCTTCAGAATGATGTAATCAAAGTTTGTTTCCACCTCGATTTGCGAGAAATGCACCCGAGTGCTCTGAGCGTTCGCATCCGGGTTGTTCACTATCCAGGTTTGATCCATATTATTCTGATAAGGATGGGGCGACTCGACGATGCACTCGTTGACAACAGTGAACGGCCCGGAAGCGGCAGCCTCGGTGTTGGGGGCGGCCTGTAAATGCCAACTGCCCCGGTAGATTCCCGGTTCAAGCGGAGCGACCATATCCACTTGAACGGCGACGGTCTGGCCGGGGGCGATGTCGGGCAGTAGAACCGACGCCGGGGCCTGTATTGAGTCGCCAACGAGGTGTAGGGTTGCCCCCCGACACCAGGCGCGGTCGCTGTTGTTCGTGAACTGCCAGGCCTGGGCGAAGGGCCTACCCGGTCCCACGGCCATCATGGCCGGCATCGTCACCGCCAGCAAGATCGAGTCGGCCAAAACCTCCGCCCCCTCCGAGGTCTCCTCACCAGATTCGTCCGTTGCGCCCCTGGCCACAACGGTCGCCGCGGCGGTTGTCACCGCGCCGGTTGTTACCGCTCCCTTGAGGAAAGCTCGCCGGCTGAACTTCCAACCCTGTAAGTCTTTTTGGACGGCGTAGACTGTGGGTTCTTCAGTTGTTTCTTCTTCCTGAGCATTAACTTTATCCACTTCTTCGGTCATGATTGTCCTCTTTTCTTTGTCGTTTCCCGGCTAAACCGGATCAGTTGGGATACCAATAATGCCCTCCCTGAGAGTCGCAGGCGCAATGCCCCACGCAGCCGCAGGCGGGCGGCGCGGTGACGCAGTTGCAAACGCACGTCGCGCCCGGCGGCAGCGGCGAGCCGCAGGGAAGGGTGAACGTATGCGTTACCCCCCGTTCATCGATGTACTCATAGTTGATCCCTTCCTGGCCGGGCTGGACCGTCCCTTCTACGCCGGGCAGCGGCGTTGGCGTCGGTGTCTCTGTCGGCGTGGCTGTAGCCGCCGGGGTGTTGGTGGGGGGGATGTCGGTGATCACGGGCACTCTATCTGCATTTTCGGCGATGACCAGGTCGCCAAATACCCAGCCCTTCTGCCGTTTATACTCAACTTGATACCAGGAGTTGTCCCTCAAGCGACCGACGATCGGCAATTTATCCCCTTTTTTGACCACCCCCAGGATGTCGTAGTTGGTGCCCGGTCCTTTGCGCACATTCAGACCCTCGGTGTTGACATCGGCCAGCGGTTGTGGGGTTGGCGTTTGGGTCGGAGTTTGAGTGGGTGTTTGGGTGGGGGTGTTTGTTGGCGCTGGCGTCGCGGTCGATGTCGGGGTTTCGGTTGGCGAGGGGGTCGAAGTGGGCGTTCGGGTCGGCCGGGGGGTGGTCGTCGGCGTAGGCTGAATGGTGGCCGTAGCCGCAGCCAGGGGCTCAGCCGGCGGACTGCCACACCCGGCGATAGCGCCGGCGACCGCAGCCGCCTCGGCGGTGGTGACGGCTCCCTTGAGGAAAGCCCGCCGGCTGAACTTCCAGCCCTGTAAGTCTTTTTGGACGGCGTAGACTGTGGGTTCTTCTTCCGGTTCTTTTTCTTGAGGGTCGATTTTGCTCAAATCGTCGGTCATAAGTGGTCTCCTTTCCCGGATCCATTAAAAGCGATTGAAACGAACAAACTTGAAGGAACCGTTACCCTGAATTGAGAGCGGCGGAAGCGTCGCATCGTGGTCGCCAGGCAGCCGCCCGGGCACTCGCCGGCCGCCTTGAATTCGCACCTTGAGCACGCTTTGTAAATCCCTGAAGCGCGGTAAGGTTCGGCGGCTGCCTCAAAAGCGCCCCGCAGCCCGGAGGCATCCGCCTCGCCGGTCAGCGGCAGGCGGACAAAGCCGGAGAGTGGATAGCAATGGATCACCCGGCCGGCCAGGTCGATGTCCAGGATGGGGTTGCAGCGCCAGCCGAAATCAACCCTGACTGCGCGCAAGATATCCAGGTCGGCCTCGGAGAACATACAGCGCACAAAGCCGCAATCAAAACTGAGCGTCACCCCCACCTCGGCGGCGGCCAGGGCCAACTCGACAATTCTCTGGCCGACGACCTGATATTCGTGGGGGTAAAGATATTGGTTGGCGCCTGATAAACACGGTTGGGCCAAACCCAGGCGAATGTGAGACCGGCAGCCCGTCTCGGCGATGGCAGACAACAGAAAACCCGCCTGAAAATCCCCGCGATAGATCGTCATCCCCGGCAAGGCCCGCTGCCCTAAACGGCGGAGGGCGGCCAGTTGACGCTGGTGAACTCGCCTGTCCGGGTCAACTTCACTGGCTTGGACCATATTGATCATGACAGTGCAGTCTGAAGGGGACAGGCCGGCCAGGCAGGCGAAGACCTTCTCCGGCATCAACCCGTTGGAGAACACCATCAGCTTCTTCCCGCCAGCCCGGACCAGGTTGACCATTTCCACAAATTGGGGATGCAGGGTTGGCTCCCCTCCCAATAGCCGCACCTGTTCCATACCGGATCGCTCCAAGAATTCAAGCCTGCTTCGAAAAGCCTCCAGGCTCAAAAAGTGCTCAGGAGAAGTTTGTTCTCCCTGGTAGTCCAGGGCAAAGCAATAGGGACACCTTAGATTGCACACATCGTTAAGGATTAAATTGGTCATCGAGTGTCTTCTCAACCAGGCCCCGTTTATGCCAGCTTTCCAGGGCGCTCAACACCGCTCCTTCCGCGTCACCGGCCACCATATCGGGCCACAACGAGACGAAGTGCAAGATTTTTTGAAGGGGATAACCGGCGGCCAACAAATCCCAGATGGTTGCTTCGATCCCTCGCAGCGACCAGGATAGCCCCCGTTCCTCATCGATCAAACGGATGCGATCCGTTTCGACCACCTGTAAAAGCGACGGCCGGGAGCGGTAAGTCGCCGTGGGCGTCAGGTCACGAGGAGGGGCAACGGTGTTCATCCTCAATCTCATCCTGGATGGCGTCGGAATGCGGTTGCATCAATCGTTCCCGCGCGGCGGGGCTGCTCAGGAGACGATCCATCAAGCCTTCCTGGCCCATCGTTTCTAAAATATTATGCAAAGTGATTAGCCTGGTTTGGATGCAGAGGCGATTATAAGGGCCGGGCGTGGCCGGCAGGGTGTTATTCACGTGACACCCGCCGGCGCAATGCCACTTGCAAAAACATCCCTCGCAGGCCGGTTTGTTCAGCACGTTCAGCCGGCGGATAGACTCGACCGCCGCCCGCTCCAACACTACCGGCCCTTTGGGGCGCACAGCGCCGAGGCGCATATCCAGCCCTTTGGCTTGCCAGTCGCGGTCCAACAGATAACAGGCGTTAACGGCGCCGTCGGGCGAGACGATGGCGACGTCTCGGCCAACCGGACAAAAGGTGACTTGCCTGGTCCGAATATCGGCGGTGGCGTACATAGCCTCGACGCCATATTCCTTCAGAATGTGAGCGGCGCGAATGAAATTGCTTGCAAAGCGCCAGGGGTCCGGGGGAGACAATCCGGCGGCAATGGCCTGGGGCGTGGCCTGGAGCGGCTCAAAACAGACGGCTTGGGGGCGAAACATGCGGCAGAACCAGGCAGCAAAAGCTTCCAGCCGGGCCACGGTAGACTCGGTCACGCAGGCCCGGATACAAAGTTTCACCGGCCCTTCGGACAGGATGCGGGCGTTGCGGGCGATGAGGCCGGACATTTTGCGACCGTCCTTACGCCGGCGGTGATGGTCGTGAACCTCCGGCGGGCCGTCCAGGGACAATACGATCGTATCAAAATTATCTGCAATCCAGCGGCAGCGACTCTCTCCAAAAGCGCCGTTGGTCGCCGCTTCGAAGTGGGTGGCATAGCCCAATGCGCCGGCTCGCATTTTAGCGTAGTGAAACGAAAGGTCGATCAGTTCCTCAGCGCAAAACGGCTCCCCCCCAAAATAATGGATTTCAAGCCGTTCTTGCCCGGCCCTGCCGATCAGGTCGATATACCAATCGATGGCCCGGCAGGCCAGCCGGATATCCATAAATTGAGGGCCTTGACGCCCATTTTGGAAGGCGCAATATTTACAGGTCAGGTTGCAGGCTCGCGTCGGCAGCAGGCCCAGGAAACGGGGGGCAAAAGCGCCTGCCCTGGCAACCGGCGGCGGCGAGGCGGTGGCGCTGAGCCGATCAAGAATTTCGTCAAGCGGCGCGATGCCCGTACTTTCTTGAGACAGGAGCGCCTTTTTCAGGGGTGGGATCGAGGAGGGGTTCAGCAAAGCGGCAAAATTGTGCAGCGGCGCATATAAAAGGATTTGGCCCAAGACCGGAACGGTAAAAATATTACCCCTGGAACGCGTTTTTGCTTCCATATTCACCCCTCGACAGGTTCAGCTTATCACATTTTCCGCCAGGCGATCTGCAAGTTCACTGCAATTTGCTGCATAGCCTTGTTTCTCCACGAAGCAGCAATTCCAAATTTGACGCGATTGAAATCGCACCTGGAAGGCTTTCAGCCGATTGTCCACCTGCGTGGACAGGTTTTTAGTCCGCGCAGGCGGACTTTATGGCCCGCCTGGCGTGGCCTCGCAAGGGCGACTTTAGTCGCGTGTAAAAGCCAAATTTGGAATTGCTGCCCACGAAGTTATTGCCCCTGTCAAGTCAAATGAAAATGTTACCGAAGGCCGATGGTTCGGTCAAAAGATAATGTTACCGGGTTGTCCGTTCCTTTCTGTGAGTTTGGTTATAGTAGCCGGGGCGGTGGATATGTGGGCAACTCGCAGCACAGCGAAGAGTTGTCCACATATCCACCAGCCCACCTGTTAGGCAGCCAGGACCAGGTCAAGATCAGTCAGTTGGCTGGCTTGTGCCTTGGGCATGACCGAGGTGGCCAAGGTTTGGAACACGTCTTCGGTTTGGCCTGGAACTGCGCCGGGTAGAGAGAAAAGGTAATCAAGCATATCATAGATTTCCAGCCGTAACTGACGGGGATTGGTCCGGTCGCGGAGAGCTTCCAGTTGCTCTCGCCGTTCCTGGGAGATAGCCTTGGCTGCCCCCAGACGGTCAAAGGGGGTTTGCGCCTGGTCATAGCGGCGTTTGACCCGTAGCGACCGACCCTCGACCGCGATGACCGTCTTCTCGGTCAAGCGCATGACCGGTTGGAAGAGGTTGTAGTAGAGCCACATTTGGTCATAGAGTTGATTGAGGACCAGGGTCTGGACGACCGTGTCCAGCCGGTCATTGCCCAGATAGGCCCGCACTAAACTTGAGTTCTTCTGTTCGACAAAGCGGTTGTCATTTTTCTGGTAGGGTCGGCTGCGCGACAGATAGACGCCCGGCATCGCGGTCCGAAAGAAGCGGACCAGGTGTTGATTAAAGAACTCGCTGCCGTTGTCGGGGTGAAGTTCGACCACCGGGAAGGGCAAGCGGCCCAAGATATATTGGAAGCCATCGGCCATAACCAGGTAACTCCGGCCCAAGACGGCCCGCCGCTCGCTCCAGCCGGTGGCCACGTCGACCATTTGCAGGGTATGGACGTACTCCCCGGAAGCGATGGGGCCGCAATGATGGACCAGGTCCGTCTCAAAGTGACCCGGTTGGGTTTCATCCCAGGCGATGCGTGTCATCGGGATGTCTTTAGTCACCTCGTTGGCCCGCTCTGGCCCCTTTCGAGGCAAACGCGGTTGGTCTTGCCCGACCCGCCGCAAGATACGCCCCACGGTGGAGATACTGATCTGGCTCAACTGTTCCAACAGCCGGGGCGAAGCCGTCAGTTCGCCGTGCCCGGCCAGGTGGTTGGTCATCCAAACCAAATTGGGCGTCAGCCGTTCCGGGCAGATGTAGTCAAAGCTTTCGGCGATGACCCGCAGCGCATCATCCACCTCCGGCCCGTACGTTCGGCTTCGCTGCTTACGACGCGGTTGGCGTTCCAACTTGCTTTGCATCAGGCGAACCAGGCTCTTGCGATGCAAGTCGGTCAGCGCTTCCATCTCATCTAAAAGCTGGCCCCGTTCTTGACGGTTGGCTGCTCGGTACCGTTTTTGCATTCTGCGCAAATACTTATACCTTTCATCAATGGTCATCTTTTCTTCGCTGGACATAGTTCCCTCGGTAACATTTTCTTTTGAGTGAACTATACCCGCTCGGTAACATTTTAGATGAAAGAATGCGTTGCCTGTCTACCGGCTCTGTGTTATAGTAAGGTCGGGGTAGTGGATGGAGGCTCGTCGATGAGGTCCGATCTCATCAATGATGGAAATCTGGATGAGATAATTGAGCGCGTGGGTGAGGCCTTGCGGCAATGGCATGCTGAACCGCAGGCTCCCTCCTCCCTGGGCGATTTGCTGCTCTATCGCCAAACCGCCGCAGCGTTGGCGGA
This sequence comes from Anaerolineae bacterium, assembly GCA_046757065.1. GTDB lineage: Bacteria > Chloroflexota > Anaerolineae > 4572-78 > JBHHXL01 > JBHHXL01. The sequence continues at coordinate 15,149 of JBHHXL010000035.1, forward strand.
GCGCCAGATCATCCTCTCCCCCCGGCTGGTAAGCAACCGTCTTCTCCTCGATGCCCTGGCCGAGTTGGGTTCGCATAATAGCCAGTTCGAGGTGTTGTTGCGGCAGCGTTTCCTGGACCGGGTGCCGGCCCGGGCCGTTGCCGGCCGTCTCCACCTGTCCGAGCGCACCTTCTATCACCGCCAAACCCAGGCCATCCGCGAATTGGCCCAGATCATTTTCCAAAAAGAGCAGACCGCCCGTCACGATCAGGCGCGGGCTATCGAGGTTCGGCTACCCCCCCCCACCTTTAGCCGCATCTTTGGGGTGACGGAAAAACAAGCCGACCTCAAACGAGCGCTCCTGGACGAGGACCGGTTTTGGCTCATCGTCATCGAGGGCCTGGGTGGCATTGGCAAGACCTCTTTGGCCTTAAGCACGCTCCTCGAGGTGATGTGGACAACTCGTTTCCACGACATTGCCTGGGTCAGCGCCCACCAGCACCTCTTCGACCCCTGGGGCGAAGTCCAGGTTGCCGCCCCGCCGGCCCTCACCCTGGAGAGGTTGGCTGAGGAAGTGGGCGAGCAGTTGGGATGGCTCCATCTGCTGGTCCTCCCGCCGCCGGAGCAATGGACCAGGCTGGTAGACCAACTCAAGCGCCAGCCCTACCTGATCGTCATCGACAACCTGGAAACGGCGGCTGACTACGCCGCCTTGGTGCCCCACCTGAAAAGCGCGGCCAAGCCGAGCAAATTCTTACTGACCAGCCGCCACGGCCCGAGACCTCACCACGGCTTTTACCACCTCCGGCTGGACGAGCTGAACCAGGCCGATGCCCTGGCCCTCATTCGCTACGAGGCCGAAGAGCGCGGCATTCAGGCATTGGCTGCCGCCCCGCCTGAGGCTCTGGCCCACATTTATGAGGTCGTGGGCGGCAACCCCCTGGCCCTGAAGTTAGTAATCGGCCAGGTCTACACCACCTCACTGAGCGAGGTCTTAGCCGGCTTGCAGTGGGCCAGTGGTAAAAAAGCTGAGGAGCTTTACGCTTTCATTTACCGCCGTGCCTGGGATTTGCTGGATGAAGACGCCCGGCTGGCCTGGCTCATGATGCCCCTGGTGGCCAGGCAAGGCGGCACGCTCCAACAATTACAAGCGGCCAGCGGCCTGGTGGCAAGGCGGGCCAGGGCCGCCCTCGAACGCCTGGTGCGGCTCTGTCTGGTGGATGCGGGCGGCCGTCTCGAGGCGCGCCGCTACAGCATCCATCGCCTGACGGAAACATTTTTGCTAAGCGAAGTGGCGAAATGGTGAAGATAACCGACTGGCCAGCTGCCTTTCAGGCCGGTGTCAGCGCCAACGCTCGATTCTGGCTCGACCGTGTAACCGCCCAGGCGGACTCGCCCGCTAGCCTCGAGCAGGAATTAGACAACATCCTCAAGGGCCTGGGCCTGGCTCTGCACGCCGCCGCAGCCTGGCCTGTCGCCAGAGATCTGACCCTGGCTCTCTCCCCTTATATGGAACGGCGTGGTCTTTGGGGAGAGTGGCAACGGCCCCTGGAACAGGCTTTGGCCAACAGTCGCCGTTTCAAAGACGGCCAGGCCGAGGCGTGCTTATTAGAACACCTGGGCACGCTACACCGCCTGCGAGGTGACCTGGCGCAAGCTTTGACTGCCTATCAAGAAGCAGAACTTGTTTACGCCCGCCTAGACGATGAGGCTGGTCAGGCCCACGCTATGTCCAACCTGGCTTACATTTATACCCTGTCAAGTCGATACGAGGAAGCGTTCGCCGTTGGAGAGGAAGCGCTGGCGTTGTTTTCAAACCTCAAGCATGGGCAGGGTTTGGCTATGACCCACAATCACCTGGGGCTGATTCACTACCATCTGCGCGCCTGGGCCTTCTCCCAGGCGCACTTTGAGCAAGCCCTCCAGTGGGCGGAAAGCGCCGGTGACGTTCCCCGACGGGCCAGAGTTCTCCACAATCTGGGCAACGTTTTTGAGCGACAGAAACGATGGGATCAAGCGCGCCGATGTTATTTGCAGGCGCTTAAAAATTACCGCTCTCTTGACGATCGTGACCACATGGCCCGAGTACAAATGAATTTGGGCAATCTTTGTTGGAGTACGGACAATTTGGTGGAGGCTGAACGATACTATTTAGAATCTCTGCGCATCCTGCGACGCCTGGGGGATCGGCTGGAGTTAATCCGCCTTTATCACAACCTGGGAATGTTGTATACTCAACAACGCAATTGGACGTTAGCCGCATACTACTTCGAGCACGCTATCGAGGGCTGGCGTCAATCCGAGGATAGGTGGAGGCTAGCCAACTCGCTTGGCGAGATGGGATATATGTATCTTAAGCGTGGCCAGGTGCAGGAGGCCATCCTCAAACTGGAAGAAGCTTATCACCTGGTTCGCTCAGGGCCTGAGCACGAGGGTTATCGTTTTTTACGAGAGGAAATTGAGGCGCGGTTGGCCCAGGCCCATTCTATGGTTGACTCTGAGCGGTAAATCAGATGATAGGCTGTGCTACCAATGGTTGGCGACACAGCCTACTCATCTAGCGCTTTAGCCGCCACCTGTAGAGTGGTCCGTTTCCGCGATGGGAATAGGGGCGTTGGCAAATTCCTGTTGCACATACCACATCCCACTGGCAGCCATCGCCGCCAGGAGAAGTAGCAGCAGCACCGCGTGCTTGAGTCTGAGCGCGACCATCTCGTTAGCCTCCTTTCTAGGAGGTTGTCGAGACGCGGGCCCCTGACCGGCCTAGGGCCGATCAGCTCGAGACGCCCAACAACTCCCTGATGCAGTTGTTAAGTCGTGCGCACTTGCGTTTGACCAGCCAAGATACCACCTCCATCATAACCCACATATCGGTGATAGTCTTGTCAGGCTGATCACATAAGAGGATAATCTGATCACAATTGAGCGGAAGAGTTAACACCCGATCACAAAACCAGGCCACGCCTTGGCAAACAGGCGTGGCCTGGTAGTCTAAAGTCGCAGGTTCCTGGGGGGGTTAGTCTGCACCTCCTGAGCCGAGCCTATAACCCTGCCCCTGAACGGTCAGAACAAAACGAGGGTGACGAGGATCTACTTCAATCTTTTGACGCAAGCGATAGATCAAGGTATTGATCCGGTTGTCCGAAACCCCGACCTGCGGGTCAGCCACTTGCTCGGCATACAAATGTTGGATCAAGTCATCGCGAGTACAGACCTGGTCAGTATGCTCGATCAAATAGGCCAGCACCTCAAACTCCAAGGGGGTCAGGTCCGTTAACAGTTTCGCGCCCCATTGGATCCGGCGTCTCTGACGATCAACGGTTGGCTTCGGTATGTGATTCACCGCCAGGCGCTGGATGAATACTTTCAATACAGGCAACGTTATCTCCCCATTACGCCACAATCCCTTAAGAGTCAGCGCACGTGAGACCGATGGCACCAATGAAGGAGTTGGCGCGGCAACAAGTTGTTGCAAAGCAAGCTGCTCGTCTGCCCCCAGACTGTTCCAAATATTCTGGCACTCACTCCAGGCCGCCGGTTCCCGAAGGAGAGTGGTGGGGGAGGCATCGGTTAAAGCCAGCCGCCCCTGGGCCCAGGTCTGGAAAGCCGTTTTCAACAAACCGGCGTGGCCACCGGTGATCTGAAGTAGACGCTTGATCGCAGGTTCATCGAGTTCAACGCCAGAGATATTGGCCAGCTCGGCCAGCATAAACCGGGCCTCGGCCTCGTTGTAAGGGCCAAGCCCACAAACGTTGCGGACGAACAGGCGATAAAAGGGATCAACCTCGCTCAAAGCGGGTCGAAGACGCGGTAGTTCGTTAAAAGTGAAAATCAGATAGATCAAGCGGCCCTGGTTTATATTTCGCATGGCGCGCAGGCTGAGAAAGAAACTGGCCTCCACTTCGGCGAAGACATGGTCGAAATTGTCGAAGAGTAAGACCAACCGTTTTGCCGAATCGCGACATGCAAGGGCAATGCTACGCTCAAGCGCATTCTGGGCCAGGGAAAGATTGTGGGTCCTCAATATCTCTTGGTGCTGCGCCCTCAGTTCATCTCGTGAGCCGACGTTAAGATCTATTTTTTCCCCCTGTTCCAGCAGGCGTCGTAAAATCAGTTCGAAGCCAGCCCAACCGGCGCTACTCGAAAGTGGGTAAAAATCAACCAACAGGAACTGGTAGTTATCACTGGTCGGGCCCAGATGATGACGACGCACATCATCGCGCAGCAGAAAATGGACAAAAGTGGTCTTTCCCCCACCCAGGAGACTGACCACACTACCCGCTTCACCGGTACGTACCCACTGCATAACCAATCCTGTTTCGTCAGCTCGATATGAGAGAGGTTGGACCATATGGCAGAACCCGAGGTGTCTACTGGTTGCTTTGCATAGTTGATTGGCTAACCGGTCAATTGCTAATTGAACACCGGCTATCCTATTAACCCAGAGCTTTCCCCAATTGTCTGGCCGCCATTGTACCAGGAAAATCGATGAGGGACTACTCACTCAAGTCCGCCCGCCGCTATCCCGTCCTACCCATATGATATAAAAAGGAGATGATTTTATCTCTGATGACATTGTACGTCCTACCTTCACCCCAATATGGTTGCCTTTCTGGAATATAGAAACCGGAGGCATTCGCATCGCAGTCTTCGATCAACTTCGCAAAATGCGAAGTTGATCGGTCTTCCGATTTAAAATTTCCTCGATTCTGGACCAGAAACTCCAACAACGATTTCAACTGTCTCTTCCTACCAATTGACGACCACGCACCGACGCAGTCACACCAAGGAGTCAGTCATCAGCAGTACCCTTTGAGCGGAAGACCTGCCGGTGAGCACGACGGTAGTCCTCGCGCTTCGTCTGAGCGTAGATGCGGGTTGTGGTCGGTGAGGCGTGACCCAGGGCATATTGGGTCAGGGCCAGGTCCCCGGTTTCGCTCAGGAACTCGGTGGCGAAGAAATGGCGCAGGGTATGGGGGGTCAGGTGGAAACGTTCGAGGATACCGGCCCGCGAGGCCAGCTCGAAGAAGATATTCTGCACGCTGCGGGTAGACAGGGGGAGAACTCTGGAGCCAGCCCGGCGGTCGTGGCGGGCGAAGACAGGCAGGCTGGCCATAGGTCGTGCCTGAGCTCCGTCCCCCCGCGCCCGCAGATAAGCCTGGATAGCCCCCCAAGCAATATCGGACAAAAGCACCTCTCGCTCCTTCTTGCCCTTGGCATACTTCACCACGGCGCCCTGGCGTTGATACAGCAGGTGCCCCCGTTCCAGACGCACCAGCTCGCCCACCCGCATCCCGGAACTGCGGAGCGCTTCAATCAGGGCGATGTTGCGCAGCCGGCTCAGTTCCCGGCGGCGTCGCTCGCCCGGCGCGATCTCCTCCGGCAAATCCAGGGGTTGGCGGGCCTCGGCCAGCAGGGCGACCACAATCTCCTGAGAGGGGAGCTTGTCGGGCGGCAACTCGTCTCGTCGCCGGCGCTTGGCCGCTCTGGCCAGCAGCTTGCGCAGGGTGTCGTATTCCTGGGTGCTCAGCGCCAGATGTTGGGTTTCGATGATCAGGTACTCGAAGAAACCTGAGATGGCGGCGAAGTAGGTCCCTTTGGTCGCCTCAGAGATTTTCTCCGCCTGGCCTCCGGCCACTTCGTCCAGCAGGTAGTCGTAGAGCCAGGTAATGAAGCCGGTCACAGTAGAGAGGGAGAGGGCATCCACGTTGGTTTGATCCGGTGGGAGTGAGCGACTTTTGAGGTAGCGGCCAAAATGCCTCAGGCCGGTGGCATAGGTCCGGGCCGTGCCCAGGGACTGGGCGGCCTTGATGTGGTTCAGGTATTGGCGGATCGCCTCGCTGATGGTCATTACTTACCCCTTTTATCAACTTCGTATAGTACTTCCACCCGGTTGCCCAAATTATTGGATCCGCGATAGGGGAGAGGAGGGGGTACTTACGTTCCAACAAACCCTGGCCAGATGTTACTTGGCTCGTACTGGTCACGACCAGCAACGACGGACGGCCAACCGCAACCAGAAGTGGGACAGCAGGCATCGGGTAGACCCCAGTCGATTGCGACGCCAGGGTAGGGGGCTTGCCGGCTGGCCTCCAAGTACTTCCGAAGTCTGGTCAACCTTCCCATACATTTTACTTCGCATAATCTTTCTTAGACGAAGTAATTATACTATGCGCCGGGAAGGGTGTCAACACTCATGGTGTTCAACTGTTGAACGCTACATACCAGAGCGTCACACAGATTTTGGCCTCTCGTCACGTTTCGCGTAAGGCAGCAGTCAAACGGCCAAAGCCAGGTGTTGTCCGTGTTCAACTGTTGAACAGCCAGCAGCTGAACGCTATAGGACACAAGTTTCTCGCTCGTGGCATACAGACAACGGTCGAGTGTCGAGCGACCAGGGCTGGGTACTCAGTGTTCAACAGTTGAACACCTTGTGAAGCAATACCCTATCGGGGGATCGGTACCGAAGCTCTATGTTCGAAAATAGTGGGAATGTACGCGGGTAATGGTTTTTTAAGCGGGGTGGGTCATAAAATCACTATACGAAGTGCACCCGTGATTCCTGCTTCTGCTATCTGGCTAAGAGCGTGTTTGAAAAATGGTTTAAGGAGGTTTCGTGGCCCGTTTGAGGGCC
>JBHHXL010000036.1:0-21498 GCA_046757065.1 Anaerolineae bacterium
GTGATATTATACCACCGACCCCTCATTTAGCTTATCCAACGACTTCGGCCTTCTCCCCCTCCAACTGCTTCATCATCTCCATCTTGTCGATCTCAATCACAAAGGCGTGGTTGTTCTCGCGGACGACGGTGCGCACAGAATCGACGTGGGGCAGGAGACCGGCGGCCTTATCAGGCGGGGTGGCTAGCAGGACCTGCAGGCGATTATCAACCATAAATTTGAGGGCGTTGGCCGTGCGGGCCGTGTCCATCTTGCCGAAGGCTTCATCGAACAGGGCCAGGCGAATGGTATCGGCGGGGCGGGGCTGGTTGAGGCGGTAGGCCTGGGCGAAGGAGGCGGCCATCGCCACGTAAAACGGCGTCGTCGTTTCACCGCCCGATTTCTTGGCGTTGATCTGGCTGAGCAGCGCCCGGTCGCCATCGGGATAGTGGATGCGGATGTCGTATTGCAGGTAATTGCGGTAATCTTGCAGCTCGCGCAGCTCTGCCAGTTCCTCGTCGTGGTCAACCGTCAGCCGCTCGAAGAGGAGGTCCCAGCCCTGCTGGTGGCGCTGGCGAAATTCGGATTCGAACAACGACTCGCCCAAAACGGCCTGGCTATCGGTGATCATATCGTATACCTGGCGCAGCGACGGCTCGGGTTTGGTGATGAATTCGAAGCGCTCGCCGCCGAAGCGTAGCGCGGCCAGGGTGGTGTTGAGATAGGCCAACTGTTGTCTGGCCTCCTCGATCTGCTCGCGCAGGCGATGGATGAAGTTTTCGACCAGTTCCTGCTCGGCCAGTTGGCGCTGCTCGGCGATGCGGGCCTCGTACTCCGGCAGCTCCGACTCGAGGTAGCGCTGCCGTTCGCGCAGGTAACGGGCCGCGTCCTCGTCGTCATCGTAGCCGAACTGGTAGGTCAGGCTGTAGCTTTGCTTGGCCTCGCGCAATTTGTCCCGGGCCCGCGCCTCGCCGCTCTGGTAGCGGTTCTCCTGGGTGGCGGCGTTGTCGCGGATGGTTTCGACGGGCTGGCGTTTGCGCCGCCGCTCGTACTCGGCCTGAGCCGCCTCCAGCAGCGCTTCGCCGGGCGCGGCCTCGATTTCCAGGAAGTTCTGCGCTGCCTGCAACGCCTCCGCCGCCTGTCGCTCCAGGCCCGGCATCGTCTCGTTGGCCAGGGTGTCCAGCCGGTTCTTCAGCATCCCGATCCGCTCGCCCAATTCATCGGCCTCTTTTTGCAGGCGGCTGGCCTCGGCCTCGCGGGTTTTCACCTCCGCTTTCAAGGCTTCAACGGATTGCATATCCAGGGCCGCCAGCTCATCCCGGAGGGCGGCCAGCCTGGCCTCCAGATCGGCCAGGCGAGCCAGCGGCGGCAGGTCTCGCTCCAGCTCAACGTAAAGGCGAACCTTGTCGCGGGTCAGGGCCAGCCGTTCGCCCAGGGCCGTGGTTTGCTCTTGCAGGGCCAGTAACGACTCTTGAATTTCGTCCAGGCGCTCCTGCCGCTGCTCGATCTGGCGCGGCATCGCCCGCTCGCCGATGAACCAGCGGCGGTAGTAACGAGGGTTCAGATGGCGGCTGGTGTAGTTGCGCCGCACGAAACAGTCACGGGTCACGGCGGTGCGATGGTCGCGCAACTCCTCCAGCGTCTCGCATTTCACATACCCGCCGAGCAGCAAGTCCAGGTAAGCGCGGGCGGCTGGGTGATCGGTTTGCACTTCGGCGGCCAGACTCTCCCCCTTGTCAATCCCCCTCGCTTGCGGGGGGGACTTAGGGGGGGTGTTTTTAAGGATACGCTCGGCATCGGGCAGGCCCACGCCGTGCAGCTTGCGCTCGATGCGCCAGCGGCGGTAAAGGGCCATCGCCGCGTCGTAGTGCTCCGGCGGCACGAGCAGGTCGAACCGGGCCCGGCCCAAAATCCCCTCGACCGCGTCCTGCCAGCCCTCATCGGGCACGTGCAGGACCTCGTACAGCGGCACGATCTGGTCCGGCCCCAGGCCCAACTCGGCCCGCAACAGCCGCCGCAGCCGGCTCGATTGGGGCGCTTCGGCCTCGTAGCTGACGGCCCGGTCGCCGGTGCGAAGTTTGTTGATCTCCTGCTGAAGCTGGCCGGCCTCCTGGCGAAGTTGCTGGCTTTGGTTGTCGAGGAGCGCGGCTCGGGCGGCGTAGTCGTCGCCGAGGTGTTGCAGGTCAGCCTGGAGTTGGCGGATAAGCCCCCCCTCAAGCCCCCGCACAAGGGAGGGTTGATCTCCTCCCTCTTGGGGAGGCAGGGGAGGCCATTCGGCGGCGATGAAGGCATCCAACGACTCCGGCACGACCAGGCCGTCTTCAACGAGGAACTCGCGCAGGCGTTGGGCGGCGGCCTGTTCCCCGGCGAAGGTTTGCTTGAGGCGTTCTTCCTGGCGGCGCAGGTGATCGATTTCGGCGCTGAGTTGCGCGATTTCCTGGCGCAGCGCCTGCTCGCGGGCGGCGGTCAGGTCGGTCCGCAGGGCCACCTGGGCGTCGATCAGGGCCTGGCGGGCGTGGGCCAGCCGCTCGCCCAACGAGTCGCGGTGTAGCTCCAGGCGGCTGAGATCAACCTGTTTTTGGTCCAGTTCCAGGCGGTATTGCTTTAGCTCATCCAGATACGCATCGCTTTGGGCGCGGCGGCGAATGTAACCGTTGGTCAGCCGCAGGCGACGCTGGGTGGCCCGCTCCTGGTCCAGCTCCTCGATCTGGTCGAGGGCGGCGATCCGTTCCCGAACGTTGGCCGCCAGGTTCTCAAAGTGGCGCATCGTCTCCAGTTGCTCGCGCAAGGCGTTGACATCGACCAGGTTCTCGTCCAGCAGGTAGTTGTGCACAAAGTCGCGGATGTTGGTCAGCGGGCTGAAGGCCAGCCCCTTTACGATTTTGGCGGGGAAGGTTTCCTTCAATTGCCCCAGCCGGTTGAGCAAGTGATAGCGGTAATCTTCCAGGCGGTTGAAGAGCAGGACCTGGCCGCCGGGCAGGGCGAAATGCTCCAGGTGGCGGCGAAAGGCGCGGCTGTCGAACAACTGGCCCTCCGCCCGGAAGAACCAGGCGTCGTTGAGCGGGGCGTTGTTGACGATAAAATAGGCGATGTCGGGCGAGCGGCCATCCTCGTAGGCGTCGATCACTCCGCCGTGCACAAAATAGCTGTTGTCGGGATTGCGATATTCCAGAGCGATCACGGCTGTGGCGTCGCCGCGCAAAAAGCGGCGGCCCTCGGTGCCCAATTCGCCCCGGACGTAGCTGGTCAGGGTGCGCCGGCTGCCGCTCATCGCGGCCCGGTTGAACTTGACGTCTCGCTGCCCGCCGACGAGGGCAAATTGAATGGCGTCGAGGATGGTCGATTTGCCGGCCCCGTTGAGGCCGATGAAGTAGGTCGTTCCCTGGCAGGTGATGGTGGTGTTCTCGAAAAGGTGCCAGTTGATGAGGCGGATGCGGGTTAGTTGTTTCATGATTTCTGCTCCTCGACGCGGTAGCGCCGTAACCAGGCTTCCATTTCCTCTGCCGTCTGGACGGGCAGGATCATTCTGACCGAGCCGCGCAACCGCAGGCGGGCTTCGCTGTTGCGCACGTCGAGAGACCGGTCATCGAGCGGCTCAATCAGGCCCAGGTGGCGCAAGCGGCGCAGGATGGCCTCGTACTGGCCGATGCCCATATCTCGCTCTTTGCCGGTGATGGTCCGGTACTCCTCGCGCACCTCGCCGATGGTTACCACGGGGTCGGCGGCCAGGCTGAGTTGCTCGACGTGCTCCTCGTACAACTTGCGCAGAACGACGATCATCAGGGACTCGTCCAGTTTGTAGCGCCGGCGGCAGTAGCCGAAGTCGGAGACGACCTGGAAGATGCGATGGTAGTCATCGTGCAGAAGGGTAAAACCGGCCACGGCCAGGAGAGCCGCAAAAACGGCCCGGTGACGGTGGACGAAATAGTAGTCGTCTTTTTCCTCGGCCTTATCCTGGTAGAGGAAGGTCCGGCCCAGCAGCCGGTTCATCACGCGGGGGATCTCCCGGCGGGCTTTTTCAGGCAGAGAGGTCGTCTCCAGGACGGCGTCGGGGTTAAAGCTCATAGGATACACTCCGGGGTCTTGGTAACTTGTTCAGACGTAGGCCAGGTTCGGATCATCTCGAATGTAAGCCAACTGCTGGCCGAGATAGGGCAACGCCGGCAAGTGATGCCACTTGCGAAGCAGGTGGTAAGCCGGCGAGGTGAGCAGGCGACAGGCATCTACAGCTTCACGCCATTCCGGGCGGCGGACCTCGGTCACGGTCTCCCGGTCGGGCAACAGGCCGAAATCCCAGGCGGCGCAGAGCCGGGACAAAAAATCGATCCGGTCGGCCAGGGCGTCCAGCGTTGTTGGCGGGTCTGTATCCGGGTAAAGCGTACCGTCAATCCACGAGGGCATCCAAAAACTCCGTCTCAAACCAGGATCGTACTTGCCGGGCCGCCGTTTGTTGGACCTGGTCCTCAATTTGGGCCAGGGGGCGATGTTGAGCGATCCGGGCCAGGTGCGTTTCTACCGCCAGGCGGGCGCGATGCGCGCCGGTATCGCTACCGGCCAGCTCCTGGCGCTGTCGCCACCAGTGCCAACACTCTTCCGGCGAGGTTAAACCGGCCTGGCATAAGGCATAAATATCTCGAAAATCTCGGGGCGCGCCGCGTTCAACCAGGGCTACCATTTTACTGGCGACGAGGTCTGGAAAACTATCCAACAACACGGGCACCCACGGCGCTGGGCCTGGCGGCTGTAATTGTGCCGAGCGTCGGGCAATTTGAAAGCTGAAGACGACCGCTTTGTCGTCGCGCATCAATTCTATGCTGGTCACATCTCCCCAGGCACGCCGGCGCACCTGGCCAAAAGGTTGCAAGGCGGTTTGAATGGCTGAGATCACTTCGTTCTGCTCTGCTGCTGTTGTAGTTGAAACCCACCAGGCATCTACATCGTGCGTGGGACGGTAGTCCAGATAATGCAGCAAGCCAAATGCGCCACCCAACGAAATCCTGTCACCCAGGCTGCGGGTGGCTAGGGCCTGCAAACAGACCTCGGCGTAATCCGGCAGGTGTGAGGGGCGACGCGGTTTCATCATCAACTTACCCCTGTTTCTTGACTAGTTGAAACGGCCTGACCCGAACGATACCCAGCTCGACCGGCTCGCCGGGCAGCGGTTCGAGGGCGTAGCGCGTCTCCGGGTGGTTGCCGTAGGCGATGGTGTAGACCAGCCAGGGCAGGTCCTCTTCAGCGGCAAACGCCTCCGGCGGAAAATCGCGGATGTGGATAGCGCCGTTGCCGTTGAGAAAGCCATCGACGAAACGTTGAATCCTGGCCGGGGTGATGGCCTGGCTCAATTCCTGCAACGTTCTCAGCCGCAGCGTCTGGGCCCGGGCCGGGTCGAGAACGGGCGAGATGACCGGTTGCGGCACGAACGGGGCCCGCCGCCTGGGCAGGGTGTAGAAGCTGTTGGCATCGGGCTGGCGGAGGGGCATAGCCTGGAAGGCCGGCATCTCGTCGGGTAGCCACAGCTCCTGCCCGGCCTGAAGGGCGTTGATCTCCCGGGCCAGAGAAATCAGCCGGTCCTGAAAACTGCCGTCCGCGGAGACCAACTGGTAGCGGATCTGGCGCAGCGACGTCCGCAAATATTGGGCGTGACGGCGGTCGATCTCTTCCAGGAGGGGGTCCAGGCTTTCAAGCTGGTTGATGATAAAGCGCATGTAATGGTTGATTTCGTCGGCGGCCTGGGCCGGGGTCAAATGGCTCTGGGTGGCCAGTTCATCGGCGGCGTCGTTCAGCCAGGTTTCATCGAGCTGCCAGGTTTGCAGGCGGGCCACAATATCGCGGCGATAGCGGGAGATGTGGTCCGAGGTTTTGAGGGTATGGTAGGTCGGAACCAGCGTTTTCACGTAGTCGTCAAATTGCAGGCGCAGGAGTTCGGCCACGGGGCGGTCGCGGGTGACGCGGTCGGTGTAGCGGCGGATGTTCTGGTTAAGCTCGTTGAGGCCGCGCACCACCTGGCGCACGTTTTCGTAAGCCTGGGTTAAGGCCAGCGCCGGCGAGAAATCATCGCCCTGATGGGTGATGAGCTGGTGGGCGGTGTAAAGCTGGCCGGTGTACTCGCGGGGCTTCTGCTGCTGGATGGTCCGCAGAGCTTCCAGCAGGGTAAAGGCAAAATCGGGCAGGACGATGAACTCGGTGTAGTCGGCCTGCTGTTCCCGCTCCAGCCAGCCGGCATCGATCAGGCGGCGCAGGAACCAACTGGCCTGCTCCTCGCGGCGCCCATCACCGGCGGCGGGTGGGGCTTCCATCACTTCAACAGACTCCTCGAACTTCGTTTCGGTCAGGGATTGCGCCGCTTCGCTGGCCAGGTAGCGGGCGATCTCGGCTACCACAACCTGGCGGGTCAGGCCAAAGCGGTTAAACTCGGCCAGCTCGTAGATGCGGAGCAGGATCGCTGCGTAATGCTGTTGAAGTCCGCCCTGGCTGCCCAACACATTGAACAGGTTCGAGGGCAAAATATCGAAAGGGTTAGCGGGCTTTTCCAAGCGTGTCTCCCTCCGCTGCTCCGTCCAGGCTGAGGATGTCCTCAACCCCACAGTCCAGAACTTTACACAAACGGGCCAGGGCGTGCAAATCGACGTAGCGCGCCGCCCCGGCATCGAGCCGGTAGACCAGGTCCTTGGGCACGCCGGCAACCTGGGCCAGGCGGCGCGGCGACAGCCGCCGGCCGGTCTGGAGCTGGTACCTGCCCAGCAGTATAGTAATTCTTCCTCTGGTGTTAATCCTATCCATATTCGCACATTTGTTCTATTTGTCGTATTGTAGTACATATATGTCCGTTTGTCAAGACAAATTTCGAACGCAGACACAGAATTGACAAACAAATAGTACTTCTATCCCCCCCCTCAACCGGTTCAGGCTCTCAGCAATATCAGCCTGGAGATCGAACGGGCTTCGTTCGTGGCCATCATCGGCCAGAACGGGAGCGGCAAGACAACGCTGGCTCGTTGCATCGCCGGCTACTTGCAACCTACCAGCGGCGAGGTGGTCGTTGGTGGACGAATTCCATCATCATCTGGCCCTGGGCTTCCGGGGGCGGGAAGTCAGCCAGGGGGTCCGTATATTCCACGTGCTCGGCCAGATGTTCGACCGGCCAATCTGCTATCGACGTGCTTTCGGGTCTAGCCATTGTTTGCCTCCTCTAAAATAGAGATTTGGAGATAAGGAGATTAAAGGTAACTACTCAGGCCAGAGGCCCCAGGTCGGGTAATCGGGTACTGGGTATTGGTTATTAGCGATAATTACCAGTAACCAATACCTAATATCCAGGGCTAAAACACTGGATACAGGTATGACTGAGTAGTTACGATTAAAGTTAATAACCAATCTCCTCAACTCCCCATCTCCGAATTTTCATTGTTGGGGGTGTGCGTAGCTCGTGAGAACTCCTTAAAGTATTAACGTACCTTCACCTTTCCGCCCCGGCCATAGCCATTTTCTGCTTCTTGACCGTCAGGGCCGTCTACGCCCAGAATCCCGGAAACCAGGTCCACCATTTCCCAGGCATCCTCGGCGTAACCATCGGCCCTGGCCACTTCCAGCGCCTAGCGACGGTTGACCGCCACCCCGCCGGCCAGCAGGGTCATGTTCTCGGTCAGCCCTTCCTGCCACAGGCGCTCGAAGGCCGGGGGGATATGAACCATCGTGATCGAGATGCAGATGTTCTTGCCGATGTCGTGGACATCGCCCTCGACGGTGTCCATCATGATCCTGCCTTTGCTGTCCATCTTCTGCATCGACGCCAGTATCACCGGCATCACCACGGATAACCCGGCTTTCATCGCTTCCCCGGCCAGCATCAGTTCGGGAAGGAAAAACTCCCCTTCGTTGAACCGATCACCGGCCCGGCGCACCCCCAGCGACATCGATTCTTTGATGATGTCGGCCGGGTCGTGGCCTTCGTCGAGGGCCTGCTGCGCGTACTCCAGGGCGTCATCTTCCTCGCCCCACTCGATGGCTTCGGCCAGCTTGCGATAAGTTTCGTTCATTTCGTTTCCTCCGGTCATTGGGTTTGCTCTCCTTCAGGGCGGCAAATTCTCACGCGCCTGGCCGCTGGCGTCTTCCGCTTTGACGCCGGTAGGGATGCCATGCGCCACCGCTGATGGCGGCCGGCCAGCTTCGCAGGATCAGGAGCTGGTCGGTCTCCTTGAGGGGGGTTTCAGCCCCCTGCAATTCTCGAATGTCGTGCTTATCGAGTAAGACATTGATGGACTCGTGGGTGGTTGTGATCAGCTTGCCAGCATCGTCGTAAATTTGCTGGCGTAGATCGGGGTGACGTTGGAACAAATCAGCGAAGGCTGCACCGACAGTTGAACCAACAATGTGGACGTTGACCTCTCCCCCCGTGTGTTTGCGGAAAGGTTTGGGGATGCGAACAGTAGGCATAACCCCTCCTCATTGAGGTATATATCACACTGGCATTGTACAGTAACGTACAGTACATACTATAAAAACGTTCACTGTCAACTATAAGACCAAAAAAGCCGGCAAAATACGACAAAGCCATCTGTAGTATAGAGGTGATAGCCACTGAATTTGACCTTAGCTCGGCTTTAGCCTATAATAGATGCAAATACTTTGTGAAGTGAAGCACGGAGTCTCCAGGTGAGCGAACAAGCATTGTTAACGGTTGATGAGGTGGCCGGCTTCCTGCGGGTTGCGCCAAATACCGTCTACCGCTGGTGTCGAGACGGCAAGTTAACCGGCATCAAGATCGGGAAAGAGTGGCGCATCGCCCGTACGGACCTTAACACCTTCCTGGCCGAGCGAACGGGGACCAAAGAAACATCCTCGTTTGAACTCCTTCTCCAACGACGCCTTAGTTACCCGGAGCACATCCTGGTCATGGCCAGCGATCCGGACCAGGTTTATCACTTGCAGGCTAAATTCTTACAGGTTGGCCTTAAGGCGAATTATCCTTTGTTCATTGGTGGCTGGTGGCAGACCCCCCCTCAGATTCGGGAACGATTGACGGCGCTCGGCCTGCCGGTTGCCGATCTTGAAGCTTCGGGGAAGCTGACGATTGGCGATCTCAAGGCAGCATACGTTGCCAACGGCTCGCGTGGGGTTATTGACGTGTGGGAACAGCGGGCAGCAGCTAACGGGGGACAGGTTTTGTGGGGAACCGGGTCGCATCGGCTCTCGGATTGGGAGGGGCGGAGTCAGGACCTTATTCACTTCGAGGCCGAGTTACACAGGGTTTTCCAACGGCTACCGGTGATCGCCTTATGCCCTTGCGTGCTTGATCCGGTCGATCGGCCGGGGTTTGATGCGCTCCTCAACCTTACCGCGCACCATTCTGGGGCTCTCTTCATGCCCAAGGACGAGCCGGTGTTGATGAAGAACGCCAACTAACCGGTACGCCAAACCGGCTGGGCCCTGAGCGCCTTGCCCAATTCTGCCTCAATCCTGGTCTTCCGGGGTATGTCCAAACTCAAGCGGCGCTCATCACGCCTCGTAAAAAATAGGGAATTCCTGGAGTGCAAAGCTTGCTTTGCCAGATTGTAAACGCAGGGCGAGCTCTGCACTCCAGCCATAACTCTCTCTGTTTACGGTTTCCGGCCCACCTGTGCTATAATCCCCCCCCGATGAAACAGCGTTTATCAGCCATCGACCCCAATATCTGGGTGATTGTGTTTGCCTCGGTTTTCGCCTGGGCTCCGCTGCTGACGCCGGCCTACTTCTTCGAAGCCCACGACGCCCGGCACAGCGTCTTCTTCCTGGTCGAGTTCGACCAGACCTGGCGAGACGGCTACCTCTGGCCGCGCTGGAGTCCCGATTTTGCCTTCGGCTACGGCTATCCCCTCTTCAGCACCAGCGTCGCGCCCCTGGCCTATTACGCGGCGCAGATTCTGCATCTGCTGGGGCTGGGGCTGACCGCCTCGGTCAAAACGATGTTCGCCCTGGCCACTGTTGGGGCCGGGCTGAGTACGTATCTCCTGGCCCGGCGACTCTTTGGCCGGACAGCGGGCCTGCTGGCCGGGATCGTCTATATGTACGTCCCCTTCCACCTGGCCGAGATTTACGTCCGGGCGGCCTACGCCGAGTTCGTGGCCCTGGCCCTGTTGCCGCTGATCCTGTGGGCGTTCACCGCGCTCCTAAGCGCCCCCACGGCGCGCCGTTTGGCCCTGGCCGGATTGGTCTACGGCCTGCTGCCGCTGACGCATCCGATCACCTTCTTTACCTTTACCTTTTTGCTGGCGGCTTACATTTTGTACCTTGGCCTGGCAAGGCTGCGGTTGGGGGCGCGTGCCGTCGCGCTCCGGCTGTCGGCGGCGGCAGGAGCCGGTCTGCTGGGCCTGGCTCTGGCGGCCATCTTTCTGCTGCCGGTCGTGGCCGAACAGCCCTTCATCCAGATCGAACAATGGCGCACGGGCAGCTACAATTACCTGAACCATTTCGTTTACGCCTCGCAACTTTTCTCGCCTTTCTGGGGCTACGGCTACTCGGGGCCGGGCCTGCAGGATGATACCTCCTTCCAGTTGGGGATCGCGGTTCTGGGCTTGATGGTCGTGGCCGGGGTGCGGGCGATCAGCCGCCCGTCGATGGCCGGGCGGGGCGCGGCCCTGTTCTTCATCGGGGCCACCGCCGTCCTGGTCTGGCTGATGTCCCCGGCGGCGGAGCCGGTTTGGAGGGTCGTGCCCCTGGCCTCGCTGGTCCAGTTTCCGTGGCGGCTGCTCAACCTGACCGCCCTGACGATGGCCGTCGGGGCCGGGGCGCTGCTGGCAGAGGGGGAGGTTGGAGATTGGAGATTGGAGATTGGGGATCAGAGACCAAAGATTACGAATGCAACTCCCCAGTCCCCCATTATTCTCCTGGCCCTGGTCGTCATCCTCGGTTCCTTCAACTACGCCCTGCCCCAATATACTGACGTGCCCGACTGGGCCGAGACGCCGCTGGCGGTCATCAATTGGGACCGGGCCTCGATTGAGGACCGGGTGGCGATGGTGGCCTACACCCAGGAGCAGCCGCGAACCAGCCCGATGGAGGCCCAATACCTGAACGGTGAGCCGTTGGCGGTGGCTGGCCTGATCGCCGGCGAGGGACAGGTGGAAACGCTGCGGCACGGCGGCGCGTCGGACGAGGTCCGGGTTCGGGCCGAGACGCCGGTCACGTTGCAATTTTACACCTATGATTTTCCGGGCTGGCGCGTGATCCACGATGGCCGGCCCGTCCCCCATCGCCCCGAACCGCCCTACGGCCTGATCACCGTCGATTTGCCGCCGGGCGAGCACCACCTCTTTTTGCGGATGGGCGCTACCCCGCCGCGTATAGCCGGCGGCCTGATCAGCGGGCTGGCGCTGCTGTTGATCGTCGCTGGCCTGGCCGGCCCCCGGCGCTGGCGAGGGAGGGGGATCAATGGCGCTTGAGTGCCCCGCCTGCGGCGAACCGCTGGCCGCGCACGAGGCCCACTGCCCGGTGTGCGGCACGCCCGCCCCCCGTCACAGGCCGCAGCGATTTTGTCTGCACTGCGGCGCGCCGGTGGCCCACAAAGCAAAGACCTGCTTTATGTGCAGCCAGCCGGTGGACAAACTGCCGCGCCGGGCCGCGCCCTTCAGCGGGTCGTGGTTGGGTATCTTACTGGGTCTGGCCATCATCGTCGGCCTGGTTCGCTGGGTGATGCTGACCTCGCAGCCGGCGGCGGTTGGGGCGGTGGTCGTACCCTCCTCGACGGCGACCTCGCCGCCCCTGCCCACGCCGACCCGGACCGCGACGGCCACCGCGACTTCAACGCCGCCGCCGACGCTGACGCCGACGGCCACGCCCACGCCCTTGCCCGTGTTCCACACGGTCAGAACCGGGGAAACGCTGTTGTTTATCGCCTCCGAGTACAACACCACCGCCGAGGCGATTATGGAGGCCAACGACATCACCGACCCGACCAGGTTGCAGGTCGGGCAGGAGCTGCTCATCCCCATCGAAGGGGTCGCCCGCCCGACCCCGGCCCCGCGCGCGCCGACCGCCGTCCACGAGGTCGAGGCCGGCGACACGGTCAGCGGCATTGCCTTCAAGTACGGGTCCAGCATCGAGGACATTCTGGCCGCCAACCCCGGCCTGGACCCGGATTTGCTGCAAATCGGGCAGGAGGTGATCGTGCCCCTGGCCCCGCCCACGCCGACGCGCACGCCCACCCCCGCCCCGACGCCAACCCACACGCCCGGCCCGCCCTA
This sequence comes from Anaerolineae bacterium, assembly GCA_046757065.1. GTDB lineage: Bacteria > Chloroflexota > Anaerolineae > 4572-78 > JBHHXL01 > JBHHXL01. Next base: position 12,198 of record JBHHXL010000036.1, read on the forward strand.
CGCCGCGCCGCTGTTGCTCTCGCCGCCGGACGGGGCGCAAATTGAGGGCGTCGATGCGGCGCCTTTCCTCAACTGGACGGCGGTGGCTATTTTGGAGGAGGATGTGTATTACGTCGTCAACCTCAGTTCAGAAGCAGGGGAAGAGCGGGTGCATTGGACGCAATCGACGAGCTGGCGGCTGTCCCCGGAGAGCCGGCCGGCCCGGCCCACGACTTTTGAATGGCGGGTGACGGTGATGCGCCGGCTGGGAGGTGAAGACGACGCCTCCTTCTACGGCGAGGCGCTCAGCCCGCCCGGACAGACCCGGACCTTTACCTGGTAGGCGGCTAAGATGGCCCATCGAAAACAACGAACCGGTCGCCGTGGTGAGGACCTGGCCGTCGACTACCTGCGACGGCAGGGCTATGAAATCGTGGTCCGAAACTGGCGCTGCCGGGCCGGAGAGATGGACATCGTCGCCCGGCAGGGGCAAATGCTGGTCTTCGTCGAGGTTCGCGCCCGCCGCAGCCGGCGGCTGGGCACGCCTGAGGAGAGCATCACCCCGGCCAAGCAGGCCCGGCTGATCGAAGTGGCGCAGTCCTACTTGCAAGAAACGGGTTCTGAAGCGGCTCCCTGGCGCATCGACGTGGTGGCTGTGTTATTGGATGAGCGGGGGCAGGCGGCGCGCCTCAACCACATCGAGTACGCGGTTGGGGAGGGATGAGGGCCACAGCAGGGGGCGCTGCATCTTTTCTCTAGATCACCAACCTCTTCAATGTTTGGGTTATCACTTTCCATAAATATCCCATCAAGCGCCTAACGATGACATCACTACGAGCGTTCGACCGTTTGCCGGGCCAAAGCTATTGCCCCCAGCATCCCGGCCCGCTGGCCCAACCCTGGCGGCACGATGTACGCCTCGATATGTCTCAGGATGGCCGGTTCCTGAACATAGCCGTTGAGCAATTGTTGCACCTTGTGCCGGATTAAGGGAAAAAGCTGGTGCTGTTCCATCACGCCGCCGCCCAGAATGATTCGCTGGGGGGATAGGGTGCAGATGATGTTGACCAGCCCCAGGGCCAGATAGTGGGCCTCCAGCTCCCAGGCCGGATGGTCCTCCGGCAGGGTTTCCGCCCGTTGGCCCCAGCGGGCCTCGATGGCCGGGCCGGCGGCCATCCCCTCCAGGCAATCGTCGTGGAAGGGGCAGTTGCCGGGGAACGGGTCGGCCTCCCAGTCGTGCGGCAGGCGAATGTGCCCCATCTCCGGGTGGAGGAGACCGTGCAGCAGGCGGCCGTTGCTCATCCCGCCGCCGCCCAGGCCGGTGCCCACGGTCAAATAAACGAAGGTGTCCAGGCCCTGAGCCGCCCCCCAGCGAAATTCGCCCAACGCTGCCCCGTTGACGTCGGTGTCGAAGCCAACCGGCACAGGCAACGCTCGCCGCAGCATCCCGACGAAATTGGTGTGGGCCCAGCCCGGCTTGGGCGTGGTCGTAATGTAGCCAAAGGTGGCCGAGGCCGGATCGGGGTCCACCGGGCCAAAGGAAGCGACGCCGACCGCCGCCAACGATTGCCGCTCCAGGTGCTCCCGGAAAAAAGCCACGGCCCGGCCAATCGTCTCCTCGGGGGTGGTGGTGGGGAAGCGGTCTTCCGCCCGGATGTCGTCCGGCCCCGTGCCGACCGCGCAGACAAATTTGGTGCCGCCCGCCTCGATGCCGCCGAAAAGTTGCATTGGTTCACCTCCTTGCGGCCAGATGTGGTTAGTGTCCCGATTATATGTCAAATCACCCCGAACGCCAGTTCGTGAATCAGCTCCCCAACAAAAAACGCGCTTCTGGCGTACCAGGAGCGCGTTCTCTCAGAGACGGTCTGAAAAGTCAGGTTTCAAGTGACCGGCACTTAAAAACGTTCAAACCCGGGATAGCATAGGGCCGGAAATCCCGAAATTCACCGCAAAAGTGCCGGTCACCTGCCCTGTCAAATACTTTTCAGACAGTTTCTCAGGGGTCTCTATCGTTTGCTCAAGCCAGGAAGATGGCTATCGACTCCCAGTTGACCCAAAAATCGTACAAGCCGATACCGATCAAGAGCAGGCCGCCGACGACGTTGATCAGACGAGATCTGAGGGCAAACTGGCGGGTGATCCAGCGTTGGGCTGCACCCGACAGGAAGGACAGGGCCAGCAACGGCAGGCCGAAACCCAGCCCAAACCACAGGAAAAAGCCCAGTTGCCCGACCGCTTCCCCCGCCGTCAACGACAGGGCGAAAATGCTGACCACCAGCGGCCCGGAGCAGGGCAGGGCGATGGGGCCATACAACAGGCCATAAACATAGGCGTTGACGTACGGGTGGGACAGGACCGGCGCTCGAAGCTGGGGCAGGCGTTTGAAAGGGTTGCGATCCAGCAGGAGCATGATTCCCAGGGCCAGGATCAAGGCATCGGCCAGGGGGATGATGACCGCCAGCGCCCGCCCCACCGACACCGACAGCAGGGCGATGATCAAACCCAGGGCCAGCATCATCGTCAACACGCCGGCCAGGACAAAAAAGCCCAGGAAATAACGCCCGTAGGATCGCCGGGCCAGCGCTTCCTGGCCGCCGCTTAGATAAGCCAGGAAGCCCGGGTACAGGGGCAAAACGCAAGGGCTGGTGGTGGCTAACAGCCCCAGCGAGACGGAGGTAAAAACGGCGTCGAAGGCCATAGGTGGCTAACCTTCGTTCAGGTAACGCTCTACGGCTTCCTGCAGCTCCAGGGAACCTTTGACCCCAAACGGCAGCGGATGGACCTCTCCCCGGCGGTCGATGACGAACATCGGCGCTGAGGGCGGGCTGAGGAAACCGCGCCCGTAAAGCTGGCCGATTTCACGGGCAACCTCAGGCGGGGCCACCACGAAGGGCCACTTAAAGCCATTTCTGCTGGTATGTTGCTGTAGATCGCCGGCGGTTTCGTTGGGATCGATGTCCAGGCTGAGGCTGACGAAATCGTCCCGCTCGCCGATCAGTCTGTGCAACACCCGCACCTCGCGCTGCTGCTGGGTGCAAACCGGGCACCAGACGGCCATAGTTTCTACCAAAATCACTTTGCCCTGCAAGTCGGCCACCTTGAAGGTTTCGCCGGTATTGGCGGCGGTCAACTCGGCGGTAAACCAGGCCGGGAGCGTCACCGCTTCCCCGGCAGACGTTTCCTCTTGGGCCGGTTCCTGCTCGACTACTGTCACCGCCTCGACGGCCGGCGCCGGCTGCTCGACCGCTACCGGCCCGGTCGTCCCCCCACAGGCGGCCAGTGTCACGGCCACGATCAGCGACAATCCGAACACTCCGTTTTTCATTTTCATTGTCCTCCTCGTATGAGATAAGTGGCTCTGTGAGGAATTGTGTGGCAATGTAGGACACGCGAAGCGTGTTAGTTTGTCCCGCACAAGCTAACAGCTTGTGCTACAAAACCCCATAAAAGCTCAAAGAGCCAGATAAGTTTCTGACAATTGCCATTGATTCTGACCGACGAAGTAACAGATTTCTTACGTCCCAATGAGCGGGTAGTTCCCTCGTCAAGGGTTGCTGGCTCCAAACGAGGCAAAGATGCACCGCCAAGACGCCATCCCCTGCCTTCGGCGGGGACAGGCGAACGCCAAGTTTTGCTTGATTTTTGCTTTTTCTTGGCGCACTTCGCGTCTTGGCGGTTCAACTCACCCCCCAATCGCGCGCGCAACAACACCCAAACGGGGGACTACCAATGAGCGCTTTGCCCGCCAATTGCCAGTATGCTGGCAACTTCTTACAGATCGCTTACAGTCGGTGATCTTCCCCGGCAAAGGGGGATACGGAGGAGTGAGAGGATTTGAAAGCAGTACCGCCGAGGCGCCCTGGCCCTACGCCCCGGTCCAAAACCCGTGCGGATCGAAGCCGCGCAAGATTTTCAGCTCTTCAGCCGATGGCTCCGGCGTCTGGCCCACATCCGCCGCCACGCGCAGCGGCCAGCCGGTGGCCGCTTTAACCTCTTCAACCGTGACGCCAGGGTGAACCGAGGTCAGGACCATCTCTTTGCTGTCTTCGGCAAAGCGCAGGATGCCAAGGGTGGTGATGACCGTCGAGGGGCCGCCGCGCGGCAGTCCGGCGCGCTCTCGCCAGCCCGGTCCGTCCCCGTAACCGGGCGAGGTGATGTAGCTGACCCGCTCCACGAAGCGGCGCGGTTCGTGCTTCATGATGATCAGATGCCGTTTGGCCAGGCTGGCCAGGTCGCAAGCGCCGCCGCTGCCCGGCAGGCGCACTTGCGGATTCCGGGCCCCGCCGATGTAGGTTGTGTTCAAGTTGCCGTAGCGGTCCACCTCGGCCCCGCCGATGAAGCTGACATCGACCAGCCCCTGTTGCAGGATGCCCATCACATCCACCAAATCCGACAGCCATTGCGCCCCGCACAGGTTAGGCAGGTCGCCCATCGTGTACAGCATCTCCGGCGCGGGCGCGTCGCGGATGATGCCCAGCTCGAAGATGCTGACGGCGTTGGGGGCGTGGGTCGATTGGGCCAGTTGGAAACTGAGCAGCGGCAGGCGCATCCCGACGAAGGCCACCTCGTCGTCCTCGATTTCGCGGGCGGCGGCCACAACCATCAATTCGGAACGGGTGTAAGGGGGGTCGGTCATAACGTCTCCACAGTTAACATCTAATACCCATAATCTGCCACTTCCGAGAGGGCCGCTTTCCGGGGCCGCAGCGCGGCCAGCCGGTCCTGGCCCACCTGCCGGCAGTAACCGGCCCGGTCATCGACGCCGGTCACAAACCGCTCCAGCCAGGCGGCGAAATCGGCCTCGGTCCGGCTGGCGGCCTGGTAATCCAGATAAGCCTGGTGGTCCCGGTTGTAGTGCCCCGGCACGCCCGACGGGTGCGCGCCCCAGGGCACGTGGCAAACGGCGCTGACCTTGAAGGCCGGAACCAGCACCCGGTTGGGGTCGCTGCGGATGACCTCCGGCGGGACGATCTCTTCGGCGGTGACGATCACGTGTTTGGCGGCCAGGGCGGCCTGCTTGGTGTTGCCGAAGTTGCCCCAGATGTGGGCCGCGCCCGTGGCGTCGCAGCGTTGGGCGTGGGCGATGGCCACGTCGGGGTTGATGGCGGCCACGGCCATCAGCCGCTGGCCCGTCAAGGGGCAGTCGAAGGCTTGCAGGCCGGGGTTGGTCGCCGGCAGGTCGCTGCCGAGCGCGGTCCGGGCGGGCAGGAAGGGCACGCCCATCGCTCCGGCCAGCAGGGCCAGGGTAACGGTCAGGTTGGAATGGTCTTCGACAACGATCCGCCCCCCCTCGACGGCCCGGCGGATGTTGTAGCCGGAGCCGGTGATGACGTTGCCCATCCAGGCCGCCTGAATTTTGCCCACGCAGCCGGCGCCGATCAGTTGGTCGAACAGGATGTCGGAGATGGGGCCGACCAGGGCCAGCTTCTTTTTGCCCTGGCGCATGATTTCGTGGCCGGCGGCGAAGGGGATGAAGGACTCCAGGGCCGTGCCCATCGCTACGGAACTTCCATCGGGGATGAAGCGTTGAACAGCCTCGGAAAGGGACATGAGTTTGTCGGGCATCAAACCTCGTCTCCTGGGGGAAGATGGGAATCGGGGCAAATAATACTGTGGCCGGGGGCCGATGTCAATTATCGCCGGGCGTCTCGTCCCCGGTGGGCCGGTTGGCGGCCACGGCCTCCAGCAGCCTGTGCGGATGGCGCTGCCAGGCGTCCCAGTCCAACCTGCCCGATACCAGCCCCTGTAACGTGTCGCGCAGGGCTCGATTGGCGGGCGTGGCTATCCCCAAATCCTGGCCGGCCCGAACGACGGCCCCGTTCAGGGCATCGACCTCCGAGGCGGGCCGGCCCGCCGCCAGATCGATCTGCAACGAGGGCATTTTGCCCCCGCGCCCGCCCAGCAAAAAGGGGCGCAAAACGGCCCGGGTGACGGCCAGAGGCAGCCAGCGCGCCGCCAGCAAACGGACCAGCCAATCGACCGGGTAGCCCGGCAGCCGGACCGCCCTGACCCCCCCGGCTCGCATCACGGCCACCGCCTCGCGCAGAGCCTCGATCTCCAGGTTGAACAGGCGGGGATCGGCCACAATCTGGGCCGGAGGCCGGTTCAGGATGGCGCAGGCGGCGTTGTTGACCATATTCAGCAGCAGCTTGGACCACTTCAAGGCCCGGTAGTCGTCGTAGACCGCTGCCGCCAGGCCAGCCCGGTCGAGAGCCCCGGCCAGGCGGCCCACGGGCTGGCCGGGATCCAGCGGGGCCAATCCAATCCCTCCTTTGGGCTTGCTGACCTCAACCGCGCCCGGCCCGGGGATGCGGATGGGCAGGGTCAACGTCCCGGCGATGATCTTCTCAGGGCCGAAAGCCGCCGCCAGTTGCTCCTCACTGCCCAGGCCGTTTTGCAGCGAAACCAGATGCGCGCCCTCCAGCAGCGCCGGGCGCGCCCGCAAACCGTCGATGGCCCGGGCCACGTCGTAGGTCTTGACGGTCAGCAGGATGAAGTCGAAGGGGGGGGACGGCCCGGCCAAATCGACCGCCGTTTCGGGCCGGACAGTCTGCGACGAGTGGCCGGGCCGGTCCAGGCGGAGGCCGTCCGCCGCGATCTTTGCCATCAGCGCCGGGCGGCCCAGCAGCGTCACCCGCCGGCCGTCCGCCGCCAGTCGCCCGCCGATAAAACAGCCAATCGCGCCCGCGCCAAAGACAAGGATGTTCAAGACTTACCCCTCCAGCCGCCGCAGGCCGTAGGCGTGGGCCAGGAGCTCAACCGGATGGACTAGCCTGGCTCCGGTGGCGTGGGCGATCTGCCAGCGGCAGGTTTCGCTGTCGCACACGGCCAGCGTCGCCCCTGCCTCCCGAATCTGCTCGAACAGCGCGCGGCCCACGGCCAGCCCGATGTCGTACTTTTCCTTTTTGTAGCCATACGTGCCGGCGATGCCGCAGCAATCGGCCTCGACCAGGGCGATTTCCAGGTCCGGGATCAGCTCCAGCAGCTCGATGGCCGGCAGGCCCATATTGTGCGCTCGCAACTGGCAGGGAGCGTGATAGGGCAGGGTCGCGGTAAATGGCTCAAAATCGGTTTTCAACTGGCCGGCCTCGGCCAGCTCCAGCAAGAACTCGCAGATGTCATAGGTTTGCCCGGCCAGCAGGTCGGCTTCCGCCGTGTGGATGTCTAAAATGTGGCGGTAGTCGGACTTGAGGGAGAGGGTGCAACTGGTCGATGCGCCGACGATGGCGTACCCCTGGCGGGCGTAGCGGGCCAGCGACTCGATGTTGCGCCTCGCGTAGGCCCGGGCCGCCTCGAATTCGGCGTTGGACAGGAGCGGCAGGCCGCAGCACACCTGCGGCGGGACAATGACCTCGAAGCCGTTGTGCTCCAGGACGGCGACCACGGCTTTACCCACGCCCGGCTCGTAGTAATTGGTGCTGCAACCGTGGAAATAGACCACCCGCTTTTCGGATAGCAACATCGCTTTGCGGTGGACGCCGTTAAACCAGCCCCGGAACGTCTCGAACGAGAAGGGGGGCAAAGGGGCGCGGCGGTCGATGCCGAGCAGCGCCTCCAGCGCCAGCCGGGCCAGCGGGTTGCCGAGGAACCTGTTGGCCAGGGGCGCGAAGGGGCTGGTCCATCGCCCCAGCAACTCCGAGCGGCCCAGCAGCCGGTTTCGGAGGGGGATGGGCCGGGATTGGTAGAGTTGGTGGCGGGCCTTGGCGTTCATCTCCATCACTTTGACCCCGTGCGGGCAGACCATCGTGCACACGCCGCAGCCGCTGCAATAGTCCAGGCTGTCATCGACGGAGGCATCGCGGGGATGGCGGAAGCGCTGCGCCTGGGGTCCGACGTACTTCGGCCCCGGAAAGCGGTCGGTTACCCTGGCCACCGGGCAGAACGAAGTGCAGATGTTGCACTTGACGCACAAATCCGCCGAGTGCTGCGCTTCGGTCCAGATGGGCGATGTTGTCATTGTCGTTACCTCAGTCAGAAGTGGACGGACGGAGGACTAGGGACGAATTTCTTTGCCCTCCACATTGCAGCCTTCATCCTTCCCCTGCCCCCACCCTCCCGGCCACGCTGGCCGCTGTGGCCACGGCCAGGCCGTCTCCGGTCCGGCCCCGCGTCCAATCCGAGCCGGCCAGGGCGGAGCCAACCACGAACAGGTTTGCGGCGACCGGCTGCCCACCCTCATCCACCGGGTTCAGATGCTCGTTGACCCGCAGGCCGTAGCGATTGAGGGGATGGCCGTCGCCGGCCAGAAACCTGGCCTCGAACCAGGCCCGCCGGTCCCCATCCGCCACGACCGGCAGGCCGAAAATCGGCTCCCACACCCGCCCCCCGGCGTCGGTTTGCAGGCCCCCGCCGAAGACGCCGCCCGTGGCCAGGACGTAGGCCCCGGCCCGGATGGTCTTGAGGCGGGCCGCCGTTTCCAGCCGGACCGCGTCGGCCCGGCCCGCCGCCAGCCTGCCCTCGACGATCCGGCCCCCCAGGATAAACCGCCCCCCGGCCTTTTGAAAAGCCCGGCGCAGGGCTTCAAACAGGCGGCGGCCCGGGACCGAGGGCGGCAGGGTGCTGATCTCAAAGACCGGCTTGCCCAACTGCCGCTGCAAGTCGGCCACCACCCCGGCGTGGCGCTCCAGGCCGAGGACGGCCGGAAACCCGACGCGCCCGTAGCCCCTGGCCTTGCTTTTGACCCGCCTGACCACCTCCTGCCGGAAAGCTTCGGTTTCAAAGGCCCGGGCCAGATCGATCGGGGTGGCGTTTGGCCTGCCGGAGATGGGCGGCGGGGCCTCGAGGCTGGCTGCCCCGGCCCGGACGCCCAGCTTTTGGGCGTTGAGGTTGTCGCCGATCAAGGCCGGGTAGAAATCGCGTAGCTCGTGGAAGCCGACGATCAGCATCCGCCCGCCCCGGCGCAGATCGCCGGCGGCCATCGCGGCCGGGGCCAGGCAGGTCGGATGCACCGCTCCGGCGGGGCCGGGCAGCAGCCAGTTACGCTCCGCCTGGCCCCGGTAGTCGAGGCCGCTGTCCCGGGCCAATTCGGCAAACGCTTGCAGACCGGCTTCAATGGCCTCCGCGCCGAGGAGCCGGTAGGGATGGTCCGGCCAATCGGCCAGGAAGGCGGGCAGTTTGTCCAGGGGGCGCTCGACCGGCGTCTTCGAGCCGGCGGGCTGGTAGCCCAGGACATCGATGCAACCGGGGGCCAGCAGCAACGCGCCCGCCCCCTCAGCGACCAGCAACACCTTTTTCCCGGCCTGGGCCAGCAAGCAGGCCGTGGTCAGCCCGGCCAGCCCCGCGCCGATGACCAGTACATTGTATCCGATCATTAACTCCCCTG
>JBHHXL010000037.1:0-21296 GCA_046757065.1 Anaerolineae bacterium
GTGCGGGCATTGATGGATGAAGTGTTTGGAGATGAGAATTTTATCTCACTTATCACATTACAAAAAATGGCTGGACTGGCTTCACGACATATTAAAGGGGCGTCCGATTTTATTCTCTGGTACAGTAAAGATTCCGAAAAAGCAAAATATAGACAACTGTTCTTAAAAAAACAATTTGGGATTGGGCATGGCTCCGGGGCACGGTACGATCAGATAATCTCTTTACAAGGCCAATCAATGCGAGCTCCAAAAGACGAAAGTGAAAGAAGTGCGTTATTGAAAAGTGGATGGAAAATATATCAAACAACTACTTTAACCACTTTCGGATCTGGTGGCTCATCATATTTTGAGTTTAAATTCAACGGAAAAACTTTTTTACCACGAGTTACAAAAGGTTGGCTAACTCACGAACAAGGACTATTCAGATTAAAAAAAGCTAACAGGATTGCACACACCGGTAAAACGATTAGATATAAAAGATATTTAGATGATTATCCTGCCTATGAAATAAACAATGTTTGGTCGGATATTGCAAGTCCTCCAGATGTAATTTATGTGGTTCAAACCCATCCGAAAGTCATTGAGCGTTGCATCCTCATGGCCACTGACCCCGGCGATCTGGTGCTCGATCCCACCTGCGGTTCCGGCACCACCGCCTACGTCGCCGAACAATGGGGCCGCAGGTGGATCACCATTGATACCTCCCGCGTGGCCCTGGCCCTGGCCCGCGCCCGCATCATGGGCGCGCGCTACCCCTACTACCTTTTGAAAGACAGCCGCGAGGGCCAGCTCAAAGAAGCCGAAATCTCCCGCACCCTGCCCTCCGATAATCCAACCTACGGCAACATCCGCCAGGGCTTTGTTTACCGGCGCGTGCCGCACATCACCCTCAAAGCCATCGCCAACAACGCCGAAATTGACGTGATATGGGAGACTTTTCAGGAAAAGCTGGAACCGCTGCGGGCGCAGCTCAATCAGGCTGTGGGCCAAAGTTGGGAGGAATGGGAGATTCCCCGCGAGTTAGGTGCGTCGCACTTGGCAAGTGCAACGCACCTTGCACACGCCAAAAAGCTGCACGAGCAGTGGTGGCAGCAGCGCATCGCCCGCCAAAAAGAAATTGACGCCTCCATCGCCGCCAATGCCGATTATGAATACCTGTACGACCAACCCTACGAGGATAAAAAGACCGTGCGCGTGGCCGGCCCCTTCACCGTCGAAAGCCTCTCGCCGCACCGGGTTTTGGGTGTGGACGAAAACGACGAATTGATTGACGGGGTGGCCGAAGGCAAAGCCGGCTACGGCAAAGGGCAAAGCTTTGTCCAGATGATTCTGGACAACCTCAAAATGGCCGGGGTGCAGCAAGCCCACAAAACAGACAAAATCACCTTCTCCTCGCTTACCCCCTGGCCCGGCCATTACATCTGCGCCGAAGGGCGCTATCACGAAGGCGGGGATGAAGATAAACCCCTGCGCCGGGCGGGTATTTTCATTGGCCCCGAATTTGGCACCGTGGCCCGGCCCGACCTGGTGGCCGCCGCCCGCGAGGCCGGGGAAGCCGGCTTTGATGTGCTGATCGCCTGCGCCTTTAACTACGATGCCCGCTCCACCGAATTCGATAAGCTGGGGCGCATCCCGGTACTCAAGGCCCGCATGAACGCCGACCTGCACATGGCCGCTGATCTCAAGAACACCGGCCAGGGCAATCTTTTCGTCATCTTTGGCGAGCCGGATATTGATATTCTGCCTGCCGAAGATGGGCAGATACAGGTTAAAGTCAACGGCGTGGATGTCTTTCATCCCGGCAGCGGCGAGATTCGCAGCGACGGGCCGGAGGGCATTGCCATGTGGTTTGTAGACACCGACTACAACGAAGAAAGCTTTTTTGTGCGGCAAGCCTACTTTTTGGGGGCCAACGACCCCTACAAATCGCTCAAAACCACCCTCAAAGCCGAAATCAATCGCGAGGCCTGGGATTCGCTCCACAGCGACGTCTCCCGCCCCTTTGATAAACCCACCTCGGGGCGCATCGCCGTCAAAGTAATCAACCATTTAGGCGATGAGGTGATGAAGGTGTTTAGAGTTTAGGTGCAAAGAGGTGCGAGGCACTTTGAAAGTGCCTCGCACCTGATAAGAGGCAATAAAGGACACCATGGAATTTAGAATAGCCGATACCTTTATAGACAGTTTAGCCAAACTCACCAATCAGGAGCAAAAGGCGGTCAAGACCACCGTCTTTGATTTGCAAATCAACCCCGCCAGTCCGGGGATGAAGTTCCACAAATTGGACCGGGCCAAAGACCCTAATTTTGCCTCTGTGCGGGTCAACCGCGATATTCGCCTGATTGTGCATCGCAGTCAGGGAAGCCTTTTGGTCTGTTACGTGGATCACCATGACGCAGCCTATCACTGGGCGCAGCGCCGCAAACTGGAAACCCATCCCAAGACTGGGGCGGCCCAATTGGTAGAAATTCGCGAAACCGTCAAAGAGATCGTCATCCCTTCTTATGTGACCGAAGAAAGGCCCAAGCCGCTCTTGTTTGCCGGTATCCCGGATGACGACTTGCTGGGCTACGGTGTGCCGGCGGAATGGTTAGCCGATGTGCGTGCCGCCAATGAGGACAGCGTGCTGGATTTGGCCGATCACCTGCCCGGCGAGGCTGCCGAAGCCCTGCTGGAATTGGCAACGGGTGGGATGCCCCAAACTCCTCAAGTTGCCGTGCCGACAGCCGACCCCTTCGATCATCCCGATGCCCTGCGTCGTTTCCGCATGATGAGCGATGTAGACGAATTAGCTCGCGCTCTGGACTATCCCTGGGAAAAGTGGACGATCTTTCTCCACCCGGAACAGAAGCGAATTGTGGAGAAGGATTACAGCGGCCCGGCGCGGGTCTCCGGTTCTGCCGGAACAGGGAAAACCGTGGTGGCTTTGCACCGGGCGGTTCATCTGGCAAAAAGCAACCCGGACACCAGAGTGCTGCTGGCGACCTTTTCCGAAACGTTGGCGAATGCCCTGAAGACAAAGTTGAGACGGCTGCTCCACAACCAGCCCCGGCTTGGCGAGCAGATCGAAGTCTATGCTATGAATGCCATTGCTGAGCGACTATACAGGCTGAATATTGGCCAGCCGCGCCTCGCCTCGAAAGAAACTATCCAGGATTTGTTAGCTGAAGCAGCCGGAAAAGTTAGCGAACATTCCTTCAGCCCATATTTCTTGATGACCGAGTGGGAGCAGATAGTGGATGCCTGGCAGCTAGACTCTTGGGAAGCCTATCGGGATGTGACGCGGTTGGGCAGAAAGACCAGGCTGCCCGAAAGCCGCAGGGCGACCTTGTGGTCCATATTCGAGCAGGTGCGGTCTGCCCTCGAAGAACGGGGGCTGATAACCTATCCCGGCTTGTTCGGCGAACTGACGGCTCGATACAGTGCCGGTCAAGATTCCCCCTTTAATTTTATCGTCGTGGATGAATCGCAAGATGTCAGCATTCCCCAACTGAAATTTTTGGCTGCGCTATCTGAAAACGGCCCAAACACGCTCTTCTTCGCCGGGGATTTGGGGCAGCGCATCTTCCAACAGCCCTTTTCGTGGAAAACGCTCGGCGTCGAAATCCGCGGGCGCTCGAAGACGCTGCGCATCAACTACCGCACCTCGCACCAAATCCGCATACAGGCAGATAAACTATTAGACCCGGAACTATCCGATGTGGACGGCATCACCGAAGAACGCGGCGGCACGATCTCGGTATTCAATGGTCCCGTGCCAACGATTGACACCTTTAAGACCGCCGCATCGGAAATTGAAGCGGTCAGCCGGTGGTTAGAAGACCGGATCAGCGCTGGGATAGAACCAGAGGAAATAGGTGTTTTTGTACGTTCCGCGGCTGAACTGCCAAGAGCCAGAGCCGCTATTGAGACTGCTGGGCTTGCTTACAAAGTATTGGATGAGAAAATCACGACAACCAGTGGAACTGTTTCCCTTTGCACCATGCATCTGGCCAAAGGGCTGGAATTTCGGGCAGTTGCCGTGATGGCTTGTGATGATGAGGTCATCCCTTTGCAGGATCGGATCGAAAAGGTGACGGACACTTCAGACCTGGAAGAAGTCTACAATACCGAACGGCACTTGCTTTACGTCGCCTGCACCCGCGCCCGCGACCACCTGCTCGTCACCAGCGTCGAGTCAACATCCGAGTTTCTTGATGATTTGATAATGTGAGGGCTCATCTGTCGAATGTGTGCAGGTCATTCTGAACGAAGCGAAGCGGAGTGAAGAATCCCCCGTTTCATCTTTGCCAAACAGCGTTGCGGGGGACTCTTCGCTCCCGCTGGTCGCTCAGAGTGACATGTTGGCACACTTTTTCCATATGAGCCAATGTGAGGCTGTGGAATGCCATCTTTGGGTTTGTTGGTTATCAAGTTGACTACGCGAAAGGAGAGTTGCGATGGCCGACCGCCGCAAGGTTACCATCCTCGATTTGCAGGCCAGGAAAGAAAACGGAGAACGCTTCACGATGGTCACCGCTTACGACTACCCCACGGCGGTGGCCGTCGATAAAGCGGGCATCGATGTCATCCTCGTCGGGGATTCGCTGGCGATGGTTGTCCTGGGCCTGCCCAACACCGTCTCGGTGACGATGGAGGAGATGCTGCACCACTGCCGGGCCGTGGCCCGGGGGGCCAAATACCCGCTCCTGGTGGGCGATATGCCTTTTATGTCCTACACCAACACCACTGAGGCCGTCCACAACGCCGGGCGCTTCCTGAAGGAAGCCGGGATGGATGTGGTCAAAATGGAAGGCGGCGTCCTGGTTGCGCCCGTGGCCAAAGCCATTGTCGAGGCGGGTATTCCGGTGATGGGGCACATCGGCCTGACGCCGCAGACCATTTCCAAGCTGGGCGGCTTCCGGGTGCAGGGCAAAGACGCCGCCGCCGTCCGGCAGCTCGTCGACGACGCCCTGGCCCTGGAGGACTCCGGCTGCTTCTCGATTGTGCTGGAAGCCATCCCCGACCGGGTGGCGGAGATTATCACCGGGCGGGTGTCGATCCCGACCATCGGCATCGGGGCCGGCCCGCATTGCGACGCCCAGGTCCTGGTCACCCACGATATGATCGGCCTGTTCGACCGTTTCGTGCCCAAGTTCGTCAAGCAATATGCCAACGTCCACGACCAAATGGTGGAGGCCCTGCAGCAGTACAAGACCGAGGTCGAAGCGGGCGACTTCCCCGGCCCCGAACATTGCTACACCATCTCTGACGAGGCGCTGGAGCGGCTCTACTGATGAAGATCGCAATTCTCGGCGCGGGGGCGATGGGCAGTCTCTTCGGGGCGAAGCTCTCCCCCCTGGCAGAAGTGTGGCTGGTCGATCCCTGGCTGGAGCATGTGATGGCTATGCGAAAGGACGGGTTGCGCCTGACCGGCCCGGATGGGGCCGCGCGGACCGTCCCCGTCCGGGCCACCCCCGACCCCACCGCTGTGGGCGGCCAGGTCGATCTGGCCCTCATCTTCGTCAAATCGCACCAGACCGTCGAGGCCAGCCGTTGGGCAGCCCCCCTGCTCAAGCCCGACGGCCTGGCCCTGACGCTGCAAAACGGGTTGGGAAACCTGGAAATGATGGCCGGGGTTCTTGGCCAGGATCGCGTTTTGCAGGGGGTCACCGCCCACGGCGCAACCCTGCTCGGCCCGGGGCAGGTCCGCCACGCCGGGGCGGGTCCGACCCACATCGCCACCCGCCCGGACCGGGCCCGGCGGGTGGAGGCCGTTCAACGCCTGTTCGAGCGGGCCGGCCTCGAGACGCACCTGGCCGGGGACCTGGACGCTCTGCTCTGGGGCAAGTTGATCATCAACGCCGGCATCAACGCCCTGACCGCCATCTTGCGCGTACCCAACGGGGTGCTGGTCGAAAGCGAGCCGGCCACCGAATTGATGGCCGCCGCCGTAGCCGAGGCGGTGGCCGTGGCCCAAGCCAAAGGCATCGAGCTGCCCTACCCCGACCCGCTGGCCCGGGTCAAAGAGGTGGCGCGGGCCACTGCCGCCAACCGCTCCTCAATGCTGGCCGATGTCCTTCGCGCCGCGCCCACGGAGATTGACGTCATCAACGGCGCGATCGTCCGGGAAGGCAAACGCGCCGGCCTGGAGACGCCGCTGAATCAAACGCTGGTCCGGCTGGTCAAGGCCATCGAAGCCACGTACGAGCAGCGAATTTGAGCCGGTCGCCGCCCTGGGTTATTACAAATCAACCTCGTGATGCCCGGTGATGAGCGCTACTTTGTTGTTCTGGTTGAGCTGGCGCAGGCTATTCATAAACTCGTGGGTGTTGGCCCCCCGCCTGAACTCAATCCCATATATCAGTTCGGTCAGGGTCCCGGCCTGAACCGTCTCCACGGCGATCAGGTCAAACCGGGTCAGGTAGCGACCGAAGATCTGGTCGAACAACTGGTCGTAGCGCATATCCGCCGGCAACCTGATCTTGAGGATTTGCTCCTTCACGTCCCTGGCAAACAGGCTCAGGGTGGACATCCCCCATAGGATGAAAGCGATGATGGCCGTGGCGATGATCGCCAGCAGGTAAAAGCGGGTGCCGGCGGCCATGCCGATGGCCATCACAAAAAAGATGTAGCCCACATCCCGCGTATCTTTGATCGCGTTCCGGAAGCGAATGACGGACAGCGCCCCGACCAGGGCAAAGGCGCGGGCAATGTTGGAGCCGATGATCAGCATGATGATGGCCACGACCATGCCCATCATGACCAGGGTGTGAACGTACGATTGGGTGTAGGATACGCCCTTGTAGGTGATCTTGTAAACCCAGGCGATGACCAGCGACAGCACAAAGCTGAGGATGGTGGTGAACAGGACATCGCCAACGCTGAACACGTCGGTGGCATCCTGAACGTTGGCGAACAAACCGGTGAGGTCCATGATGTCTTCCCCTAGTAAACATACTCCTGCCGTTGAAGCACTGCTTTGGCTTGCTCCAGGGCGGTACAATATTTGCTGATTCTGCGTAAGGTGCAGCGGTGGCGGCCGATCAGCTCGGTCAGCCAGTACGGGACTCGATAGTTGACTTTGATTTCCATCACACACCACTGCGGGGGCAAAACCAGGTGGCTTTCCGCATAGGTTTGGGAAAGCAAAGACAAATCGTGAATGCGGCCCTTGAGATTGGTGTCGAAGGTCACCCGCAGGCCCGGATCGTACTCGCTGCCCTCAAAGGCCAGCCGGTCGTAGCTGACCACGCAGGCCGGCTGCAATTGCAGGGTGTGTTGCAGGTAGCGGACTTCCCCGACCGTGGCCTGATCGATTTCGGACAGGTCTTGCCGGACCGGCTCTCCGGCCCCGCACAGGGCGGTGGCGACCGAGTAAGGCAAAATCACCCGTTTCTTTTGCAGCGTTTTGTTGAGGCGCTGCTTGATCTCCACAAAGCAGCGCGTGTCGGAGGTGACAACCTGGTCGCCGTAGATCCGCACCCGCACCTTGCGCCGGAACTTGTGCCCGTCGATCTTGTCCCAATAGGCCTTGTAGTCGGCCGTATCGTAGTAGAGGCTGGTGATCGCGTAGCGCCCGTCGCCGTCGCCGTGGGCGTCGGGGGTCAGGTAAGCGGATAAAGCCCTGATCACCCCCTGGCACTGCTCGCGGTCCAGCAAGTATTTCAGTTCATAACGGCTGTACTCTTTGATCCTCACGACGGTAACCTGTAGGGGGAAGGAGGAAGGATGAAAAACCTGGAATAAAGACGCTCCTTTTCATCCTTCATCCTTCATCTTTCATACTTGCCCGGCGAGCCGTTGAGATGGGTGCTGGCCCGCCAGCTCTGGGGGTTGGCCGGGTCTCTGGCCGGGCCAACCAGCACCAGCGAGTCTCCGCGCCCATCGGCGCTGATGGGCCAGCCGTTTTCGTCATCGTACCGGACTTCGATCAGCGTCTGCCCCTCTCCGTCTTTTAGGGTGATTTTCTCGCCCTTGTTCGACAGGTGGCCTTCGTAGGCCCCGCTGATGGCCAGGCCGGGGTAGCGTTCGGCAAAAGCGGCCGGATTGCTGACCAGGATCACGAAGGCGCCTGGGGGCAGGGCGGGCGCACTGGCCGGAAAGGTGAAGCGGACGCCATCGTCAAGGAACAGGTTGGCCAGCTCCAGCGGTTCATTGCCGACGTTGGTCAGCTCCAGGAACTCATAATCGTCCCCGCCGGCAGGGTTGTACATAATCTCGGTCAGGCGGAGGTGGTTGTCCTGTTCGACCACGCTGAAGTTGGTTTCGTGCAGGGCGCTCCAGACGTGGCCGCCGCCCTCCGGCGGGGGAGATGCGGCCGGGACTTGCCCCGCCGCAGCCAGCTCCCGCCCGGAGCCATCGTCGAAGGCCCGGGCCTTGAGGCGCGTGGTCGCAGTCAGCACCACAGGGCCGTCGTAGGCTCGCGCCGTGGGGGCCACCGCCCCGGTGACCGGCATCCTCGGATCGGAGCCGTCGGTGGTGTAATAGATGGTGCCCTCGAAGGCGGCGGGCGCTGACATCGTCAAAACGAACCCGCGCTCGACCAGGCCGCCGTCCTGGCTGAACAGGGGCGGTTCCAGGTCGGGATAGTAGCCAGCATCGCGGGCCACGGCGATCACACTGGCGGCATTGCCCTCCATTCGAGCCAGCACCGCCTGGCTTGATTGCCGCCAGCCGTCCGGCGTCACATCGCCCCAGCGGGCGGCCTCGCCGGCCATGGCCGGGTCGAGGGCCTGGCTAAGCGCCAGCCAGCGGGCCTGCGCCTTGGCAGCGGTCAACGCGCCCTCGTTGAAGAGGTGCTTGTAGAGGCGGTCGGCCAGTTGCATCCGGAAATCCGGGTCGTGCAGCAGCGTCTCGAACACAGGGTAAACGATGTTAAGTTGGGGATCAGCGGCCCGCTCGCCCGCCGGGGGGGCCTCGTCGATCAGGGACTTGCCCTGCCCCGGCCGGTCCTGGAGGCGGATGGCCGCGTACCAGTCGTTCTCCGGCCAGCCCAGGGTCGTCGCGTACCAGTCCAAAATCATGTAGTCGCTCAACTGGACCGGGTCGAAGTACGAAGCCAGCTCGGCGTACCTTTCGGCCAGATGCGGCGGCGGCTCGAAGGTGCCGTCCGTCCGGGCGGCGAAACCGAGCGTGGCAAACAGGTAGTTCAAGCGGTCGGCCCGGCTGTCCAGGTCATCCCGGAGGGGGCCCTCCCGGTCGGCCACAAACCAATCGTCCTCCTCGCCGCCCAGGTAGGTGGCCATAAAGGGCGCGTTCGGCTTTTCCAGCAGGTTGTACAGGCCCCAGTACAGGCCGTTGATGTACAGATGCACGAACCGCCCGTGCGAACCAAGGCCCGACATCGCCGCCTGCGAGGCGCGGAGCCACTGGTCACGGCCGGCGCCGGCCTGGAGCAGGAGCGTGTCGAACCTCTCCACCGGCGAGTCGGCGAAGAGCGGATACTCGAGCCTGGATGCGCCGTAATCGCCCCGGAAGAAGAGCCGCAAGGAACGCCTGGGGCTGAGGGCAGGGTCCTGCAGGTCGCCGTCGAGCCGCAGGCCGGCGTTCACCTGGAAGCCCGGCTCCGCCCCGGCGGGATCGATCAGCTCCACCGACACCGGGCGCTCCGAGGCTTTGCCCCGCTCGCCGGGGTAGGTGTAGAGGCCGGCAAAGCTCTGCCCGTCCATCACCAGGGATAGGGCGGGCAAGGCAGCCAGGCCCTGGGCGATGACCTCTCGCTCGCCCGGCTCGTCGACGAGGTCCGGGTCCAGCCCGTAATCGGCCTCAACCGGCGAGACGACCGTCCGGCCCTCGATGTTGGTCAGCCGCGCCCCCCAACTCGAGGGCAGGCCGGGCGGATTTGCCGGCTGGCTGAGTACACCGTCCACAAAGATGTAGGAGTGGGTGGCCGTCTCCGATGGCAGGTGATCGGGCTTGAGGGCCACCGCCCGCAGCAGGGTCGTGGACTTAACCGTTAGCGGCGCGCGGTAGACTGCGCCGTTGATTTCGGTCGGCTGGCTGCCGTCCGTGGTGTAGCGGATCGTGGACTCTGGCGTGGCCGAGGTCAGGGCAACCGCCACCGGCTGCTCATAATAACCCCGTTCTACACTGACCTCGACCGGGGCCACGACCCCCGCCCAAACGAGCGTCTCATCGTTGGCTCCCCCCGGCGTGGGCCGGAACAGGTAACCGTAGGTCGAGGCGTCCCCGTAGCGACCGTAAGAAATGTCTCCGAACTGCTCCGGAAACCCGGGGGAAATCACATCTACGAACCGGCCTTCCAGCACGTTGTGCAGACCCAGGAAATCCCCGCTCTTACTGAGCTTGAAGTTGGTGTGGAGGGCAGCACCAGGCTCCAGCGTTCTGCGGTTCTTGCCGGAGGCGAAGACCACCAGGTATTCCCCACCCCTCAGGTTCATATCGGGGAAGGTCCATTGTTGGGGCTGGTTAGGGTCGTTGGTCAGAGCCCAGCCGGCCAGATTGACCGTCTGGCGGCCGGGGTTATAGATTTCGATCCAATCGGACAAATCGCCGTCTTCATCGGCCAGACCGCGGCCGTTGGCCGCCAAAAACTCATTGATGATCAGACGGCTGGCGTTGTTACTGGCGGAGGTGGTAATGATCTGTCCAAAGCTAAACAACAAAAGGGCTATCAACACGGACCAGAAGAATCTTGTTGGTTTTCTTTTGTTAATCATCGTAACTACACCTGGAAACTCAATTTATGTAGGTCAAACTGTTAGTTTGACCCGCACAAACTAACAGTTTGTGCTACAAATCGGATCCACTGAAACTGCACATTGAACCCACTTCTCTTTTCGTCACCTACTTCGGCACATTGCTCAGGGCGTGAAAGGCGGGCGTATCGAGGATGCCAAAGTTAGCCAACTCGGTGCCGGCGGCGGTTCGGCCGTAATCCAGGTTCCACAGGAACATCGGACCCACCCAGCCCCAGCCTTTGCCCAACTGATAGGCTTCTACGATCCACTGCGCCTGCTCTTCGGGCGTGTTGTCGCGGGCGTATTCGTAGCCGGGTTGGGGATTGCCTGAAACGGCCCAGCCGAATTCGGTGGGCACGATGGCCTTATGGCCGTCGCCGTTGGCCACCATCACCTCGCGGTAGCCTTCCATCGTGCCCCGGAAACACCAGCTATGGTGGCGGTTATCGAAGGGGCCCCGGAAGCTGGTGGCCGTTGAATCCTGCACGATGCGCCAGTCTCCGTTGGCCGGACAGTTGTAGCCGCTGGGGTGAGCGCCCAGGGCGTCGAAGAAGCCTTTGGCCCCGGCGGCATACATTTGCTTCAAGTAGTCGATGTCGTCGATGGCCGCCTCGCCGACGTTGCCGGCCGGGGTCAGCGCGCCGCTGATGACGAGTATGTCCGGATTGACAGCCTTGATGGCTCGATACGACAGTTGCAATAATTGAACGTAATTCGCGGCGTTAATTCGGCCTACGCCGCCGGCTTCGTACCACAGATTCTGCTCGTTCCAAACCTCAATCGCCTGGACCCGGCCCGCGTAACGGCCGGCCACGGCGGCCACGAACTCGGCGTATTTGGCCGGGTCCTGGGGCGGACCTTCGACGCTTTTGTCATCGTCCGGCGGCCTGGCCCAATCGGGGGCCTTGGGG
The DNA here is from genome assembly GCA_046757065.1 of Anaerolineae bacterium. Taxonomy (GTDB): domain Bacteria; phylum Chloroflexota; class Anaerolineae; order 4572-78; family JBHHXL01; genus JBHHXL01. The sequence continues at coordinate 11,594 of JBHHXL010000037.1, forward strand.
ATGCTGAGCATCACCTGGATGCCGTTGGCGCTATAGGCGTCGATGATGCCATCCCACAGTCCCCAGGAGAAGTTGCCGGGAGCCGGCTCCACGTCCTTCCACGGCATCTGGAACTTGACCCAGCTAAAGCCCAGGGTCTTGATGTGGTTGATGTTAGCCCCCGTATCGCCCCGGGGATCGGCCTGGATACCGTAGCCAAAAGGCGCATTGACGGCCGGGACCGCCGGGGGCGGGGGCGCTGCCGGCTGCTGGACCGGGGCGTTCTGGGCCGGTCTGGGGGTTGGCGTTGGCTGCGGCGTGGGCGTCGAGGTCGGCCTGGGCGTGGGCGTCAGCGTCGGGGTCGGGGTGGGGGTCGAGGTCGGCGTGGGCGTCGGGGTGGGCGTGGGCGTGGGCGTTGCCACCAGGACCACCACGCTGCCCCGAGGCACGACGGCGCTGTCCTGGTTCGACGAGATGCGGGCCGCCACCTCGAACGCGCCGCCCGCTTCGGGGGCGGTCCAGGCGTAATTGGGGTTGCTCAAGTCAACCGCTTCCTCGGCGATGACGCGGCCATCGGCCCCCTGCACCTGCCATTCCACGGAATAGCGGCTGGCCGCGGGCGGGGCCGCCTGATCGAGAAAGTGGCGCACCGCCGCCCAGATGCGGGCGTCGTTGTCGTTATCCAGGATGGCCACCCCGCCCAGGTTGTAGCGGGCCGCCACTTCCAGGGCGGGAACCACCGAGGCTGCATTTTCAAGGTAGAGGGTATGGTGCCGGTTGTCCTCATCCAGATAAGCGAACCAATAGGTGCTGCTGCTCTCATCAACCTGAACGCCGGTCGAAGCGGGCGCTCCGCGCAGCGTGAACTCAACCCGCTGGCCGGGGTCGATCACGCCCGGGGCGTGGAGCGCGTTGGCATCGCCAATTTGGGCCAGGGCCTCGGCGTAGGCCAGCGGGCGCGGCCTGCCGTCTATCGATTCCGTGCTGCCCGTTCGAATGAGGAACTGCAACTGGCGGCGATTGACCTGGCCCAGCGCCCAATCGAGCATGGCCTCCACGCTGCCGCCCGCCGCATAAGCCTTGGGATCGGGCCAGGCCGGCACCTTGACCGTATCGACAATCTGGCCGATAGCCTGCCAGTCGTAAGCGCCGCTGTCCCAGGTGCCGAGGGACGTCTGCTGCGGCAGCTCGACGCGAACGGAAAGACGCTTGTCCGCCGGCAAAGCCCGGCGCAGCTCGGCCAGAAAGGCGGTGTACTCCTGGCGCAACTCCGGGCTAATGCCCCGGTAATCGAGGTCAAGGCCGTCATAGCCGTTATCCTGCACCAGGGCCACGATGTCGTTGATGTGCCGCTCTCTAACTCCGGGGTCGAGCAACAGGCTGTCTACTGGGGTTGAGCGCGCAGAATCTTCAACAATCCGGCTGCGAATGGTGGGGATCACCATAAAATCGGTGTTTTGAAAATCGAGGGGCAATTCCGCCGGAGCGCCGGCCAAGCGGCCGTCCTGGCCCAGGCGAGCGCCCTGGGGGTTGATTTCGGCGATGGCCGGGTTGAGGTTGGCGGGCAGGGCGCTGCCGTCATTGACATCGGCGGCCAGGTTGAGGGCCGAGGGTTGGGTCTGCATCACGGCCACCAGTTGCGGCAGAAAATCCAGATCCGATACCAGCGCATTCCCGGCTGGATTGGGGTGGCTGGGCAGCCAGGTCCACTCTGCGCCGTCCCAGGCGTAGACATCCAGGGTCTGCCGGAGCCCGGTTTCGACGGGCACGGGCAGGGTCAGCTCAACCGTCGCCGGGGAGCCGCCCCGATGTTGCAGACTGTAGAGAGGGCCGGCCGGTGTCAGGCCAGCCGGAACACTCACGCCCTCCGCCGGCAAAGCGCTGCCGGGCGCAGCCTCCAGTTTGAGCCAGGCCGGACGGTTCGGGTCCGCCGGGCGGAAGAGGATTTGGGCTCCATCCGGGCTTTGCACCGGGCCGCCCCCGGAATCGACGGCTTCGTAACCGACGGCAAGCAGGCGGTCGGCCAGGGAGACGGGCGGCACCAGCAGCGCCCCCAAAACGAGCAAGGAGATGGACACCAGGCCGATGGTCCGGCCGGGGTGAGGTTTTACAAAGCGTTCGAAGATAGATGGCATATTGCACACAGTTCTTATTGACAATCCGTAAACGTCTGGTAGCGCAGGATGTCCAGGTGATGCAACACCACCTCTTCCCGCTGGCCGGTAAAGCGCAGCATGTTCTCCACGTTCCGGTCGAAGATTGCCAGCCCCGGTAGATCGGGCGCCCAGCGGGTGGATTCCATCTGAATGAAGGGGCGGACGACGGCGGCCTGCCGCGTGATTTCGGCTATGACCCTATCTTTGGCAAGCTGGCCGACCTCGCTCGCCGGTCGCCCGTTCAGGTTCTCGACGCCCAGGTATTCCCGCGCCCGATTTACGAACTGGTGTTTCAAGGCGCAGTTGCTGAGGAACGGCTTTTCCAGGATGCGGGTGATGCTGTCGTGCGGGCTGTGCACCCGCTCCACGGTGTTCAAATCTAACTTGAAGCCGCCGCCGGTGGTGCCGAACGCCTCTTCGGCATCCCAGACCATCATCCGCCACTGGGCTTCATTGCCGACAGCGCCCGGATCGTTGCGCCGGTAGACGACCCAGTTCGCGCCGGGCCAGTCGGTGTTCTGCACGTAGGCCTGGAGGAACATATAGGAAAAGACGTTCTCCATATCGACCCGCCACTCCAAAACCCCGATGTTGCCGGGATTGCTGAAATCGGCGCTGCCGACCCAGTTTTGATTTTCGAGCCAGACCCCGTAACCACCGTCTCTGACCTCCTCGCGGTTATACCAGACGCCCTCTTCCCAGCCGCTCTCCTTGACGATGATGTCCCAATCCGAATCTTTGTCGGAATACGAGCGAATGAACTGGAGGTCGATGCGCTCGGTCAGGTTGTAGAGCCCCCAAAACTCGCCATTCAGATACAAGAGGACCCAGTCGCCGTGGGCGATGGGTTGGCCCATATCGCGGTGCAGATTGCGCACCACCTGATCGCTAATGAATTTGGCCTGTTCGTGCCGGTCGGCGCGATCGGGGATGTTGCGATGGAGAAACGAGTCTTGAAACCCGGCCCGCAGCACGAGCTTATCAAACTTGGTCACGGAAGTGTCTTCAAACAGCGGGTAGTCGAGGTTGCCCGGCCCGCCGTACTCTTTGCGGAAGTAAATGCGATAGGATTTCTTTGGGCTGAACAGCCGGGAGAAGTTGCCGTGGATGCGAATGCCGGCCTTGACGTTGAAGCCAATTCGCCCGCCCGGCTCGAAATACTCGATGTTGATGGGGCGCTCCCAATCTTTGCCCCGCTCCGCCGCAAACTCGTGCAGGGTGTTCAAATCGCCCCAGTCGGCCACAATCGAAACCACCGGGATGGTCTGGTCGTAGTCCGCAATCAGGTATGACCTGGTCTGGACATCGCCCACGGGCGTTCCATCTGCGCTAAAGACTTGCGCCCGCACGACCGTCGATTCGTTGATGCTGATGGGGCCTCCGTAGCGGGGGCTCTGGGTGCTGGGCAGCGAGCCGTTGGTCGTGTAGTGGATGGTTCCGCCAACCTGGCTGGCCATCGTCAACTGGAACGGTTGCCGGGCCACGCGCGATTCTTGCGAGAAGCGAATCGAACCCGTGGCTGCGCTTTGCGTTACAACCGGCTGGGCCGGCGCAGCAGGGGTCGGCGCGGGGGCGGGTGCCTGGGGTTGTTCGCCCAACATCGCCAGCGCGTCCTCCTCACCGGGGATGCACAGCACCTGGCCCACCTCGATGACATCCGCGTCGGCGATGCTGGCGTATTTATCATCGCGCTGGGCGGCGGCGTTGGTGGCCTCCACAATGGCGGTGTAGGCGAACAGATCCCCGTAAAACCTGTCGGCGATGGCGCTCAACAGATCATCGGCCTGCACGGTGTGTTCCTCGACGCAAGCCAGGGACGGGGTTTGGGCTGCCGCCACGGTCACCGGAGGGGCGCCGGCCAGCAACGAAACGACCACGGCGGTGGATAGTATCAGCGTGGCTAAGGTCTTGTAGCGCATAAGATATATACTCCTTGTTGCACCCGCCGGTTGACTTCCCCAGCAAGGTACGCCTTTCGGCCCGGCGGGCGCTTCCAGCCCGCATAAAGAAAGAAAACCAGCCCAAGAAAACTCCCAGACTGGTAACATCTCTGTCATCCAGGCCAGACAGCCTGGCCATAGCCTACCCATCGCATATCTTACGTAGGCAGCGCTGACGAATTCGGTTAAGCTTCTCAGGTAACTCAGCCTTCCATCGCTATTTGTAATACGTAATCATAGCACTCTGGTTTCATTTGACGCTGCACGCAGTATAAAGCCAGAGCAAGCGCCGTTGCATCTGCCAAAAGTGGTATTGCGGTGGTATTCTCGATGCGGGCCGCTGTATCGGGCAAAAGCAACCCGGCTTCAAGCTACGGCCTCGCCTGGCTCCCGCAGCGCAAAAGGAGCGGCAAGGCAGGCAATTTTAGTCCAGGGGTAAAAGACCCTGGCCACCGGTGAGACCATCGATATTAAGTTTTGAAACGAAATCGGAGTGGATGGAGTAATAAAAAGCTAAACGATTTTCCGGCCTACGGCCTCAGCACCTCTATTATAACATAGAATCGGCTGAAACAATCATTCAAGTTGGTTTTTAAGCAAAAGTCGATCCCAGTTAGCCAAGACCCAAAGCAACTAATCGTGATTCCATCCGGCCCGGACACTGTATTTGTCCGTCCAACCCTCGCGACTTAACCTATCACCAATTAGACGGGCTGGTTCTGGCTAATCTTACATACTCATCCGTTGCGCCGGAAGATTTCAAGCACCGGCTGCCCGTCCCATATCTCAGGAATAGGCAGTTCCAGGGCGTGCAAGACCGTGGCCGCGGTATCGTAGGTGTTGATGGGCCTGTATAAGATTTCCCCCCGAGGCACCCCCGGCCCCACCGCCAGCCAGGGGATCGTCCGGTCTACCGGCGAGTCATCGCCGTGCCCAAACCCATGGCCCCCGTGGTCGGAAGTTACGATCAGCAGCGTGCTTTCCAGATAGCCCCCGCCCTCCAGCGCCGCCAGGATGTCGCCGATCAGGCCATCGACATAGGTGACGGCGTGAAGCTGGTTGTCCGACATCCAGCCATACTCGTGCCCCACCCGGTCCGTATCCGGGAAGTGAACAAACATCACATCCGGCAAGCCGGCCTGAATGAACTCGACCGCCCGCTCCTTGACCTCCGGATCGTGCGCATCCACCCCAAACAGCTTATCGACCGAGTTGGACAACACCAGATAGTTCAGCTTCTCTTTGCCGAAGACCATCGCCGTGCTCAGGCCGGCCTCGTGGGCCACGTTGAACAGGGTCGGCCCGTTCATACCGGGCCAGCCGATGTAGGGCAGGCCCCACAGAATGCCGTGCTTCTCCGGGACCATCCCGCCCAACATCGAGGCGTGGCTGGGCAGGGTGACGCTGATCTTAATGGTTTGAGCGAAGGGGCAATAGACCCCCTGCGCCCGCAGACTGTCCAGGACGGGGGTCTGGGCCCGGTCCAGGGCGTCGGGCCGCAGGCCATCGATGCTGATGATGAGCACGTGCTCGATCCCCGGCTGGTCTGGCTGGACCGGCTGGGCTAGCGCCGGCGTCTGCGGCGGGGAGGAGTTCACGGCCCGGTTGCTGGCCGCCGCTGGAGCTGGGGACGTTTTTGGCCCGCGGTCTGCTTCGTTGCGGGTGGCCTCCGCCCGCACCCCCTCTGCCCATTCGCCGGGGGCCACCGTCCAGGAAACGGGCTTAAAGGCCAGATTCAGGCAGCCCAAAAGCAACAAGGCCAGCGTGACCAGGATCGCCAGCTTTTGCGGCTTATACTTCGTAAGTTGTTGGGTGATCAACGAAGGGTTCAGTTGTTGTGGATCCGGTGGCAGAGGACCGTTTGTTTCAGAATGGAACAACGATGGTCTGGACAATAATCATGACCTCCTCTCCAAAGTTTCGGAAATGACCCTGAACCATTTCCAGCTTTGACTCCCCCTGGTTCTAACCAGTTTAATCACTGCCGCCGATTGGCGTTAGTGACAAATGTCCCCTGTTTTATAGACATATGTCACCTTTCGTCCTGGAAAATACAAAGACCCCGCAAGCAGCGGGGCCAATTTCCGGACAAGGTCCTGCAGCAGCCTTTACAACCTGATCACAACTTCCGGGTTACGGTTGCCAGCCAGCGATGGCCGCATTGCCGGCAGCGATAATGCAGCCGGTACTTGACGTGGGGCACCACGAAAAACTGCCGGTTTCTAGAACCGAAAGGGGAGTAAGCGCTTTTCTTAAAGATGCCGACCGTGTCTCGTCGCAGCTCTTCCACCCCCTGGGCCCGGTGGCAACGCGGGCATTTCGTTTGCTCGCTGGCGTAAAGCCCCCAACCGATCGCCCCCAGGCCGCCGGCCAGAGCCATCACGACCAGCACCAAAATTGATGCCCAGCCCATACTAATCGCCCCTGATGTGAGCAACATCAGGCCCAGGCCAATGCCGACCGCCCCGGCCACCCAACGCAGATAGTCTTGCCCGGCCTCCAGATGGCTCAATCGTCGCTCCCAACTGGACGGGGCGGGCCGGGGCCTGGCCGGCGGCCGCACCTGGCGGCCTGCTGCCCGGCGCCGGTCGTATTCACCGCGCTTGACCGGGTCGCCAAGCACTTCGTGGGCTTCGTTGATTTCCTTGAAGCGCGCCTCAGCCTGGGGGTCGCCCGGGTTGAGGTCCGGGTGATGTTTGCGGGCCAACCGCCGAAAAGCAGAGCGTATTTCGCCGGGGGTGGCGTTTGTCTGGACCCCCAAAATCCTGTAGTAATTCTTGTGGACCATCGGGAGCCTTTCCTTCCGGATGCTATGTTCCTCCCTCATTTCCGTACACTTCTAATCACGAATGCCACGAATGAACGAATACACAAGTGTACGGTAGTAACTGTTCCTCTATGGTACACTGGATTGGCAAAATTTACCGGACACGAGGCTGACGCTCGACCCGGTACCGCCCCGGCAACTCGATGACCGTGCCGCCCGCCCCGGCGCTATCGAGCACATCCAGGGCGGCCAGCACCGTGGCGCGCTGCCGCTCATCGTCGCCCGGCGGGCCCAACGGCCGGCCCATCAGATGCGGGGTTACCAGCAATCGGGGCAGCGTCATCGCCGCCAGCCGGGGCCGAAACGCCCGGATGCCAACGACGACGGTGGCCAGACCGGCCTCCTCGAAGATGCGGGCAACGTGTCCTACAGACACGTGACAGACCGGTCAGGCCGGGACCAGCAGCACCGCCTCGATTTGCTGCTGGCGCAACATCTCAGCCCAACTCGGACCCGCCCGTTTCAACAGCCGCGTCTGCGAGCAGGCGCCCACAAACGAATAAGCCTCCGGCCACAGCTCGCCGATGCGCCCCTCGCCTTCCAGCTTGCGCAGGATTGCCAGCGGCAGGACAACGTTGGGGTCAAGCTGCGCCCCGCGAATGTCGTACCCGCCGTGCCGCACGCGGAGGCGGTCCGGGGGCGTATCGACCGGGATCGACGACAATTTGGGCTCGGCCTTCAGAAAATCCATAATCTTCGCCGCCGCCTCGGCCTGGGTCATATCCTTGATCCCGAACGGCTCGGGGTCGGCTCCCGCAACGAAGTGGCCGCTGGAAGTCAGCAGCGCCAGCCGCGACTCCGAAACCGGTTTCTGCAAGCGCGTAAACGGACCGTCGTCGTAGGCCCAACTGCTCTCTTTGGCGTAAGCTCGAACCTGCCCGTCGATGACGTATTCCGCCAGGCTGTCCCAATCACCGCTATCCAGGGCATCCCCCAGCCTCCACAGAAGCCCTTGCAGAAAATCGGCGGCCTCCTGCCCGGACAGGCTGGCCAGAAATTTGAAGCCCAGGTCGCTCCGCGAGCCGTACCAGAAAGAGTTCTTGAATTCCTCGAAGGTTTCGTCCAGCAACTTACCCGCTTCGGTCACGATCATCCCCCCACGCAACGGATTTTTGCAGAAAATCGATCAACGCTCCGGCGAATTGTTCCGGCTGTTCCAGATGGACGTTGTGCCCCGCGCCGGGGACAACGGCCAGGCCCGCCCCGGAGATGCGGGCCGCCATCTGCGCCGCCAGGCGAGAATACTTGCCGTCCAGCGCGCCCGCCACCAGTAAGACCGGCAGCGATAGTTCGTCCAGCCTGTCCCATAAGGGCGGCTGCCGGCCCGGGCTGAGCTCGCGGATGACCCTGGCCGCCCGGCGAGCGTCGTTCCTTTTGCGCTTCGCTTTGATCTGCTTGAGAAGCTGCGGACGGTCTTGCAGGCTGCGGAACAGGTCCATCTCGTACCAGCCTTCGACAAAAGCGGCCAGCCCCTCACGCAACAGCGCTTCGGCCCGCTGCGCATCCAGTTCGGCCCGCTGCCCGCGCTGCCCGGGGTCGGCGAGGCCTGGATTGGCCCCCTCCAGCACCAGCGCGGCGAAGCGTCCGGGGAACTTCAGGGCGGCGTACAGGGCCAGCCGCCCGCCCATCGAATAGCCCACCAGGCCGACCGGACGCGGCTCGAGTCGATCGAGCCACGCCCGCAACCCGTCTACGACGAAGTCAAAATCGAGCGGCTGCGCCAGGGGCAGATCGATGTTCCGGCCGTGGCCGGGCAGGTCCGGTAGGAGGCAGAAATAGCGCCCGGCGCACATCCCGGCGATGGGCAGCCAATCCTCGCCCGCGCCCATAAAACCGTGCAGGAACACGACCGGGGGTCGCTGCCGCACCCCGAGGGAACGATAGGGCCAGGTCACCGCCTCAACCGGCCTGAGCCACCGGCTGCATTTCGATCAGGGCGGTCGCCACCCAGGTGGGCGGGGGCTGGTTGTACATCTCCGTCGTATCGCACCAGGTCAGGTCGAGGATGCGCCCCTCCAACGGGCCAAGCAAATAACGGGTGACCTGGCCGGCGTCTCGGGCGTCGCTCTTGGCCTCGACGCAATGCCGGTTGTAGCCCCAATAATCCCCGCCGCCCAGGATAGCCAAGCCCTCCTCGATCCGCCGCCGGGCCAGATCGAGCCCGCCCGCTTCGGGGGCCAGGGCCGTTTCCGGCGGCTCGCCATAGCCCAGACCGTGATGGAACGGATCGGCCGTGGTCACCACCACGGCCTCGCGGGCAATCTCCTGCAACTCGTCGATGCCCGGCAGGATTTCAGGCCGCCCGCCCGCCAGATAGGGATAGCGCAAAATCAAGTCTGGCCCGCTGATACCCCGCTGGCGCGTCTCCTCCTGCCAGAGAAAGAGAAAGTTGGACAGCGAGAACTCGTAGCGCCAGTCCTCAAGCCCCCCCAGGCCGGGTCCCTGGATGCCCCACAGCGACTCCTGGGTGACGTCGGCCCCGTCCGCGACGCGGACCCGGGCTGCTTCCAGCTCGTCCGACAGGGCGTGCAAAACGCCGATGACCAGCACCCGCCCAGCCCCGCTGTCCAGGCAGGCGTGGACGGCGGCGGCGATCTGGTGGCCGCAAGCCTCCAGGTGGGCGTGGGGAAAGACCACCGTCCCGCCGGCGGCCAGCGTCGGAGCCAGATTCCAGGCCCGCCCGGCGTCGAGCAACCGGGCCACGCCCTCGTCCCCCAGGCGCGCCCGCTCTGCGGCGAAACTTTTCTCGATGTAGGTCCGCAGCGCGGGTCGATCAAGTTTCATTGAGAACGCCTCCTCTA
>JBHHXL010000038.1:0-21063 GCA_046757065.1 Anaerolineae bacterium
GGGCCGCCCGGTGCTCCGCAAATTCGCCGAGCTACGAAGCAGCGCCCCTTGAAAGGGGCTAGAAATACCTCTAAGCCGGATTGATCCGGCGCTGCTTGTAGCCCGGAAACTTCATTTCCGGGCGCTCTTCGGGCTTGAGTGGCCGCCATTTGAAAATACCTGCCCTTATCAGCCTCCCCCTGGCCCCTCCCCGCCGGCGGGGAGGGGTTGCGCGCAAGCCACTAATCGTCGTCCAGGGGGATGCTGAAATAGAACGTTGAACCCTTGCCTTCCTGGCTTTCGACCCAAATCCGGCCGCCGTGCAATTCAACCAGATGGCGGGTGATGGTCAGGCCCAGGCCCGTCCCGCCGGCTTTACGGGTGGTGGACCCATCGACCTGGTGGAAGCGCTCAAAGATATTGTCCAGATCGGGCCTGGGAATGCCGCTGCCCGTGTCCTCAACGCTGAAGATGAGCAGGCTCTTTTCCTGGACCACGTTGATGGCCACATAGCCCTTATCCGTGAACTTGATGGCGTTGCTGACCAGGTTCAGGACGATTTGTTTGATGCGGATCGAGTCGGCGTTGAAGGGGGGCAGGTGGCTGAAATCGGGGATAATCAGATCCACCGGCTTGTCCTTGATGAGCGAGTTGGCCGTGGCCCGAATCGTGGTCATCACCTCGGCCACGGTCAACGGGTTGCGTCGCAGCTCCATTTTGCCCGCTTCGATCTTGGCCAGGTCCAGAATATCGTTGATAAGGTTTAGCAGATGCTGGCCGCTGGTGTGGATGGCGGCCACGTCGGCCAGGGCGTTTTCGCTCAGGTCGCCGTCCAGGCCGCCCAGCAATACCTCCGAGAAGCCGATGATCGAGTTGAGGGGCGTGCGCAACTCGTGGCTCATATTGGTCAAAAACTCCGATTTCAGCCGGTCCATCTCCCGCAGCTGCAGGGCGGTTTGCCGCTCCTTTTCAAAGCGACGGGCGTTCTCCAGGGCTACCGCTATCTGGGCCGCCAAAATGGTTTGAATACGAACGTCCTCAGCCGTAAAGCGGTTGGTGGCATCGGATTGCACGTCCAGCACGCCCAGGACGCGATTGCCGACGATCATCGGCACGGCCATCTCCGCCCGGGTATTGGGCAGCAAGCGGCTGGGCAGAAACTCGGGGGAATCTCGCACGTCGTTGAGGATGAGGGCCTGCCGGGTGCGGGCCGCGTGCGCGACCAGCGACTGCTCCCAATCCAGCGGGATGGCCAGCCGGCGGGCCATCAATTGCTGGCCGACCTCGCCGGCGCTGGCCTTCAGGCTGAGGGTTTTGTGCTCCGGGTTCAGCAGGTAAACCTGGGCGTGATAGAGGCCAAAGCTGGTCTTGGTCAGATCGACCACGGTTTGCAGCAGTTCGTCCGCTTCCAGGATGGTGGAGGCGGCGGTGCTGACCTGGGCCACGGTTTCCAGCTCGGCGGCCCGCTTTTGCATCTGGCCCAGCAGCCGCTTATTCTCGACGGCGACCGCCATCTGCCGGGCCAGGGCGATGTACGGGGCCATCTCCCGTTCGTTGAAGTGGTGCGGCTGTTCCGACTCAAGCAGCAGCGCCCCGAACTGGCGGCTTCCAACCCACAGGGGCAGGGCGGCCATAGCCCGGATGTTCAACTGTTCGAGCATGGCGGCGGTGGCCTGATCGTCCTGCCTGCTGCTGCGGATGTCATCGATAAAGATCGGCTCGGTGCTGAGGATGGTGGCGATGGACTCGAAGGTGGCCCGCGAATAGTGCGTCCCCACCGGTGTGGGCGGGCTGCCCTGGCCGTTGTGCCAGTTGGCGACCACGGTCAGGCCGTCGATGGCATCGTTTGCGTCTCGCTCAAGGATGACCAGGACGGCCCGGTTGATGGCCGGGATGGGGATTGCCTCGGCGGCGGCGGCGACAATCTCTTGCAAATCACCGGCTTCGTTGATACGGCGGCCGGCCAGGTACAAGTTTTCAATCTCCCGGGTGCGGTATTGCGTCTGCTTGACCAGCAGGTGATTATCCAGCATCAGCGCCGCTTGCTGGGCCGATAGCCGGTAGAGGCGCCGCTCGTTTTCGGTGAAGAATTGGGGCGCCGGCCAATTGACAACAATCAGCCCAATCCGCCGTTCCCCAACGGCGAGCGGCATAAAGACCACCGCCTGCGCTTCGCTGTCCAGGAACAAGGTCCGCAAGACAGGATCAATGCCCTGGTCCGCGTCCACATCGTCGATGAGCAGCGGCCGGGTTGGGTCGATCAGCCACAAGGGGTGCTCGACCGGGGAAAAGTCGGGCAGGCGGAACCGCGTTCCCAGGGGCAAAGTGGCCCGCTCGCTCGCGTTCCAGACGGCCCCGAGTTCGATGACCTCGGGCTGGCCGTTGGAATCGGGGTCCAAAATGAACAACCCGGCGCTGCCAGCGCCCATAGCGATACCGGGCAACGCTGCCGCCTCTAAAATCTCCTGAAGGGTTGTGGCGGCGTTGAGCCGGGCATTGATTTCATAGAGCTTCTCTGTCTCGGCCAGGGCTTCTCGTGCCTGTTTGGGCAGGTGATGGTTTTCAAATATGCTGGTTATGTGAGACATCTTTAACTACTCCGCATTGATCTTTGCTTGCCTTAGATGTCTGGATGGTGTGCCAGAGTTAAACTGCTCCCTCTTCTACCATCGCCACGCCGCCCTTGATTTCCGCCTGCTTTTCGATGGGAATGCTGAAGAAAAAGGTTGAACCTTTGCCCTGCTCGCTTTCCACCCAAATCTCGCCGCCGTGCATCTCCACCAGGTGGCGGGTGATGGTCAACCCCAGGCCCGTGCCGCCCGCCCGGCGCGTCGTCGTCCCATCGACCTGGCGGAAGCGCTCGAAGATCGTATCCAGGCTGCTTTCCGGGATGCCAGCGCCGGTATCCTTCACGCTAAAGATGATCTTATCGTCTTTCTGCCAGGCGTTAACCTTGACATAACCTTCTTCGGTGAATTTGGTGGCATTGCTAACCAGATTCAGGATAATCTGGTGGATTCGCGTCTCATCGACGTTAATTAGAGGAAGATCGGGGAATTCGGGGATGATTAACTCGACCGGTTTGTCTTTGACCAGGGAGGCGGATGTGGCCCGAATCATCTCCATAATGTGATTGACGGCAACGGGCTTGCGGACCAGCTCCATCCGGCCGGCCTCGATCTTGGCCAGGTCCAGGATGTCGTTGATCAGGGCCAGCAGGTGCTGGCCGCTGGTGTGAATGGCCATCACGTCGGCGATGGCGTGCTCGCTCAACTCGCCGTCCAGCCCCTCCAGCAGCACTTCGGAGAAGCCGATGATGGAGTTGAGCGGCGTCCGGAGCTCGTGGCTCATTGTGGTCAGGAACTCGGACTTGAGCCGGTCCGTGGCCCGCAGCTCGATGGTCGTCTGGCGCTCCTTTTCGAAGAGGCGGGCGTTTTCGATGGCCAGGCTCATCTGCTCGGCCACGGTTTCGATCAGACCGATTTCGTCCTCCGTCCAGCGGCGCTCCGGGTCCTCGTCCCGGGCGCCCAGCACCCCGATAATCGCATCGTGCAGTTTCAAGGGCGTCGCCACCGCGTTTTGGGACGTTCCCCGGTCCGGGGCGCGGTCCCTGGCCTGCATAACCACGGTCCGGTCCTGCTTCAGGACGGCGGCCGCTTCGGGGGTGGTGATTTGCTGCAACGGGGGCAGACCCGGCCGGCTGTACTGGTAGCTTAAGCCGGGATCGCTGGGGGCGATTTCGCTCCAGGCTTCGCTGGCATACAACTGCTGCAATTTTTGGGCGCGGTACAGCGCCTCCTGCGTCTCGGTGAAGAGGCGGGCGTTGCGCACGGCCACGGCGATCTGGTTGGCCAGGGCCTGGATCGTCGCTTCGTCTTCGAGGGTCAGGCCGCCGACCTTTTCGCTCTGCACGTCCAGCACGCCGACGACCCGTTCCTCCAGCATAATCGGGACCGCCATCTCCGAGCGGGTGTCGGGCAAGAGCGGGTTGGGCAGCCAACCCGGTTCCTCGCCCACGTTTTCGACGGTGATGATCCGGCCCTCGCGGGCGGCGCGGGCCACCAGGCTTTGCGAGGCGAACAGGGGAATATTGTGCCCTTGCCGCCGCATTTGAGCGCCCGCTTCTCCATAGCCTTCGGCTATGACCAGGATTTGGTGTTCCTCGTCGAGCAGGTAAATATGGACGTGGTAATAATCAAAACTCTCTTTGGTTACCGCCACCACTTCGCGCATCAGGTTGCTCAAATCCAAAATGGCCGACAGGCGCCGACCAAGCTCAACGACCGTTTCGAGTTGCCGGGTGCGGGCAGCCACCCGCTCCTCTAAAGAGTCGATGGTTTCGTGCAGCCGGCTGGTCATCATATTGAGGGTATTGGCCAGCACCCCAATCTCGTCACCGAACTCCACCCGGGCCTGCGCGGTCAGATCGCCTTCCGCCGCCTGCCGGGCCACGGCGGTCAGGCGGCTGATGGGGTCGGCCAGCAGCCGGCCCACGCCAACGGCGGTTGCAACCACAACCCCGGCGATAAGCAGAGCCAAAACCACGATGTTTCGAGTTTGCGCGACAGCGGGGGCCAGGAACACTTCCTGGGGTTGGAAAAAGGCTACCAGCCAGGGTTGCGTCTCCATCCGGGTGGCAGCCACCTGGTTGATCTTGTCGCCGGTAGCAATGTCTGCGGCGGTGAAGAACGGTTGTTCGGTGACGTTCGCCAGTTTTTGTTCCAGGTCAGGTAAGTTAACAGAGAGCTCCGAGGCTGGCAAATTGGGCAGGCGCAAATCCGCCTGCAAATTCGCCAGTCGAGCCGGGTCAAGGGGCGCGACCGCTTTGAACATCACCTCTGGGGCGGTTGTGTGGGCCAGATGGATGTAGTTTTCGTCGAACAAAACGGCGAACGAACCTTCTCCGGCCAGGCCGTGACTTTGACCGACCAACTGTTGCAAGATGTTGGCGTCATAGCGAACGCGCAGCACGCCGGCCACATCGCCGCCGGCGTCGAGCACCGGGTTGCTGAAATACAAGGCCGGCTCCTCGCCTCCGGGGGAAAACTCGACGGGCGAGACGTAGGCCTGGCCGGTTCGAAGCGGCGTCTCAAAGTAGCGACGGCCGGAATGTTCCCCGCCTGTTTCTGAGGCGCTGGTATCGACGACATCTACGCCTCGTCGGTCAAGCAGGGCATACGACGAGATGTAGACCGGGTCTTTCCGGCTGAGCGCCCGCAGAATGGCGGTGACCTCCGCCTCTTCGGGGCTGCCCGCTCGCCGGTCAGAGGGCAGGCTCAAGTATTCGACCAGGGCCGGTAATTGCGCCTCGGCCCCGACGGCTTGCAGATTGGTTTCAATGAAAGTATCAAGGCTGGCGGCAGCCTGAAGGGCAGCGGCGCGGAGCATCTGGTTGGCGTTGTTTTCCAGCGTTTCTCTGGTGATGCGGTCGTTCTGGTAAACCAGCAGGGCCAATGGAAGCAGGGCAACCGCCAGGAAGGTCAAGATCAACTTCGTGCGCAGGGAATAGTTGGAAACCTGCCGCACAGTTCGAATGGCGTTGCGCCCCAAAGCCATCAGATCGGTTTTGCCGTTGGGCGATGAACCTGAATTCGCTTGGGTCATGGCTCAATCCTCTTTGAAGTGGACTTTAGCGCCAGGCTAATGGTTTTCCCCTAATTGAGGCCGGCGGGTCGCCGCTGCCTGTAGCTGATCGTCCGGTTTCCCATCCTGCTTACTTCTGGCGGGCGTTTCCGTTCTATCAGATGGCCTGGCCTGTCCTAACGACGAGCTTAATTTCAGGTAGGTGCGAGGCACGCCCAGGGCCTTGGCCAGCTCCGTCAGGCCAGTCTCGATAATGGTGTCAACATCCGGCGCGGCCCGCATCGCTTCGGTGATCTGGCGGGTCAGATGTTCTCGCGTGGCTTTCTGCTGCGTCTCTTCAAAGAGGCGCAGGTTTTCGATCTTGAGGGCTAACTGCTCGGCCACCGCTTTCAGCAAGGCCTGTTCATCTTCAGACCAGGACTGATCGGCCGGGGCCTCGACCGAAAGCCAGCCGATGGGTTGATTCTGGACGAGGACGGTAGTAGATAGGCGTTTGCCGCCGTTCGATGCCTGTCCTTCGCCCCGGCCGCGATCCTGGTCCCTTGCTGCCATATCTCGCGTTTGCGGGTCGGGCGAAATGGGCGTTAGCGTTGAGAGATCATAGGCAAAGCCCAAATGGGGTTTCCGCTGGGAGGGGGTTAACGTTTCGGACCAGCTTTCGCGGGTCAGCCGCCGGACGGCTTCCTCTGCCTTGCGGTGGGCCGCCTGGGCCAGGGTCCACTGCTGGGCGCTGTCAATGGAAATGGCTAACTGGGTGGCCAGCACCTCGAACACGGGCAGGTTTTTCTCCGTGAAGGTGTGAGGACGGCCGGCCTGCAAATCCAGCACCCCGATCACCCGGCCGGCAACATTGAGGGGTACGGCCAATTCCGAGCGAGTTTCCGGCAGGTCGGGGTTGGACATATGGATGTCGCTGCTATGTGTGTCGGGCACAACGATGGCTTTCGCCTGGGCCGCTACCTGGCCCACAATCGATCCCGGTCCAATGGGCAGGTTGTGGCGGCGAGCCAGCAATTTCTGCCCGGCTTCGCCGGTGCTGGCTTTCAAGACCAGGCTTTTGCCAACGCCATCGACGAGGTAAACCTGGGCGTGATAGATGTCGAAGTGCTGGCGGATGAGTTCTGTGATGGTGGGCAACAGGAGTTCAAGGTCTCGAATGGTTGCGGCCCGTTGCCCAACGCGCAGGGCCAGGATTAACTCGGCGGTTCGCTTTTGGACCTGGTCTTCCAGAGAACCGATCAACTGGCCCAACTGGACGGTCATACTGTTGAAGACCTCGGCTAACTGCCCGGTTTCGTCTCGTGACTCGATCACCGCCCGCGCGTTCAGGTCACCCTCCGCCACCTGCCGGGCCACGACGGTCAGGCGGACGATGGGGCCGGCCAGGAACCGCCCCATCCCAATGGCGGCCACAACAGCTGCGCCGGCAATCATCACCGCCAGCAGCAGGCTGGTGCGAGTCTGGGCTTCTACCGGGGCCAGGAACACCTCTCGCGGCTGGAAGTAGGCCACCAGCCACGACGGTTGCGTTTCCATCGAAGCCATAGCCACCTGGTTCACCTTCTCCCCGGTGGCCACGTCCTCTGCCGCAAAAAACGGCTGGTCGGCAGCGTTGGTCAGATGCCCTTCGAGGCCGGTCAAATCCAGGGAAAGGTTGGTGGGTAAGACAGCGGGCAAGCGCCTGGATGCCTGCAACTCCGCGATCAGGGCCGGATCGAGGGGGGCGGTCGCTCTGAAAAGTGTATTTGGCTCGGTGCCGTGGGCCAGGTGCAGGTGATGTTCGTCGAACAACACGGCGAAGGATTGCTGCCCGGTTAGCCCCGTGTTTTGCTCGACCAGGCGTTGCAAAATAATGGCGTTGAAGCGCAGGCGCAGCACGCCGATGATGTCCCCGGCGTCATTGCGCACCGGGCTGGCGAAATAGAGGGCGGCCTGCCCCGTGGTTGGAGCGAATTCCACGGGCGAGACGTAGGGCTGGCCGGTGCGCATAGGAATCTGGAAGTAGTCACGGTCGGCTTTGCTGGCGCCAATGTCAAAGGGGTTCGTATCAACCAGGTTCAGGCCCCGCGCATCCAGCAGGGCATAGGAGGAGATGTAGACCTGGTTCCGGCGGTTGAGGACCTGCAAGGTTTCCGCGACCCTGGCCTCGAGCTCGCTGCCCGCCCGCTGCCCGGCGGGCAGGCTCAGATACTCGACCAGGGCCGGCAACTGCGCTTCGGTCCGGATGGCATCCAGGTTGGCCCTGATAAAGTCGTCCATACTGGCCGCCGTTTGCAGGGCCGCCGCCCGGAGGGCCTCGTTGGCTTCATTGGTCAGCGCCCGGCGCATGTTATTGATGGTCAGAAAAGCCACCACACTGACCGACAGGACGCTGACCGCAATGAAAGCCACCACCAGCTTGGTGCGCAGGGTAAAGTTCGCCAGAAGAATCTCCATAACCTAATCCTCAACATCCACGGCTAATTGCACCATTGTTTGCGGCGCTTGCAGGCTCAGGCCAACCTCTTTGACGGCGATTTGCAAGGCTTCCTCCAGCGATTGCGCCATCTGGATTTTTTCGCCGATTTCGTTGATCCGCGATTCGCGGGCCGCCTGCTGCTGGGTTTCGTCGATCAGGCGCAGGTTCTCGGCCGCCAGCGACAATTGTTCGATGATGGCCTCAACCAGGCTGATTTCTTCGGGTGACCATTGGCGTTCGTCCGTTTCCTGCAAACCTAAAACGCCGACCACAGCCCCCCGGACAGTGATAGGCGCAATGAGGCTGGAGCGAATTTTAGACATCGAGCCGCCGTTATCCGGCGGGGCAGAAATGACCATAGTTTTTTGCTGAACCATGATCTGGTTGACATCCACAGACAGGTCATCATCCAGTGAGGTTACATCTTCGCGGAGCAGTTCGTAGCTCAGAGTCGGCTTTCTGCTCCGGTACTTATCCCAGGCCTGAATCGTGTACCGGTACTGAGTTGCTTCAACTTCGGCCAGGGCTGCCTGAGCCTCATCCAGCAGGCGCTTGTTTTCGACGGCGGCGGCGACCTGGCGGGCCATCGTCGAGTAGATTTGCGCTTCGCGCTCGGTGAATTGATGGGGTTCTTCGAAGCCAATGGCCATAATACCGATTTGTCGGGCGCCCACCCACAAAGGAAAGACGCCAAGGGCTTGTAAGTTCACCCGCAAAAACATTTCCCTGGCCACCGGGTTGAGCCGCTCGTCTGTGCGGATGTCATCCAACAAACTTGGTTCAGGGACAAGAAGCGCCTCCAGAAGACCAAAAACCTCGGGCGGATAGCGCGTCCCAACCGAATCAGGCGGAGGCCCTTTTTCATTATGCCAGGCGGCCACCAGCTCCATCGCTTCAATTTCGCCCGCCGAGTCGTAGTCAAATATCTGTACGGTCACGCGATTGAGCGCCGGGTCGGAGATCGTCTCGGCCACGGCGGCCACAACTTCCTGTAGATCGGTGGCCTCGCTGATGCGCCGGCCGGCGTGGTACAGTTCTTGAGTTTCGGCCAGCGCCTCCAGCATTTTATTGAACAAGCGCCGGTTTTCCACAATGGTCCCCAGGAAGGACGCGATCTGGCGCAATAAGCTCTCGTCTTGAGCGTTGTAGGCATCCAGGCGCTGGCTGCCGATGTTGAGGGTGCCGATCACCTGCCCGGCCGCCAGCAAGGGCGCGATGAGGGTCGAGCGCAGGCCCTGTTCGGCCAGTTGCTGCTGGTCGAGGAAGGCGCTCTGGGTCAGGTCGGGCGTGTAAATCAGGGCCTTCTCGCGGGCGGCCTGACCGATCCCGGTCCCCTCCACGGGTACTTGAGCCCTGAGGGGGATGGAACCTTTGATGCCGTCAAGCCCAAGAAGTTTGAAACTATCGCCGTCGGGGTTAAGCAAGGCCAGGCTGGCCCGGTCGCCGCCAACGATCAGATTGGTTTTAGAAGCCACGATCTTGAAGACTTCTTCCAGGTCCGTGGTCAGGTTCAACTCCACCGCCATCTCGTTCAGCAGGGCCAGGCGTTTGGCTTGCTCTTCCGCCTCGGCCGCGCTCTGGCGCTCCTTTTCAAAGAGGCGGGCGTTTTCCAGGGCCGCCGCGATCTGGCCGGCCAAAATCGTGTGGACCCGGATGTCTTCCTCATCGAAGCGGCCCACTGCATCGGCCTGGACGTCCAGTACCCCCAGCACCTTGGCGCCCACGATCATCGGGACGGCCATTTCTGCCCGGGTGGCGGGCAAGGCCGGGTGGGGCAGGAACCCCGGGTCCTGGCGGACGTTGTTGACAATAACGCCTCGCCGGGTACGGGCCGCCCGCGCCATCAGCGATTGCTTTTGCGCGAACGGGATTCGCCGCCCTTCGGCAACCATCTGCCGCCCAACGCGGCCCGCACCCGAGGCCAAAACCAGCGCCTCCCCGGCCTCATCCAGCAGGTAGATATGGGCGTGGTATAAATTGAAGTTGCTTTTGGTCAGGTCCACGACTGTTTGCAGCAGCTCTTCGACGTTCAGGGTCGTGGAAGCGACGGTGCTGACCCGGGCCACAGTTTCCAGCTCGGCGGCCCGCCTGGCCAGGGCCTCTTCGGCCCGCTTGCGGTCGCTGATCTCCTCCTTCACGGCCAGGAAATGGGTGATCTCCCCGTCGCTGTTACGCAGGGGCGAGATCGAAACCGATTCCCAAAAGAGCTGGCTGTTCTTTTTCTTGTTGAGAAACTCGCCGCGCCATTCGCCGCCGGCCGTAATCGTTTCCCACAATTCCTTGTATACCTCGGGGGGGGTTTTGCCCGATTTCAGGATGCGGGTATGCTGCCCCACGACTTCAGCGGGCGAGTAGCCCGTAGTTTCGGCGAACTTGGGATTGACATATTCGATATAGCCTTCCGTGTCGGTGATCACCACGGTGTTTGCGCTTTGCTCGACGGCGCTGGAAAGCTGGCGGAGCTGCTCCAGCAGCCGGGCCTGCTCTGCCCGCCATTGATGGGCTTCATTGGCCCGCTGCTCCGCCAGGGCAAAGTTCCGCAGGTTCTGAACCATCACCGCCGCCTGACGGGCCAGAGTTACCACCCGGCGCTGTTCCGGCTCGGAAAAGGTGGCGCAGTGAGGCAAGTAGCCCCCGATCATCGCCGTTATCTGGCTCTGGACCTCAAGCGGCACATAAATCACACATTTCGCGCCAAACGCCGCGTATCGCAGGCGTTCATCCTCGCTCAGGGACGGCTCCGCCTCGGCAACGTTGATGAGAACCGGGGCATCGAAACGCTCCTTTTCGAGCAGAGAGCCGCTCATAGGATAGGGGGCAGAAACAGCTTCGAGGGGGTGTTGGGCCCAGCGAGCCAAAATCTCCATCCGTTCCGGTCGCTGGTCGCCAGCCCACGGACGGTCAAAATAATAGAGATCACAAACATGCATCTCCTGGCCAAGAAGGGTGTACTGGCGCAAAACATCCAGAATGTCATCGTAGCCCTGGGCCATATTTAGCTCGCGGCTGGCCTCGTAGAGAAATTCTGCCTCGGCCAGCGAGGCTTGCGCCCGTTCGAACAGTTGCATATTCTCGACCACCTGTTGCCGCAACTGCCGGTTGATAGCGCTCAATTCGCTGGCGTCGAGATCGACGATCTGGCCTTCGGGCTTTTGCCACGGCGCTGAAGCCCCGCTGCTTGAGGGGCTAACCCCGCCATCCGCATCATCAACGCTCGCGGGTTCCGCGCCGGAGAACAAGCCTGCCAACTGTTTCCTTAGGTTGGGATCAGCCATGATTTACCAACTCCTTCGCCAGCGCGCGATATTGCTGCGCGCCTCGGGTGTTTGGAGCGTACAGGGTAATGGGTTTGCCAAACGCCGGGCTCTCCCTAAGCTTGGTATCGACCTCGATAACCGTCTCGAACAGCATCTGGCCCATCTCCCGGCGCATCTGCTCCAGGATCAGCCGGCAGATTCGGTTGCGCCGGTCGTACATCGTCGCCAGCACCCGGTAGGTCAGGTGCGGGTTGGTCTTCTCTTTGACCATTTTGGCCAGGCCGATAATCTGGTTCAGAGCGTAGGCCGCGTAATACTCGCATTGGACCGGCACGATCAGTAGCTGGGCCGCCGTCAGGGCGTTCAGGGTCAGCGTGCCAAACGAGGGGGGGCAATCGATCAGAACGATGTCGTAGAATTTCTCCCCCATCACCGACAGGCCCTGCTTCAAATGATACTCGTAGCCGTTGCGCCCGTAGAGGAGCTTTTCAATCAGGGCCAGCTCCTGGTTGGCCGGAATGATGTCCAGATCGAAGACCGGGCTTTCGCGGCTGACGCTCACCAACGACGTATTTGCCAGCAGCGCGTCGCTAATGGTGCGATGTAATTTCTCCGGCCTGATCCCCATCGACAGGGTTAAGTGCGCTTGCGGGTCCAGATCGATGAGCAAAACGCTTTTCCCCAATTCGGCCAGGCAGGCGCCCAGCGATTGGGTGGTGGTCGTTTTAGCCACGCCGCCTTTTTGATTGCTGATAGCAATGGTTGTGACCATTTGGGTTGCTCACTTGAGTTCCTCTTCCGTCTGCCCGTTTTCGCCGGGCGTGGCAAGCTGCTCAGCGCCACCGAAACGCACGAAGGTCCTGGCCGGCCTCAAGGCGCGGGACAGCTCCTCCACGGCGACGCGCATCAACGTTTCGTGGTCCGGGGCGCGACGCAGCTTATCGCTGACGCGGCTAATCAGCCGCTCTCGACTGGCTCGCTCCTGAGACTGCTCAAAGAGCCGCAGGTTTTCGGCAGCCTGGGCAACCTGGTCGAGGACTGCCTCGATCAGGGCCGTCTCGCCGTCGGTCCAGGTTCTGCCGGCCTCGACGCCGTGCAATTGCAGGCTGCCAATGGCGGTCTCGTTCAAGGTTATCGGCGCTACAGACACAGTCGATCCGGGTTCACCCGCCTGATCATCATCCGCCGGGACTACCCGCCCCTCCTGCCCTCGAGCCTGCTGCCGGGCCCGGGCAATGGCCGACTCGCCGGGCGGGTCGCAGTCGTCCTGGCTGTAAATGGCCTGCCCCTTGCTTCGTTGCGCGATTTTGGCCCGGCTCCAGGTTTGTTCCATATAGCGGGCTTGCAATTGGCGAGCCTGGGCGAGATTGGCCTCTACCTCGGCAAAGAGGTGAGCGTTGCGGAGGGCGACCGCGACCTGGTTGGCCAGCGTCTGCAACAGGCTGGCATCGCCCTCGTCCAGGCCGGCGATTCTATCCTGCTGCACATCCAGCACGCCCACCACCTCGCCCTCCAGGTCGATTGGCACGGCCATCTCAGCGTACGTATCGGGCAGGAGCGGGTTAGGCAGCCAGTCCGCTGCTTCGCGGACGTTATCAACCCTGACCACCTGGCCGGTGCGGGCGGCGCGGGCCACCAGGCTGGTCGGAGCGTTCAGCGGGATGCTGTGGCCTCTGGCCTTCAGTTCCACCCCGGCCTGGCCCGTGCCCTCGGCCACAACCAGATTCTGCCGCTCGTCATCCAGTAAGTAAATGTGGGCGTGGTAATAACCGAAGTTTTCTTGCACTTCGTTGACGACCCCGGCCAGCAAGTCATCCAGATTGAGAATGGCGGTCAGGCGCTCGCTCACGTGGGCCACGGTTTCCAGGCGGCGCGCGTCGGTTTCCAGGGCGCTGAACGAGGCCCGAAGCTGGCGGGTCATCGTATTGAATGTTTGCGCCAGCCGGCCGATCTCGTCCCTGCCGGCCGGGGGCAGAGGGATGTCCAGGTTGCCCGCCCCAAGCTGGGCCGCCGCCGCGCCAAGGGCGACCAGGGGGCGGGTGATGGTCCGGGCCAGAACGAACGCCGCCAGACCGGCCAGCGCCACCACCACCAACTCTACCAGCAAGGCGGTTCGAGCGATTTGATTGACGCTGGCGAAGGCTTCGTCGGCGTCCTGCCGGAAGATGGTCGCCCAGCCCAGGTTAGCCACCGCCGGCCCGACCTGGTTCTCCAGGCTGTCCAGCTCGCCCTCGAGGTGGATGATCGAGTGCCCGAATAGGGCCGTGGCACCCGCCTCGTTGGTCGCTATTTTGAAGCCCTCTTCCTCGCTAACCAAGGCTTGCCGCAAATCGGCGGCCAGCCGCGCCGAACCCTCCTCGACGCCCGGACCCACCAGCGCTTCGCCTGACCGGTCCAACAACATCGCCTGGCCGGTCCGGCCAAACCTCGTTGAGGAGATCAGGTCAACCAGCTGGTCTAAAATCAGCCGGGAATGGAGGATGCCCACGATCTCGCCGGTCTCTTCGCTGTGGATCGGTATCCCGATCACGACCGTGTAGACCCCGGCCCTGGCCTCGAACTCCGCCTCGGAAATGTAGACCGCCCCCGCCCCGTCATTCCAGGCCGCCTGCCACCAGGCGTCGTCGGCCTGGTAGTAATCGGGCGGGCGGCTCGTGGCGGCCACCGTCGCCCCGAAGCGGTCGGTCACGATCAGTTCGGTGTGGTCGTCGAAATGCTCCTGCAAGTCGTGCATCTGGAAGGCGACAGGGTTGATGGCCGGGTCGTCGGCCAGGATGGCGGCGACCAGCGGGTCTTCGTCCGGGGTCGTCGCCCAGGCCGCATCGAGCGCCTGAATCCCGGCCTGGATTTCCGCCTCTGTGCCGGTGTAGGCCGCGTTGCGCTCGGCCATCGAGTCTTTGATGACATCGGTCAGGGCCAACACCTGTAACTGGCTGACCTTCTCCAAAAGGAACAGCCCGGTCATATCGCTCAGGCTCTCCGCTTCCGCCTGGAAGCTTTCACCGACTTGCCCGGTGAGCGCGGCCCGCACCCCGCGAATGGTGATAAAGGTCATCCCGATCAAGGTGATCGTCACCAACACGGTGATGATCAGGGCCAATCGAACTGTGAACGACCACTGGCGCGGGTCAAACCAGCGAGCCGTTTGGCGCTCTTCCATCAGGCCACCTCCATCCGGTCATCGACCTGGCCGTTTCCAGCGCGGTCCCCCGCCGCCGGCTCGGCCTCGATCCCCATCTCCAGCACCGTGTGCGGCACCCCCAGGCGTTGGCCCAATTCCCGGGCGGCGATGCTCAGCATAGCGTCCAGGTTGGGTGCGGCTCGCAGCTTATCGGTGATCTCGCGGATAGCCTGCTCGCGACCGGCGCGTTCGCGGGTTTCGTCGAAGAGCCGCAGGTTCTCGGCGATCTGGGCCAACTCATCGGTGACGGCCTCGACGATGGCCAGGTCATCCTCCGTCCAGGCCCGGTCAGAATCCGCCGGATGCACTTGCAGCGTGCCAATGACGGCGTTTTGTAATGTGACAGGGGCCACCATCGTTTTTGGATTTTGGGTTTTGGATTTTGGATTTGATCCAATGCCGTCAACGGCAATAATACCAGGTTGGCTTTGCTGGCGGGCCTGTTGCCGCGCGGCGGCGATGGTGGCCTCGTCCAACGCCGGCAGGCCGGGGTGCGTGTAGCGGTGCTGCCCGCCCCGGGCCACGATTCTGCTTTTTTCCCAGACGATTTCCGCGTACCGCTCCTGGGCCGCGCGAGCCTCGGCCAGGGCCCGCTCCACATCGGCAAAAAGGTGGGCGTTGCGAATGGCCACCGCCACCTGGTTGGCCAACGAGCGCAGCAGGTCGGCATCGCTCTCATCCAGGCCGGCGATCCGGTCCTCCTGCACGTCCAGCACGCCGACAACCTGCCCCTCTGTGCCCAGCGTAATCGGCACGGCCATTTCAGCGCACGTGTCGGGCAGGAGGGGGTTGGGCAGCCAATCCTCCGCCTCGCGGACGTTGTCAACCTTGACGATTTCGCCGTTGCGCGCGGCGCGGGCCACCAGGCTGGCCGGCGCATCCAGAGGGATGCTGTGACCGAGTTGCTTCAACTCCGCCCCGGCCAACCCGGTTCCGGCGGCCACGACCAGCTTCTCCTCCAGGTCATCCAGCAGGTAAATGTGGGTGTGATAATAGCCGAAGTTGTTCTTTACCTGGTTCACAACTTCGGCCAGCAGAACCTCCAGGTCAAGGATCGTGGACAGGCGGCGGCTAATGTCTGCGCTGATGTTTAGCTGGGCGCTGCGCCGCTCCAGTTGCCGGGTCAATTGTTGAAGCTGCAAGGTCCCTTCTTTCTCCCGCTGCAGGCGAATGTAGGCCTGTCGCAAGCGGTCCTCGCGCCGGCCGGCGATGGCGGCGAACAGACCCAGGAAGAACGGCGCGGTGTCAATGATCCACAGCAGCGGCTCGGCCCGTTGCATCTCGGCCAGGCTGGAGGGATGCAGCGGCAAGGCGCGGGTGAACAAGAGAATGCCCATCGCCAACAGTGGAAACAAGACGCCGAACAGCGTCCCCAATAAGGCATAGCGCATGGTGAATGAAAAACCGGTATCGTCATCTTCAAACGCCGGCGGAGCCAGAATCTGCTTAAACCAGGTGAGCATCATACCCCTCTTTTCCAGGCATAGCCGCCAAAAGGCGGGCCGGACCGCTGTTAGCCATCGGTCGAATCAACCCCCATCTCCACAATTGCGTGCCCCGCCGAAAGCTGCGCTCCCAGCTCCTCAGCCGTCGTCCGGACCAATTGCTCCAGGCTGGTGGCGGCTCGCATTTTCTCGGTAATCTGGCGGATGGTTTGCTCGCGGCGGGCGCGGCGCTGGATGGCTTCCTGGGTGGCTTTGATGTCCGTAATGTCTCGAATGACGCCAACCAGCAGTTTCCTGCCGAACGCGTCCTCAAACACCGACTTTTTGGTGGAGATGATGCGCGTCTGCCCCGAGGCGTCGGTCAGCGTTTCTTCCTGTTCGGCCTCGATGCCGGTGCCAAACACCAGATTGTCCCGTTCCCAACTCAAGTCGGCCTCTTCCTTGGGGAAGAAATCGTAATCGGTTTTTCCCAACAGCTCGTCACGGGTCCGGCCCATCACCTCGCAGAACGCGCGATTAACCACCACCCAACAATGCTGCTCATCTTTGACAAAGATGGGGTCGGGGATGGCATCGATGCTCTTGTTGAGGAAATCTCCGGCTCTTTGCAATTCGCTTTCGATCTTGGCCTGTTCGGTGATGTCGCGATAGTACCAGACCCGGCCGTAGTAAACGCCCTCCGGGCTTTTGACCGGCGCGCTGTAGCGGTCGAAGATGCGCCCGTCCTTGAGGACGATCTCATCCCGGCTCTCCTCGTCGATGTGCTGGTAGAGGTAATTGACCTTGGTCAGGAACGCCTGGGGATCAACGACCCTATCCATAATCACCTGCCGGGCGGCTTCTAATGAGCGCCCCTCCGTCACCTCCGGCGGAATATCCCACATCTCGACGAAGCGCCGGTTGAAAGACAGCCACTCCCGCTCCCGGGACACGACCAGAATGCCGTCGATGGCCGCCTCGCTTTGCGATTCCAGCAGAGACTTTTGGAATTGTAGCTGCTCTTGCGCCTGCTTGCGCTCGGTGATGTCGCGCACGTGGAGCAGGATCGCCGGCCGGCCGGAGTACTCGATGCGGCTGGCTCTGACCTCAACGGGGACGGCCTGACCGTCCGCCGTCCAACTGAACCCTTCCGCGTGATCCCACTCGCCCCGAACCAATTTCGGGAAGTTGCGCGCCACCGTTTCCCGCTCTGTCGGCGGAACCAGGTCCAGCACATTCTTGCCCACCAGCTCCCCTCGCTCCATCTCGTGCAGGCGGCAGGCGGCGGGGTTGACGTCCAGCACGTTGCCGTCGAGGTCTTCGACAAAGATGGCATCCGGGGAATTTTCAAATAGCTCCCGGAATCTCTGCTCGCTTTCCCGCCGCGCTTCCTCGGCCTGCTTGCGCTCAGAGATGTCCTCGATGATCCCGTCAAAGTAGACCTGGCCCGTCGGGTCTTTCTTCATAATGGCGGTGACTGCGCCCCAGAGCGATCTGCCTTTCAAGGTCTTGAGCTTTAGCTCTTCTTCCCGGATGTAGCCGAACTCCAACAACTTTTGGCTGAGTTCCTGTCGCCGGGCCGGGTTCTGGTAGAGGTCGCTGACGTTGTGCTGTAAGAATTCTTCCCTGGATTCGGCCTCAAACATAGCGATGATGGCCGGATTCGCCTCCAGAAAACGCCCCTCCGGCCCCGGCGTGTTGCGGTAGACTCCCACGGGCAGATTATCCACCAGGTCCTTGTATCTTTGCCGCGATTCGAGCAAGCCGGCCGTGGTCTGCTTGCGCTCGCTGATGTCCCGCACCGAGATCAAGATCATCGGCTCGTCGCTCGCGGGAGCGTCCAGCCGCTTAAGGATCACCTGGGCGTCAAAGGTTTCGTTGCTTGGGCGGCGGAAAAGCCATTCAAAGCGTTTCTCTTCGCCGGAAGCCGCCGCCTCTATCTGGGCCTGGAATGCCTGGGCCGAGTCCCGGCTGTCGGGTTGGATGGCCGGAGAGAGCTTTTGCAGAGGCTGCCCAATCAATTCTGCCCGGCTACATTCGAATAGAGCCAGGGCGCTGGCGTTGGCCTCGATGAAACGGCCATCCTGAACCAGCAACATCGCTTCGCTGGCCGTTTCAAAAACGGCGTGGTACAGGTCCTTGTCAATCATAGGCGCGATTTCCGAATTCTCTGGGGTTGTAAGCGCAACCCGGGTCGGCTGCCATCCCAACAAGTAGCAGCCTGCTTCCCCGGCCCAGATGTTGGCTCAGAGATGCAGGCTGTAATCCCGGCGGCAACGCCCCAAAATACATGGGGGCCGAGTCTACAACATCATCATTTGCGGATTTTTCGATCGGGTAGACTATGTAGGCCGGGTATTGAGCCGGCTTGCGCTTGCCGGATAGGGACTGCGTCCTGGAAACAGGTAATCCCTGGCGTGGGGTGCAAAGATCGCGGGACAGGCTACATTGAACGGCCCGGCTGAAGTAACTTACCCGATGGGTTAGCTCGCCGGGGTCGTTATTTGCGGCGTTACCAACAGAGCCTTGTCCAGGGTTCCTGTTCATTTTGTAATGCAGTCATTCAAATCGGTCGATCACTTTACCGCTAACGAGTGTTGACGCCGTTCGTAATGAGTGACCCGGAGACGGGGCGCTTCGTGTTGAAGCCCTCGCAACCTTTTCGTGCTAACTGTGTCAGGGTGATCGTGATCGGGTAGTATTGAACTGGACTGGGGATACCGAATTAAAGAAGTTAAGACACAGCACACTACTATTATAGTCTATTAATCAATGCAGTCTATGAGACAACAAGGCCAGTGGGTCTGCATTTCCTTAACGGTTTTGTAATCGAACGGACAGGAGTGTGACCGGGCCTGCGGCACAGCAACGACGCGAGAAAATTTCACCCCCGCTTGCGCGCAACCCCTCTCCGCCAGCGGGGAGGGGCTAGGGAAGGGGTATTCTCAGACGAGCCACCACAAATTCTTACGGGACGGAAGCGAGCGCCCCCTGCATACTCCAGGGACCGGTCCGGGTGATCTTCGTCTGGACGAGCTGGCCGCGCCAACCGGCGGGAGATTGCGCCTGGGAAGAGGCTTCATCTTCAAAAAAGACCAGCTTGTTGGTGCGGGTTCGACCCTTCCACTTGCCTTTGTGTTTCTCCTCGACCAAAATCTCGATGGTTTGCCCCAGCAGATGGCTATTTATGCCCGCCACGATCTGCTCTTGCAATTCGTTAACGGCTTGCAGGCGGCGCTTCTTCTCTGCGGGCGGTACGTCATCGGCCATGATCTTGGCCGAGACGGTCCCGGGCCGGGGCGAGTACATAGCCACGTGACAGACATCCAGCTTCAACCCGGCCAGGATGTCCAGGGTGGCCTGGAACTGGGCCTCCGTCTCGCCGGGAAAACCGACGATGACATCGGTGGCGATAGATGCCTGCGGCAGCCGGGCGCGGATGCGTTCGATCAAGGCCCGGTAGTCCTCGGACGTGTAACCGCGCTTCATCCGTTGCAACACCTCGTCATCTCCGGCCTGAATGGGCACTTCGATGTGCTCGCAGACTTTCGGCAGCGCGGCAATCGTGTCCAGCAGGCGGTCGTTGATGTAGTTGGGATGGCTGGTCAGGAAGCGGATGCGCTCAATGCCATCGACCTCGTGAATCACTTGCAGCAAGTCGGCCAGGCGAGGGCCGTCCTCAACGTCGTAGCCATAGCGATCAACGATCTGGCCCAGCAGCGTCACCTCCTTGACCCCCTGGCGGGCCAGGCTGCGCACCTCGGCGGCGATCTCGCCCACGGGGCGGCTGCGCTCGCGCCCGCGCCGGGAGGGGATGATACAGAAGGTGCAGACGTGGTTGCAGCCGTAAACCACCGGCACGTGGGCGCTGACGAGTTTGTCTCGCTCGTGGCGAGGCAGCAGCAGGCTGCCATCTTGCAAACGATGCCGGGCGGCCACCTCGGCCAGTTCAGCCTGCCGGCCTGCCTGCTGCAAGAGAAGATCGACCAGGGGCTTGGGCTGGCTGGGCGGCATAAAGACATCGACGTGCGGAAAGGCTTTTTGCAAATGGCCGTTGCCGTTCACCCCGACCATACAGCCCATCAGGCCGATCACTTTGTCGGGATTGTTGGCTTTCAAGGGCTTCAAGGACCCCAGGAAACCGCTTGCCTTGTCCTCGGCGCTTTGCCGCACCACGCAGGTGTTGAGAACCACGATGTCGGCCTCGCGGTAACTCGGCGTGTATTCGTAGCCCAATTTTTCAAGCTCGGAGCCGACCCGTCGCGAGTCGGCCACGTTCATCTGGCAGCCTGCGGTCCAAATGTGATACTTCATTCGGATCAACCCTTCCGGCCAACGATTACGGCTTCGTGCAAAGTAAAGTAGATTTTATCGCCATCTTGACGCGGCGTCAAATACTCTTTCACGCCGGGCGGGGCTGCAAGCAGCATTTTTCGCAGCTTGATTTGATCCTCTTCCGGGACGCCCTGGCGGGCGACCCACGGTCCAAAGTCTATCTCCTTCGTGAACTCGCGGGTATCTTCAACGGCCAGGCCGGCCTGCTCGAACATGCTCGCCAGGCGGGGGAGCGGGTAGCACCAATGGTGCGCCGGATCGCGCAACTTTTCGCAGGCGTTGATGTAGGCCCCATCTTCTCTGTTGGGCGGGACGACATTGTCGGCCAGGGCCACCAGCCCGCCCGGTGCGCCGCTGGCCGGATCGGGGCTGCGGGCGACGCGGGCCATTTCGGCCAGGGCCTGGCGCGGGTTCGGGAAATGGTGCAGGGCCAGGCGGGAGGTAACCAGATCAAATTGGCCGGCGTCGAAGGGCAACGCTTCCGCATCGGCCGGTCTGACCGTGACGTTGGTCAGGCCGCGCTCCTCGGCCTGGGCCTGGGTGGCCGCCAGCATCTCCGGCGTCAGGTCGGTGGCGATGACCTCGGCCACGTGCGGGGCAAAGGTCAGAGCGGTGTGCCCCCCGCCCGTGCCAACGTCCAGGACGCGCCATTCAGGTTGCGGCCCGGTCAGTTCCAGGAGCACCTTCAACCCTTCGCCCCTGGCGTGAACTTTGCTGGTGACGTAGGCGGCGGCGGCCCGTCCGAATCGCTCTTGTAGCTCTCGTTTTTTGTCGGTCATACCCTCATCCTTAAAAAGCGAAAGAAAAACCCGTGAAAATCTGTGTGAATCCGTGAGCCAATTAAAT
>JBHHXL010000039.1:0-20832 GCA_046757065.1 Anaerolineae bacterium
TATCCAAATTGCTCAACAAGCCTTGCGTGAATTGAAGGCGGCGGGCGGCGACCGAAAACGAAAGGCCGTAGGCGTCCTGGCGGTACGGAAACGCCCGCCGTATGATTATGGTGATTTGGAGGCGTTGCTTCAGGAGATATGAGAAAGCAGCTGTTTGAACAAGGAATTTCAACGCCAGGGCGCGAAGGTGCAAGGGTGCAAAGTGTGTGAGGTGCGCTGGCCCAGGCCGTTGCCATATTTCGGATTTTTTGTAAGGGTCAAGAACACTTTGAACACTTGGCGAACCTAAACTTGCCCGGCGCTCGCCCGGAGATCAACACTTGCGCCTGCGCGCAGTGCAGGTGTCTCCGGGCTCCAAAGACTGCGCCCGATAAATCGGGCTTTTCGAGTGTAACTCACCCATTAGCCCCATTTATGGGGCAGAGTTGTCTCACTTATTTTGGCACAAAGGGTTTTGTGTTGGATGCTTGCCAAATTTTAGCTCGGTTGGCTGTTTGTTGTTTGGTATATCCCACACGGTACGGAGTTGTTTGCCGGCTTTTTTAAGATTATCACCGGCAAAAGAGGCTGCTTTCACTGTTTCATAATTAAAGGCTCTTTGAGCTTTTATGGGGTTTTGTAGCACAAGCTGTTAGCTTGTGCGGGACAAACTAACAGTTTGTCCTACATTACCACACAATTCCTCACAGAGCCTAATTAAAGTAATAGTCACGTTTATTCCCTCCCGTATGAACCCATAGAATAGTTTCGTGGCTGGCTGTTAAACGCCGACCGGATAAATTAGGGAAAGCATTACGTTTATACCAAACGACTTCATTGATGATTTCTAATCCAAGAATCTGGCAGGCAACATTGATTATACCGGAATTGTGGTAAGTAGAGTGGATCCAAATTGAGCCGGTTGGCTTAACCAATCGCTTTAATTCATGAAGCCAACGCAATGTAAACTCAAAACCATCAATACCGTTAAATTTATCCCAGGTATGAGAAGCTAATTTCCAGGCACCGCCAAAACCATCTAAGTAACTGTCCGTAAATAACTTTTCACTTTTCCCCAAGAAACACCCTGCAAAAACGCCAAGTTATTTCTGGACAACTACTAATGAATGATCTTTGTCCAGTTTCCAAGTCGCACTGGTTGAAGCTCCATAAGGCGGGTCGGCAATTGCCAGGTCAAATGATTTAGCTGGCAATTTGTTTACGCCTTCCAACATATCTTGCAGGTACAGTTGCACTCTGCCGCGCTTGAAATGGACTTTATCACTCATTGATCTTTCCCAGGTACGAGGTTATTCGCCTTTCGGCAATCTTTAATGCTCGTAGTGTTGTAGGATTATAATCATAGCTTGTAACAATTTTATCGGCTATGGCTTGAGCTTTCAGTTTTTCCAATGAGATGTTAAAGTATTTTGCCAGGTTGCTTAATTGTTGCTCAGTTGGTAGCCTTTCACCATGTTCGATTTTACTGAGCAAACTGGAGTCAATCTCAATAGCCGCCGCAACGACACGTAATGGCTCACCACGTTGCTTGCGCAGGGTGCGTATGATTTCACCAACTGTCTGTTGCATATTCATAGTCAATAGTTGTTTTGTCAAAAACAGTTTTGTCAATTTTTGTCATTATACTCTATACCAGATTATAAGCCAATAGTTGATTTCTGTCTGGATCGGCTAAACGAATTCTCCTCTAGCCACCATTACCACCCTGCCGCCGACAAATATGTCAAACTCGTCCTCCCGGTCCTCCGCTTTCAAATACAGCAAAGACGGCCGGCCGATTTCATAGCCCTGCTCAACCCGAACCTCAACGCCCTGCGCGCCAAAATAGCGGGTTTTCGCCAGGTAGCCCGCCAGGCAGCCGTTGGCGCTGCCTGTGGCCGGGTCCTCGGGCACGCCGTAAAGGCCGGCGAAAACCCGGGCGTTCAACTGATTTTGGGGGTGGTAAGTCTCCGGGCAGAAGATGAGGATGGCTTTGGCCTGCGCCCCTTCGGCCAGCGCCAGGAATTTCGCCTCGACGATCTGGGCCCGCCGGACCGCCTCCAGCGTTCGCAGCGGGGCCACGATAAAGGGTAACCCGGTTGAAACCTCCTGGATGGGGAACCTGTCGTCGATCTCGCTTTGGTCGAGGCTTAGCGCCTGCGCCACCGGGCCGGGTTGAAACGTCCGGCCAAACGCCGGCGCGATCTGCTTCATCCAGAGAACGCCGGCCTGTCCTTGATCGTAGTTGAACGTCACCGGAATCTGGCCGACCTTCAGGTTGAGGGTGATCGTTTCGACGGGCTGCTGAACGATCTCGCGCTGGATGACGTAAGCCGTTCCCAGGGTTGGATGACCGGCGAAGGGTACTTCTTGCCTGGGGGTAAAGATGCGGACGTCGTAGCCGCCGTCTCGTTCCGCCTCGGACAGGATGAACGTTGTTTCCGAGTAGTTCATCTCCCTGGCGATCTTCTGCATTTCCGGCTCAGAGAGATTCCCGGCCTCTCTGACGACGGCCAGTTGGTTGCCGGCATACTTCTCTTCGGCGAAGACATCCACGATGTAGAAGATCAAGTGTACCATCTTGCTTCTCCCATTATGATTCACAAGTACTCAAGAGAGGAACGAGACATATTCAACCTCTTTCATAATGTGGGGGCCGATGTATGGACTGAGCGACTCAGGCGTCACCAATTCCACGCGTCTCTTGAGTAAATCTTCTAAAAAGAACGACAGTTCCATAAAATTATCAAACGTTTTCTTGCCCTGCTCGAACTCCACCAGTAAATCTACATCGCTGTCTACTCTCTGGTTCTCTCGGGCAAAAGAGCCGAACAAGCCAAGTTTCTTTACGCCGAAAAACCTTAGCGTATCGCGGTGCTCTTCAAGCAGGGTTAGGGCCATCGCTTTAGTTTTTACAGGTATGTCCACTGATGCTATTTTCCTTTGGTCCGGCAAGGAGTTTATGTGACGTTGAAATAAGCGATCTTTGATTTCCACTCGACCATCTGCTGCAGCAATTGCCCCTCAAACAGGCGCTGCACCGCGGCCAGTTCGTCGGGCGTGATTCGCTGCAGCAGATGTTGGGCAAAGGTGGGCCGATCTGCTTCGCTCGCTGCTGCAAACCAACGCGCTAACTGCTCGATCCCCAGGCGTACCTCTGCCACCTGAGTAGCTTCCGTCAGGTTCACCGGATGGAAGCCGGCCTGCTCCAGAGCCGCCTGCACGTCTGCCACCCCCCAATTGACCATCGGGTCGGCGGGGTTGTTGTAAATCGCCGCCTCCGCTTCAGCGATCCGTTGCCGTAGATCGTCCGGCAGTTCACTCAAGTCGACTAACTCAGCCAGGCGCTGCGCGCTTCTCGGGATTATCTCGGCCAGCACCAACCGGCCCCCCTCGGCCAGATGAGCTTTGATAACTTGCAGCGCGGCGGCTTTACGCGGAGCGTCCAGACGAGTCAGGACATTGCGCCCCAGGATGGCGTTGAAACGCACCTCCCCCTGGCCTTGCGCCGCGATGAGCCCGGCCAGATCAGCCAGGTCGCCTTGCAGAATCACCGGGCGGGCCAGGGCATCCAGGTTCTGAGCCTGCTGGCGCAACGCTTCGGCGGCCCGCGCCTCGGAGGTTAAGGCCCACACCCCGCCGGCGGGCGCTCGTCGAATCGCCTCCCAGGTCAGCAGGCCCGAGCCCGCGTTCAGGTCCAGGACCAGGTCGTGGCGTTCCACCCCGGCCAGGGCAAAGACCCTGTCGCGAACCTCTCCCAGGTTTTGGCCGACAGTGCTCAGCGTGCGCTGCAACCATCGATTTTGGGGACGAGGCCCGGCGGACAGAGGCCCGGCCAGTAGAGCCTCGTCGGCTTCCGTGGCCAGTGTGGCCGCCAGTTGCTCCTCCCGCCGGCGGGCGACCTGATCCCGAATCCGGCTTTCGTAGCCCAGGTCGCCGGGCTGGTAGAAGACGCGCCCTTGCAGGCTCTCCGGCAGATACTGCTGCGCGACCCAGTGCTCCCGGTAAGCGTGAGGGTACAGGTATCCGGCCCCGTGGCCGAAGTCCTCGGCGTCGCGGCTGTTGTCGCGCAGATGGAGGGGGACGTCGTCCTCTCGCTCCCTCTCGATGGCGGCAAGCGCATCGAAGAAGGCCAGGGCCGAATTGCTCTTGGGCGCGGTGGCCAGGTAGAGGCAGGCCTCGGCCAGATGAAAGCGACCTTCGGGCATCCCAACGTAGTCAAATGCCTGGGCAGCCGAGACGACCACGCTCAACGCCTGCGGATCGGCCAGGCCCACATCCTCACCGGCGAAGATAAGCATCCGCCGGAAGATGAAGCGCGGGTCCTCGCCGGCGTACAGCATTTTAGCCAGCCAGTACAGGGCCGCGTCGGGGTCCGAGCCGCGCAGACTTTTGATGAACGCGGAAGCGGTGTCGAAGTGGGCGTCGCCGTCCTTATCGTACAGAACGGCCCGGCGCTGGATCGATTCCTCGGCCACTTCGGTATTGATGTTGATGATGCCGTGCCGGTCCGGCGGCGTGGTCTCGACGGCCAGTTCCATCGCGTTGAGCACGGCCCGGGCGTCGCCGTTGGCGACGTTGACCAGATGGTCCAATGCCTCTGGGGCAAGATCGATCTTTAGCCGCCCGTACCCTCGTTCTTCGTCGCGCAGGGTTTGAAAGACGATGGCTCGCAAATCGTCCTCGTTCAGGCTGCGTAGTTGAAAAATTCGGGAGCGGCTGACCAGGGCTTTGATGACCTCGAAATAGGGGTTCTCGGTGGTGGCCCCGATGAGGATGACGGTCCCGTTCTCAACGTGGGGCAGCAGCGCATCCTGTTGGGCCTTATTGAAGCGATGGACCTCGTCGATGAACAGGATGGTCCGCCGCCCGAACATACCTTGCTGCTCTTTGGCCGTGTCGATGGCGGCGCGAATGTCCTTGACCCCGGCCAGGACCGCGTTGAGGGTGATGAAATGGGCGCGGGTGGTGTTGGCGATGATGCGGGCCAGGGTGGTTTTGCCGCTGCCGGGCGGCCCGTAAAAGATCAGGCTGGAGAGCTGGTCGGCCTGGATGGCCCGGCGCAACAAACGCCCCGGCCCCACGATGTGCTCCTGGCCGACAAACTCATCCAGCGTGCGGGGGCGCATGCGGGCGGCCAGGGGGGCCTCGACGGCCAGTTGTTTTTCGCGGGCGTGCTCGAAAAGGTCCATACCGGTATTTTAGCACATTTGTTTGGCAGAGGCGAAATGCGTAATCGAGTGGTAATCGAATATAAGGTTTTTATGGGAAGACTCCAAGGTTTCTCAAACCGGTTTCAAACTTACCGCTGCTACACTTGGAACTGTTTTTGAAAGGGAAGCCCACTGGGGGAGCTAACTATGTCAGCATTTCGTGTGGTTTTATGTGGCGGAGAGTCCGCAAAATTTCAAAAGATTGCCTGCGCGTTGCAGAAGGCCGGGATAGAAGTACAAATCAGCACCCTGGTTACCGACTGCCTTTGCCAACCCGAGTTGACCTGGGACCTGCTGTTGATTGATATGGACAGCCTGACCAGTTTCTTGCGAGGGTTGCTACCGGCGGTTCGGCGGCGGTTTCCCCGGCTGGGGATGGTGGGCCTGACCGATCACCTCAGCCCCGATAAGGCCGCGTTAGCCATTGAATTTGGTTTAGATAGCTACCTGCCGAAATCGGTTGAACCGGATCAACTGCCAACCATTTTCCCCTATCTGGCGAATAGATTCGCCGCCTCTACTTCCGCCTCCATCCAGACCATAGCCTCGTTTGCCAACTAATAGAGACATCCAAAAAGACAGGGTCAGGCTCGACGGCGGACCAGGCCGGCGACCGCGCCAACCACCAGCGTCAATACCAGCAGGCCGCCCAGGCCGACAACGACCGGCGAGGGAGCTTCGAGGGGCAGCGCGCCGCCCGAATCGGGCATCGACGGTTCCGGCGTGGGCGTCATAGTTGGGGATGGCTGAGCGGCCGGCGTATCGGTTGGGGCGGGGGTCGCTTCGCGGGTCGGCGTGGCCGTGGCCTGAGTCTGGCCCGTGCCCACCAGACTGACCGCATCAACGTCGTAGTTGCCCTCAAAGCCGGTCGGGAACTTTTGCCAGGCGCGGATGAAGAGGGTCAACTTTTGGCCGGTGGGCACAATCCTGGCCGTGAAGGCGCCGTAGTTGTAGACGTTGGAGGCGTTCGGATCGGTTCGCGGGTGGTCATCAAAGGGCAATTCGATCCATTCGGTCACCTGCGTCCAATCACTGCCGCCGTTAAAGTCGAGCCCGTATTGCAGGCGGTAGCCCCAGTTGGAAGCCTCGGCGCTGCCCTCGTCGGAGCGGACCAGGCCGTGCAGGGTCAGCTCGTACTCCGCCCCGGCCACGACCTCCACGGTCTGGAAAATGCCGGCGTAACGGTCTCCCTGGCCCTGGTCGTTGATGATTTCAATGAGCTGGGCCTGCTCGCCGTCGAAGACGACCTTATCCCAGGTATCCTTGAACCAGCCGAAATGGGCGCTGCCGTTGTCGAACGGCTGCCAGCCGGTGGCCACAGTCTGCCAATCGGGCCAGTCTGCCTCAAAATCGCCGTTGACGATCACATTCTCCGGGCCGGCGACCGGCTGTCCGCCGGGCGCGGGGGTCGCTTCTTCGCCGCCGCCGCCGGTGGCCGGCTGGGCTCCCTCGCCACCGGGTGGGGCGGCGGCACCCTGCGCCCCGGAGCCGGGCACGGCGGTGTTGGTCGCGGTGGGCTGGACGACCAGGGTGGCGGTTGGGGTCGGGATGGGGGTATCGGTCGGGAGCGGGGTCTGGGTTGGGGGAGGGACGGGGGTGCCGGTGGCCTGTTGGGCCACTTCGACGGCCTGGGCCGCCTGGTCCTGCCCCTCTCTTTCCCTGGCCTGGTTGACGATGCTGCCCAGGTTGGCCGGCAGGCCACAGGCAATCGAGAGTAGAACAATGAAGGCTCCGGCGCTGAGTACGGTGGTTTTGGGCGATCGAGGAATGGACACGGACCTCCTCCTTGGCTTGGGCACGGGCGAGTCAAGGGTAGTTGCCTTGCTTATTCGAGGTGCAGCCCGGGATCATCGGGTCTGCCGCGTGGCATAATTACGTTAAGTATGGATCATCATAACATAAACAGGGTAATTTGACAAGGGGTCGCTACGCAAGCGGGGTCTTGAAATCGTAGATGCCGTCGCGGGCGCTCCAGCAGCGCTGGCAGCCCTGGCAGAGCAGCACTTCCCCCTGCCGGGCCAGGTCGGGGCAATGGCATTCGGGGCAGCGGAAGAACCCCGCTGCCGGCGCGGCGTCGGCCGCTTTCCGGGCGCGGGCGCGGAGGAACACGCTGGGTGTCAGTTGCCACCAGCGCCCGCTGGCTTGAGCCCAACCGTCGAGGCGGGCCAGAAACGGGGCCGGGAACATTTTTTTCAAGAGGGGGATGCGGTAGTGAGAAACGGTGCGCGTCGCCTCGATGGCGAAGCCGCTTCGTCCGACCTGTTGCCGCATCCAGGCCGGGTGGAAGTTGAAGTTCATTTCCACAAATTCAACCGGCGAGGGGTCGAAAGGATTCCATCTCTGGCGGCGCAGGAGCCAGCGGGCGATGGCTTTCAGATGGAGCTTGCTGGCGTGCTCAACGATGGCGATACCTTGAGGCCGGGCGATGCGGTGCAACTCGGCCAGCGCCGCCGGAACATCGGCCAGATGGTGCATCACCCGGACCATCGTTACCGTATCAAACAGATTGTCCACAAAGGGTAAGCGGTACAGGTCGGCCACGACAAAGAGGTAACGCGGATCGCGGCCCAGGTAACGTTGGGCTTCTTCGACCTGGGTGCGGGCATAATCCTGGATGATGATCTGCTCGTAACCGCCATACAGGTTTGCCAGCCGCCCGAAGCCGGCCCCGATTTCAACCAGGCGCTGCCCCTGTGGCGGCAAAAGATGGCGAAGGGCGATGCGTTCCGCCAGGTCTTCGTAGCGACGATCCTGGCCTTCCCAAAAATCGGTGCGGTACGTGCTGCCTTCGTAATCGCAAATACGAGTCAAAGGGGGACTCCGGCGGCGGATGTTTCACGTGAAACAACGGGGTTAATAGGCGTTGCGGTCGGCGAAGGCTCTCAAGATCGTGCGAATGATGATGCGGACATCTAGCAGCAACGACCAATTTTCGATATACCACAGATCGTACTTCGTTCGTTCGATGATAGAGGTGTTACCCCGCAGACCGTTGACCTGCGCCCAACCGGTGATGCCGGCCTTTTCCCGGTGCCGGTCCATATAGCGAGGGATGCTTCGCTTAAATTGCTCCACAAAGATCGGGCGCTCCGGGCGGGGGCCGACCAGGCTCATATCGCCCAGCAAAACATTGATCAGCTGGGGCATCTCATCGATGGACAGGCGACGGAGTATGGCTCCAAAGCGGGTTTTGCGGGGATCGTCGGCGGTAGCCCACACAGCGCCGGTTTTGGCTTCGGCGTCGGGGCGCATCGAGCGGAACTTGAACATCTTGAAGGGGCGGCCATCCAACCCCATCCGCTCCTGAACGTAAAAAACCGGGCCGGGCGTATCTAGCTTAATCAGGATGCTCACCAACAACATCAACGGGGAAAATAAAATGAGCGCGGCGGCGCTGCCCGCAACATCGACCGCGCGCTTCAGGGCCAATCGCCAGCCGCGCAAGGCCACGTCTCGGACGGTGAGTAGCGGCAATCCGTTTAAGTCGCCAATCGAAACTTCGGTGGCCATCATCTGGAAGATGTCCGGGAAAACCTTGGTTACGACCTGCTCGCGTTCGCATTTGGCGATGATGGCCAGAATCTCTCGACGGGGCGCATCGGGCTTGGCAATGATCACTTCGTCGATGTCATGCTCTTCCACGATCCTGGAAATATCGTCGGTTCCGCCCAGTATCGGGAGCCCCAAGACGTTTGTGTTCTGGGCAGCATCTTCCACAAACCCGGCGACCTGGTAGCCCAGACCCGGCGATTGCCGGATCTTTTGCAAGACCATACGCCCTACCTCGCCGGTGCCGATGATGAGCAGGCGCGAGGTTCCCCAACCTCGCGCCTGAAAATACCATTGCAGCCGGGCGTGAAGGACCCGCCCAAAGGCAATGAAGATGATGCTCAGAATCCAGGCGTAGACCAGCATCAGGCGCGGGTAATCGAGCTGGTTCTTGAACACGAAGGAAATGATCGACAGGGAGATGATGACCCCGACGGAGCCCGCGCCGAAGATCGAGTAGAACTCGTCGATGTGGGCCAGGGCGCGGGGCCGGTGGTAGAGGCGGTAGAAAAAGAAGACGACGACGATGGACAGGGTGTGAATAAGGAGCATGCCCCAGTAAGCCGGAAAGGGCTCAATAAACTGGTAATCGGATTGAAGCCGCAATAAATAGGCTACGTAGAAGGCCAGGCTGGCCATAGCCGTATCTACAACCACCAGGAGAACCGCAAAAATGAAGGGCGCTCGCTGCTTCATAACGAAACCTCCGCCTGATGATAAGGCGATTTGTCATTCAGGGCCAGTTGCAGGCGCACGAGGTACCAACGCATTTTGATGGCTCCGACAATGAGCCAGTGTAGCCACCAGGGGGTCTCGGCGGCGTAATGTTCTCGATAGAAAATGTCCATCGCCCGGTAAAATTCGACCTGGGCTTTGGAGCTGTGCCGGCTGGAAGCGCGCTTGACGTGCAGCACCGTTACCGCCGGGTTATAGTAGACGCTCCAGCCGGCAGCCTTCATCCGAAACGCCCAATCCAGGTCCTCGCCGTACATGAAATAGCGTTCGTCCAGCAATCCGGCCTGGGCGATGGCTTCCCGCCGGACCAGCATAAAAGCGCCGACCACCGAATCTACCTCCGCCGGTTGGTCCGGGTCCAGATAGGTCATATTGTACCGCCCAAAGCGCGGATGGTTTGGAAACAGTTTCGACAGGCCCACCATCCGATAAAAACTGACCTCCGGCGTGGGAAAACTCCGCCGGCAGGCCAGGTCCAGGCTGCCATCGGGCAGGACGAGCTTGGGACCAGCAGCGCCTACGTTTGGATGACCGTCCATAAACTCAACCATCGCCGGCAGCGCCTGGGCAGGGAGTTTTGTGTCCGGGTTGAGAAGCAGGACGTAACGGGGCAAGGTTGAGCTGTTTTTGCCAAATCCGTAGTGGCGCAAGCCAAGGTTGTTGGCGTACGCAAATCCCCCGTTGGTTTGGCTGGCAATGAGGTCTGCCTGGGGAAACTCGGCCCGAACCATGTCCGCGCTGCCGTCGGGCGAGGCGTTGTCCACCACGCAGACCGCCACCTTCAACCCCCCTTTGCCATCATAGATGGACCTCAAACACTCGCGGAGGAGATCGCGCGTATTATAGTTTACAATGATGATCGCCAGGTCTAACATCGATATGTTGACATAAAAACAAGCCGGGCCAGCACCCGGTTTCTACAGACTCGATAGCGATGTGTTCTGGCTCAAAGTTCACCGCAACTTAGAGAGCCGCTTCATTTTATGCAGGAAGCGGAAAACTGGCAAGTTTCTTGGGCCAAATGACGGGGGACCGGGTTCAGGGATTATCGTTCGCCCCGGACCTCCGCCGCCATTTGCTCGAAGAAGCGCACCATAAACTGGTGGCGCTCGGCGGCGATGGCCCGGGCGGTGGCGGTGAAAAGTTTATCCTTGAGCGTGACCAGCTTCTGGCGGAACTCCTGCAGGGCCGAGTGTTCAGGCCGGACGTCGTCATCCTCAACCCACAGGCGGCGGTTGACGTGCCCGCTGTAGGCAAAGACCCGGGCCACCCCCACCGCGCCGATGGAATCGAGTTTGTCGGCATCGTACAGGATTTTGGCCTCCAGCGTTTGGGGCCGGACCCCATCCGCGTTGCGAAAGCGGTGGGCGGCGATGGCGTGACAGACCGCCTCGACGAACTCAGCCGGCTGGTCGTGCAGGACCTGGCGGGCGCGTCGAGCGCCCTCGACGGCGTGGTCCAGCCCGCGGCGGGCCTGCTCGGCCCTGCCGATGTCGTGCAGCAGCGTGGCCGCCCGTAAGACCGCCATATTTGCCCCTTCGGCCCGCCCGATGCGCTCGGCGTTGGCCAGCACCCGCAGGACGTGATCGAAATCGTGGGCGGTGTCCAGATCGCCCCCGGCCTCCTGGTAGAGGCGGCGGGCTTCAGCGATGGTTAACATAGCGCCGCTATTCTACCTTAGTCCGGCTCAAAAGGAAAACGCCCCGGACAAGGGGCAGCGGCGTGGGAGCAACGCTATCACATCCAGGCGGGCGATCGCCTGGTCTGGCTGGATCTGGCAAGGGCTGAAGCCCTCAATACAATGCCTGGCCACACACCAACAGGCGGCCCGCTATTTTCAAGGGCAAGATTCGCGTTGAATGTTTCGCCAGGTTCAAGGAAATGCAAACATCTGTTACAATGGAAGAGACAACCCGGGGAACCTTCCCCCAGGATTCAACGTCAAATTACCACGACCACCAATTACGAAGAGAGGGTAAGACGGAGATACGACAGGGACCGAGGAATCGCCAGCCCAGTAGATCCAATTTGTAGCACAAACTGTTACGCTTCGCGTGTGCGGGTCAAACTAACA
This sequence comes from Anaerolineae bacterium, assembly GCA_046757065.1. GTDB lineage: Bacteria > Chloroflexota > Anaerolineae > 4572-78 > JBHHXL01 > JBHHXL01. The sequence continues at coordinate 11,551 of JBHHXL010000039.1, forward strand.
GTTTGGCCAACATTACAGGCCGCAATTTGGATCTACTGAGCCTCTTGAACACACCCAAATGACATAACCGGGAGGAAATCCAAATGGAAAACACAACCGCCCCATCCCCCATTCGCTGGTGGCCAATTGTCCTCAAGCTGGTCATCATCTTCATCGTGGCCGCCGCCTTCGGCGCGCTGTACCTGATCAGCACCATGCCCGACCGGGCCGACGCCCAACAGACCCTGGTCCTGGGCAACACCCGCTTCGTGCCCGATAGCCAGGCCGCCCTGCGGGTGGTCGTGCAGGAGGTGGGCCGGGGCGCGCCCGTCGAAGGGGCCCAGGTCCGGGTCAGCCTGGAGCCGGACGGCGATGGCCGGCCCCTCCCCCTGTTCGAGGGCCAAACCGACGCCAGCGGCAGCCTGCCCCTGGAATTCCACGTGCCCGCCGGGGCCGGAGGCCCGATGAACCTCGTCGTCGAGACCGAATCCCCCGCCGGGCGGGACGAGGTCCGGCAGCGGGTGACGGTCGAGCGCGATTTCCGGCTGCTGCTCAGCAGCGATAAGCCCCTCTACCAGCCGGGCCAGACGATCCATCTGCGGGCCCTGGCCCTGAGCGCCTTCGACCTGACCCCGGCCCGCGAAGCGCCGCTCGAGTTTTTGGTGGAGGACCCCAAAGGCAACAAGGTCTTCCGCCAGACGGTCACCGCCTCCGATTTTGGGGTGGCCGCCGCCGACTTCGTCCTGGCCGACCTGGTCAACCAGGGCGATTACAAGCTCAGCGTCAGCCTGGGCGACACCCGCTCGGAGCGGACGGTCGAAGTCCGGCCCTACGTCCTGCCCAAATTCGGCCTCGAGGTCAGCACCGAGCGCAGCTTCTACCTGCCGGGCGAGCGCGTCAGCGGCGTCGTCCAGGCCGATTATTTCTACGGCAAGCCGGTGGCGGGCGGCCAGGTCCAATTGACCGGCGTGGTCTACGACGTCGAGCGGACGGTGGTGGTTGATCTGCGCGGCGAGACCGACGAGACCGGCGCGTACGAATTCGGCTTTGAGCTGCCGGACTACTTTGCCGGCTCCGGCCTCGACACCGGCCAGGCCCAGTTCGGGCTGGAGGTGACCGTCATCGACCAGGCCGAGCACCCCGAACAGACCAGCCGCCTGCTGCCGGTCGCCGCCGAGCCGCTGGTCATCGAAGCGGTGGCTGAGAGCGGATTGTTGAAGCCGGGCGTGGAGAACGTGATCTACATCCTGACCGCCTACCCCGACGGCCAGCCGGCCCAAACCGAGCTGGAGATCAGCGTCGATGGCGGCCCGCTGCAACAGGCCAGCAGCGGGGAGTTCGGCCTGGCCCAGTTCCGCTTCACCCCCCAGCCGGGGGGCCTGCACACCCTGTCGGTGGCCGCCCGCGACGAAACCGGGCGCAGCGCCCTGCGCCGGATCGATTTCGAGGCCGAGGGCGGGGCCGATCACGTCCTGCTGCGGGCCGACCGGGCCACCTACCTGGTCGGCGAGACGATGCAGCTGACCGCCCTGACCCCGGTCGAATTCGGCGACGTTTACCTCGACATCGTCAGGGACGGCCAGACCCTGTCCACCCGCTCGGCCAGAGTGGAACGCGGCCAGGTCGAGTTCGCCATCGACCTCAGCCCCGATTTGTACGGCACGCTGGAATTGCACGCCTACAAGGTCCTGCGCGACGGGACGGTCGTGCGCGACACGCGCGTGGTGGTGGTCGATGCCCCCCGCGACATCGCGGTGGCCGTCAGCGCCGACCGCGACAGCTACCTGCCGGGCGAGCTGGCGACGCTTGAGATCGAGACCACGGGCAGCAACGGAGCCGGGCTGCAAACGGCCCTCGGTGTGGCCATCGTCGACGAGTCGGTCTTCGCCTTGCAGCGGCAGGACCCCGGCTTCGCCAAGCTCTACTTCCTGCTGGAGGCCGAGCTGTTGGAGCCGTTCTATCAAATCAAAGGCTTCGAGCTGCCGGCGGCCCTTCCCCCCGACCAGACGGAGCTGCGGCTGGCCCAGGACAGCAGCGCCAAGGCCCTGTGGGCCGATGCGCCGGCCAGCGGCCTCAGCCTGAGCGTCAACTCCCGCCCGCAGAAGATGCAGGCCATCCGCGCCGGGCAGCGCCAGGGGTACGAGCGCCTGGGGACGGTGGCCGCCGCCGGCCTGATCCTGCTCCCCTTGCTGCTGGGCCTGGCCGTGGCGGTCTTTCTGCGGCGGGCCGGGCTTTTGGGCCGCGCCCTGAAGCGGACGGCGGTGGCGTTGCTCCTGCTGCTGCTGGCCGGCTGCGGCCTGGCCGTCCCCCTGCTGCGCAGCCTCTTTTTCATCGATGAGGAAGTGTTGCTCGTCGGTCTGGGGGGAGGCTTCGGGTTGGGGCTGCTGGCTCTGGCTGGCTACGCCTGGCTGCGCCGCGACGAGGGGGCCAAGTACCTGTTCCTGTTGAGCGCGGCCTGGGTGGGTCTGCTGATCGTGCTGATCATCGCCACGGATACCGGCCCGGAGCCGGCGGACATTCTGTTGATCGTTGCCCTGATCGCTGCCCTGCTGGTGCCCCTGGCCCACCTGACCTACGGCCAGGGTTTGTGGGTCCAGGGCCGGCGCTGGCCGGGAGGATTGGTGACCGGCCTGGGCGCGCTGGCCGCCCTGCCCGCCCTGGCGGTGCTGGCCGACCTGCCCCTGACCCTGTTCGCCTTCGGGGCCATGGCCCCGCCCGTGGCTGTTGAGGAGCAGGCGCTGCCCTCGGCGGCATTGGGGGACACGGAAACGGCGGCCCGCGCCGCCGAACCCGCCGCCGAGGGGGCGGACACCGGGACCGCCCAGGCCCCGCGCCTGCGCCAGTTCTTCCCCGAAACGCTCTACTGGAACCCCGAGGTCCTGACCGACGAGAGCGGAACCGCCCAACTGACCATCCCACTGGCCGACAGCATCACCACCTGGCGGCTGACGGCCCTGGCCTCGTCGCAGGACGGGCGGCTGGGCTTCACCACCCAGGGCATCCGCGTCTTCCAGGACTTTTTCGTCGACATCGACCTGCCCGTCTCCCTGACGCAGGACGACCAGATCAGCATCCCGGTCGGCGTCTTCAACTACCTGCCGCAGGCGCAGGAGGTGCGGCTGGCCGTCGAGCAGGAGCCGTGGTTCGAGTTGCTGGGGCCGGCGGAGCAAACGCTGACCATCGCTGCCAACGACATCGAGGTGGTCTACTTCCCCATCCGGGCCGTCGAGTTCGGGCGGGTGGGCTTCCAGGTTACCGCCTGGGGCTCGAAGATGAGCGACGCCATCCGGCGCGAGGTCAACGTCGTGCCCAACGGCAAGGAAATCCGCCTGACCGAAAGCGACTGGCTGCGCCAGCCGGTCGAGGTCGAGCTCGACATCCCGGCCGGGGCGGTGGCCGGCACGCCTTACGTCGAGGTCAAAATCTATCCGGGGGTGATGGCCCAGGTCGTCGAGGGGCTGGAGAAAATCCTGCGCCTGCCGCACGGGTGATTTGAACAAACTACGTCGGCGACGTACCCGAATGTTCTCGTGCTGGACTATATGCAAACCGTAGACCTGGCCTCACCGGAATTGAAACTGACCGCCGAGCAATTTGTTGGCACCGGCTACCAGCGCCTGCTGACCTTCGAGGTTGACGGCGGCGGCTTCTCCCTCTTCGGCCGGCCGCCGGCCGGCATCTTCCTCAGCGCCTACGGCCTGCTCGAATTCAACGATATGGCCCGCGTCTACCCCGTCGATGAGCGGGTGCTGGAGCGGGCGGCCCAATGGCTGATGGCCCAGCAAAACCCCGACGGCTCCTGGCAAACCCACGATTACCGCGCCGGGCGGGGCGCGGTCGGCTCGACCGCTTACGTGACCTGGGCCCTGCTCGAAGCGGGCCATGGCAACACCCCCGCCGTCGAGAAAGGGATCGCCTATCTGCAAGAATTTGTGGGGGGGGAGACAGACCCCTACAGCCTGGCCCTGGCGGCCAACGCCCTGGCTGCCCACAACCCGCAGGGCACGGCCACCCGGCAGGTCCTGGACCGGTTGGAGGGGATGAAGGTCCGGGACGGGGAGGCGGTCTATTGGACGACGGCGGACGGCTCCTTTATGGGCGGCACGGGGCAAAGCGGCAGCATCGAGACGACGGCCCTGGCTGCCTTCGCCCTGCTCCGGGCCAACCTCCACCCCGAGGCGGTCAACGGCGCGCTCAGCTACCTGGTCCAGGCCAAGGACAGTTGGGGCACCTGGGGCACGACCCAGGCCACCATCCTTTCCCTGCGGACGCTGCTGCTGGCCTCGCGCACGGGCGGCCAGGCGGGGGGGGCGGCCACGATCCGGGTCAGCCTGAACAAAGAGCAGACCGAAGTCATTGAAATCGACAGCGCCAACAGCGACGTTGTGCACTTTGTGGCCTTCCGGCAGGGCTTCTCGCCGGCCGGGGCCAACCGGGTCCAGATCGATGTCGAGAGCGAGGGCGCGCCGGGCGTCATGTATCAGGTGGCGACCAGCTACTACCTGCCCTGGGACCAGGTGCCGCCGCAGCCGGAGGCCGACGAGCCGGTGACCATCGACGTCAGCTACGACCGGACCGAGCTGGCCGTCAACGACACGGTCACGGTCGATGTGGACCTGGAATTGCAAAAGGAGGGCGTCATCCAGATGCTGCTGGTCGATTTGGGGCTGCCGCCCGGCTTCACCGTCCTCAGCGAAGACCTGGGCCGGCTGGTGGAGCGGGGCCTCATCGCCCGCTACGAGCTGACGGGCCGCCAGGTCATCCTCTACCTGGAGGACTTTGCTTACGGGCAGCCGCTGCACCTCAGCTATCGCCTCCGGGCTCGCTTCCCGCTGCGGGCCCAAACCCCGCCCACCACCGCCTACGATTACTACAATCCGGCCGGGGCCACGACGCAATCGCCGTTGGAGGTGGTGGTTATGGAGGGCGATGGTAGTTGAGAGAGGTTGCTGCTCAAGGATGAACCGCCCGGTGTTTGCCGGGCGGTTCGGATGATAAAAAAATAGCCTTGAAAAAATGAAAGATAAAATTAGAGGTTGCTGACGATGTTGCTAAAGGTGTTGCCGATGACGGGGCCGAGCAGCAGCAGAATAGCGATGACGACGATGGCTACCAGAACCAGGATCAGGGCGTACTCGACCAACCCTTGACCTTCTTCACGCGGGAGAAAGAGCATTGTAGGGTCCTCCTTTCCTTAAGATTTCATCAAGGTTCATTCTAGCATAGCCGGGTTTGGATTTGGTTTGAGGCAGGATTAAGATTTGATTACAAACCGAATATTTGCCATGACCAATCGCTCGCTTTGGGCTTCCGTGCTATAATACCGCCGCTGTAAACAGCCATCATCCTCTGTCACCGGGGTTCGCTATGCCCACCAGGAAAAAAACACGGCTGAAGGTGGCTATACCCGCCTGGGAGATCGGGCGCGCCGGCAGCGGGCTGGGGGTCAAGATCGGCGGGCTGGGCGTCGTCATCGAGGAGCTGCCGCCGGAGCTGGTCAAGGCCGCCCGCCGCCAGGAGGTCAACCTGACCGTCGAGACGTTGACGCCCTGTTTCGCCCACTACGACCGGGAATGTCTGACCGGGACCGGCCTCAGCTTCCCGGCCTATGTCGATGGCCACCGCTTCGATTTCGAGGTCTACAAGCACACCTTCCCCGATCCGGGCTACAAGCGCCGGGGGCAGACCGTCGTCTATTTCTGGAATGAAACGCTGCTGCATTGGACCCACGCCGGGGCCATCTACCCCGACGACCCGCTGCTGGCCGCCAATCTCTACGCCGCCGTGGCCCAGGCGATGGCCGGCTACATCGCCCAGGGCGGCTTTGATACCGTCCACAGCCACGATTACCACGTCGGCCTCATCCCGTTTTACCTGGGCGACGAGTACCTGCAAAAGGTCCCCCATCATTTTACGGTGCACAACGCCACCTACCAGGGCCTGGTCCCGGTTCACGGCGATGGTTACGCTGCCCTCGACCGCCTGGCCCTGCCCGGCGAGGCGCTGTACCACCGCTACTTTGACTACTACGACCATCTGAACATGATGAAGGCCGTCCTGCTCAAAACGCACGAAGGGTTGGGCAAGGTCACCACCGTCAGCGGTGACCTGGAAGGGACCTGGGGCTATGCCGCCGAGTTGCGCCAGTCGCACCACGAAGTTTACCAGCGCGCCCTGGCCTTGAGCGCCGGCGGCCACGTCAGCGAGGTGTTCGTGCCCAATCGCCATCTCGACGTTTTTGAAATGATCCCCGTGGCGGGCATCACCAACGGCATTAGCGCGGCCAATCGCCCCGAAAACTTGAAGGAATTGCAAGCCGGCTATTTGCAAAAGGCCCAGGCCGGGCGCGGGCCGGGTAACCCTCTCTTTCGCAATCCGGCGGTGCTGGGAGCGATGCTGGCTCAGGACCACAACTTCGATGTCGATCATCTCGATACCAGGGCCGACCTCAAGCGCCTGCTGCACCTGGAGGCGTTTGACGTCGAGCCGCTGCTGGACCCCATCCTCATCACCGTCGTTGGCCGGCTGGTCGGCCAGAAAAACCTGGGGCTGGTGGCCGAGATCATCGAGCGCACCCTGGCCTACGATCCGGGGGCCAAGTTCGTCATCCTGGCCTCCGCCCCTGACGGCGATTCCGAGGGCAAGGCCACCGAGGCCCGCTTCTTTCACCTGGCACAATTGCACCCTGAGCGGGTCTACTTTAACAATGCCTTCAACGCCCCCCTGTCGCGGCTTATCCTGGCCGGCGGCGATTTCTGCCTGATCCCCTCCCGCTTTGAACCGTGCGGCCTGGTCGATTACGAGGCCAGTCTGCTGGGCAACCTGGTCATCGGGCGGCTGACGGGCGGGCTGGCCAAAGTGCGGGCGGTGGCCTTTCTCTACGAATGGCTGGACATCGGCGACCGGGCCGGCGAGGCGAGCGCCTTCTTCGCCACCATCCGGCAGGCCATCGATACCTACCGGAGCGCCCCGGAGCGCCTGTTGGCCTTACGCCGGGCGGCAATGTCCATCGACGCCTCGTGGGGGGCCTCGGCGGCGCAATACGTCGAGATGTATCGCTACGGTCTGCTGGCCAAAAGCTGGCTTCGCCGTCGCCGGACCTTGATCGATGAGTTCAGCCAATCTCTGGCCGGGGACCACGATCTGTTCGACCGGTTCTTCAGGCCGGGGCAGGGCTATCTGAGCGACTTGTTTGATTGGGAGCTGAAGAAGAACCTATGAACGGAAGAGGTTACCGATGAGCCAGCCATCCTTCCTGACCGATTTCGACCGCTACCTGCTGGGCGAGGGCACGCACGAACGCGCTTATGAAAAGATGGGCGCGCACCTGGTTGAAATTGAGGGCCGGGCGGGAACGCACTTCGCCATCTGGGCGCCCAACGCCCGGGCCGTGCATCTCGTGGGCGATTTCAACTACTGGAGCGGCACCGACCATCCGCTGGAGCCCCAGGGCGATAGCGGCGTTTGGGCCGGATTCTTCCCCGACATCGGCCAGGGGACACTTTACAAGTACCGCCTTACCACCGACCACGGCGTGTTGGAGAAGTCAGACCCCTACGCCTTTGGAGCCGAATTGCGCCCGCGCACCGCGTCGGTGGTGACCGACCTGCGCAAGTTCACCTGGCGCGATGAAAGCTGGATGCGCCATCGCCGGCGGCGCCAGGCCCTCGATGCGCCTCTCTCGGTTTACGAAGTCCACCTGGGTTCCTGGCGGCGAGCGCCGCTGCCCGACGGCGGCAATACCTATCTCAGTTACCGGGACCTGGCCCACCAACTGGTCGAATACGTCAAAGATATGGGTTACACCCACATCGAGCTACTGCCCATCAGCGAGCACCCGCTCGATGCCTCCTGGGGCTACCAGACGGTCGGCTATTTCGCCCCGACCAGCCGCTTCGGCAGCCCCTACGATTTCCAATATTTTGTCGATTACTGCCACCGGCACGACATCGGGGTCATCATCGATTGGGTCCCGGCCCATTTTCCCAAGGACGCCCACGGCCTCGGTTTCTTCGACGGCACGCACCTCTACGAGCACGCCGATCCCCGCCAGGGCGAGCACCGGGACTGGGGGACCTTCATCTTCAACTACAGCCGCAACGAGGTCCGCACTTTCCTGCTGTCCAGCGCCCTTTTCTGGCTGGACAAATACCACATCGACGGCTTGCGGGTCGATGCGGTGGCCTCGATGCTTTACCTGGACTACTCGCGCCGGGAGGGGGAGTGGATTCCCAACGAACACGGCGGGCGGGAGAACATCGGCGCCATCACCCTGCTGCAAAAATTCAATGAGGTCGTTCATGGCATCTACCCGGACGTCCTGACCTTCGCCGAAGAATCGACGGCCTGGCCGATGGTCTCCCGGCCCGTTTACGTCGGCGGCCTGGGTTTTGACCTGAAATGGAACATGGGCTGGATGCACGATATGCTGGAGTATATGACCAAAGACCCCATCCACCGCCGCTTCCACCAGGGCAGCGTCACCTTTTCGCTGATCTACGCCTTCAACGAAAACTTCATCCTGCCCCTGTCGCACGACGAGGTGGTGCACGGCAAAGGCTCGATGTTGAGCAAGATGCCGGGCGACCTGTGGCAGAAGTTCGCCAACCTGCGGGCCTTCTACGGCTATATGTTTGCCCACCCCGGCAAGAAGCTGAATTTTATGGGCGGCGAGTTCGGCCAGTGGCGCGAGTGGAACCACGACGACAGCCTGGACTGGCACTTGCTGGAGTATGAGACGCACCAGGGCCTGCAACGCTTTGTGCGCGATTTGAACCACCTCTACCGCCGCGAACCGGCCCTGTACGAGGTCGATTTTGAACACACCGGTTTTGAGTGGATCGACTTCCACGACGCCGACAACAGCATCATCGCCTTCCTGCGCTACGCCCGGGACTGGGCTGAGTTCGTCGTCGTCGTTTGCAACTTCACCCCGGTGCCGCGCCACGATTATCTGGTCGGCGTGCCCCAATCCGGCTTCTACCGGGAGATTCTAAACAGCGACTCGGCCTACTACTGGGGGAGCAACGTCGGCAACGCCGGCGGGTTGTGGGCGGAGGAGATCGAGATGCACGGTCGGCCCTGCGCTCTGTGCCTGACCCTGCCCCCCTTGAGCACGATTTATCTGAAGCTGGGGGAACTGCCGGAGGAGAGCATCTGAACAGAGGAGCAAAATGGTCCTGACCACCGAGCGTTTGCTCCTGCGCGAGTTCGAAAGATTACTCTACCCCCCCAACCCGCCCCCGGCCCTTAGCCGCCGTTCGGCCAGGGCGTACAGGCCGTATCCCGCCACCGGCGCTAACA
>JBHHXL010000040.1:0-20672 GCA_046757065.1 Anaerolineae bacterium
CCAGCCGGTAGTCTCCTTCAACGGCGATGGCCGTGTTGACGACGAAGTCCAGGCTGTCGAAATCGCCATCGCCGTCGGCGTCGGTGGCCTGAGCGCTGGTCACGGTGGGCGTCACCGATTGGGCGCTTTCGAGCGCGGCCAGGCCCAGGTTGTACAACGGCCCGGTGGAATAAACGCCAGCGCCCAGGAGGTCATTGCCGTTGGCCGAGTCGATGAGGCCCTCCTGGCCTTTGTACAGGCGGACATTGCGCAGGTGATAGGCGGTCACATCGCCCAACCGGGCGTTGAATTGTAGCGAGACCTGGTCGCCGGAGCCGCTCCAACTGGCCGTGGCTATTTCCCGGCCCGAACCATCCACCAGCACCCCCTCGACGCGGTAGGTGTCCGGCTCAACGATATCGAGGCCGGTGTTGACCACCAGCGTATCCAGGTAGCCGTCCTTATCGGTATCGTAGGCCTGGTGGGTGTAAACGCCGGACAGGGCCGCCCCCGCCGACTCAAAGTCGCTGGCCTGGTACGCCTGCGTTGTATAAGCGGACTCCTTGACATCGAGCCAGTTGGATCTAAGCCGCAGTTGGGTGGCGTCGGCGTCGGCCGGAAGGTCGGTGATCCACAGGTAGGCCAGGTCGTAAGGGCCGTTGGCTTTGGCGTCGGAGATGGTCCGGCCCCGGAACGACAGCCGCACGGTTTGGTTCCCGGCCTCGAGGTAGACGTTGTTCATGGCCGAGGCCATGCCTCTCAAGCGGGAATAGTTGACGAACTCGTCGCTGTCGATGACGCCGCCCAGGGTATAATGGCCCGGCTGGGTGACGTTGACTTCGACCTCGATCACGAGTTCATCGAAGCGGCCGTCGCCATCCTGGTCGAGGCCGTAGTCGGCGGCTACTCCGCCGAGTTGGACCGCCTCGCTGGCCGGCCCGGCCGGTTGCTGGCTGCTGCCGGCGGAATAGGGCCAGGAGAACCAATCGCTGTCGGGGTCGCCCTCGTCGGTCGGTTCCTGCCACCAGCCCCAGTATGGCCCGGCCAGGGTCTTGACCCAATCCCATTTCATGATTTCGTATTTGTTGTAATTGGGCACAATGAAGTCGCGGACTTGCGGCTCGTCCCAATAGGTGTTCATGTCGGCAAAATCCCAACCCGGCTCGGCGCTGACGATCATATCGCCGGCGCTCTGGGGGTAAAGCCAGTAGCGGCGATTTCTCGGATAGACAATGCCGCTTTGGACCGGCAGGTTGTTGACGACCTCGTAGGCCCGGTAGGCGCGCATCACCTTCCAGTCGTAACCGACCCAAATCTCGGTCGAGTAGTCAAATAGATCGGTCGGGGCCACGAAATTGTCCCAGTCCACGCCGGCCGGACGGGCCGGAATCCCGGCGGCGCGGGCGAAGCCGGTCGAGACGTTGGCGTGGGTCGAGCATTGGGCCCACTTGCCGGACCAGTTTATCGAATCCCACATATTGAAGCGGATGGCTTCATCTTCGAAGTAGAGCATCGAATCGGTTTTTTGACCCAGAGCAATGGCCGCCGACTCCCGGTCTGAGTAGCCGTTGACGGCATTCATGGCGTGCTCGACGACGTAAGACTGGTACTGGTCGGTTTGGAACCGGTAACCGTAGCCCACCGACTGGTGGTAAGCCGAGCCGTAATACCAATCAATATCGGCCGTGACGTAGAAAATGGAGTACTCATCCCGGGTGTTGGCCGGATCGTCGCTGTACACGTAGGTTTCAATCTCATCCTGGCTCATATTGGTCGGCAGGTCGAAGATGACGTACAGGTCGATAGATTTGCTCCAACCGTCCTTCTCCATCGTGATCGTGTACTTGCCGACCGTGCCCCAGATGGGCACCTCAACCTGCCAGCGACCCGGCCCGCACTGGTGTTTGGTTGGCCACAAACTCGTCAACCAACTGAGGCTTTTGCCAATCTCAATGGATGCATCCGCCGGGCCGCCGATGTAAAAGGTCGATCCACGACGGACGATGACGGTGTCGGTGGCGATATGGTTATTGCCGTGCCGCTGCCAGGAGAAGTACTTGCTGGTTTTGAGATCGTCGCTGTATTCTACATAAATTCCCGGGCTGGTGTCATCCAGCGGGTTGGTGTCGTAGAGTTGCTCCTGGCCGTCCGGGAGCCCGTCATCGTCGCTGTCGGGGTCGGTTGGATCGGTCTGGTAGGGACCCCCGGCATTGTTTCGCCAGCCGCCGCTTTCGATGGCATCGGAGAGGCCGTCAAAGTCCTGGTCATTCGCCGCAGTTTGCAGGCCCGGCGCTGGGATGGTCTGGCCCCCGGTAGTCGTATAGGCGACTACCGGGGTTGTATATACAGATAGCGCTGAAAACAACCAGACGCATAGAACGCTGGCGTTTACCAGTTTTTTTCTCATTTCCCCCTGCTCCTGTCTTACGCCTGGCTATACCGCCACGATGCACAGACAAGTAAGCGATAAGGCACCTGGCCTGAAAGCGAAGTGCAACCTGGGTTCTCAATCGCTAAATAAAAGTTGGGACATTAAATAAAGGCGCTGATTGGATGGATGGAGCACAAAACCCCAAACTATGGGGCATTATATCATGAAAATGGTGAGTTTCGGTGGAGATTTTCTATGAATCTTCTAACCAATGAGGGGGGGAAACATAGTTGGCGCGTGGGCAGAGCCGTTGAATTAGCCCGGAGGAGACCGTTTGCGAAGCCAGAGGGTTACAGGACACGCATAGCCACGATGGTAATGTCATCGGGCCAGTCACTGCCCCTGGCGAAATCTTTTACCTTCCGCAGCAAGAAACCGACCACATCCTGGGCTGCGGCCGTGTCGGGCGCGGCGTTGATGGCCGCTACCAGGCGCTCGAAGCTAAACAGCTCCCCTTTCGGGTTACGGGCTTCGACAATGCCATCGCTGACGACCACAATTAAATCACCTTCGTCAATTTGCAGGCTCAGGGTGTCGCGACGCACCTCATACAGGCCGTAGCCCAGGGGTAGACCTTCCGCTTCCAGGTACTCCGCCCGCCCGTTGCGGCGCAGAATCGGGCTGATCAGGCCGGCATTGCAAACCTGCAAGGTGTGGAAGTTCCTATCCAGCAGCACGTAGCACAAAGCGGTGTTGAGCCGGCTGCGGTCGGCGTGGGGTTGCAGCACTTCCTCGACCTCGCTCATGAAGGCGGCGGGGTACGATGAGCGCAGCACCGCCGTGCCGATGGCCCCGGTAGCCACGGCCATCAACAGGGCAGCCGGCATACCCTTGCCGCTGACATCCCCGACCACAACGGCCAGCCGGCCCGCGTCGAGGGGGTGGTAGGAGAAGAAGTCCCCGCCTACGTCTCGCGAGGGGAAGGAAAACCCGGCGATGTCGAAGCCCTCGAGGTTGGGCGAGGTGTCGGGTAGCAGACTGATCTGTGTTTGCCGGGCGATGTCTAATTCCTGGTAAACCTCGGACTGGCGGGCCAGGTCCTGGTTGGCTCGCTCCAGGTAATGGGCGATGATCCAGGCCACCACCCCCGCCGACAGGGGGGCGATCATCGTGCTCAAAGAGGGTCTTGCGTTGTGAACCAGGCCGATCAAGACGATGTTGAGCACAGACAAAATGGAGAAGATGGTCCCGGCCAGCGGAGAAATGGTTACGCTGGCGACAAAGATGACCACGATGTAAAGCCCGGTGCCGGGGCCGTGCAGGAAGTAACGGCTGCTTTCGGACAGGAGCAGGGTCAGGACCAGGATCAGAATCAGCGAGATATAACCCACCAGCTGGCCGTGGCCGCGTCGGGTGAGAAAGAGCATCAGGAGCGCGATCAGCAGGAACGGGCTGAAGATCAGTGAATGTTGCAGAAACTGGCGGAATGTCACCCAGGGCAGGGCCAGCTCCAGGAGGAGTATAGCCCCCAAACACATAGCGCCGATCAGGAGAAACAGGTTTAAGAGGCGCCCCCGTCGTACCACATCGGGGTTGCGATGCTGCACCTGGATGCACCATTTCAACCAGTGTTTGAGTGTTGTTAGCATGTAGCTGCCTGATAATGGTTCGGTCGTGTCTTCCCAAAAATGCAGGGGCGAAGTTGCGTGTTCGTCCAATCCGAATGATTGAGAAGATATGTTGGTATAATAAATCGGCCACCTTTCGCCGGGTGGCCGATTTATTATTGAGGTGCAAGCGAGGCGGGGAGGGTGGGATTCGAACCCACGGTGGAGCTGTAAACCCCACAACCACTTAGCAGGCGGCCCCAATCGTCCACTCTGGCACCTCCCCGAATATCGATGTAGCAATAAAGCAATGGTACAATGAGCAATGGACAAGGTTCAATTGCTGGTTGGTTCCTGGCGGAGGGAGAGGGATTCGAACCCCCGGAGGACCTTTCGGCCTCAGCGGTTTTCAAGACCGCCGCAATCGACCACTCTGCCATCCCTCCGGACATAATGGCGGGGGAGTGCTTCTCCCACACCCACCGGGCAAGGTTTATTTTAACAGAGGTCCGGTGGAAAGTCAATTGAGAAAAAGCCCGAAGTATGGTAGAATACCGACCGCTTCACTTCTCCAATTGACGTGATCCGGCGCAGTCCGGCTTTCCTTACCGCCTGTTCGCATCGCCCACATAAATCCGAAGGCTCAGCAGGCATGACGACCGTCAACCAATTTGTGACCGCTATCGTCGACAACGTAGGGCGCGTTATCATCGGCAAAAAGGCGCAGGTGGAATTGCTCATCGTCGCCATTCTCTGCCAGGGGCACATTCTGCTGGAAGATGTGCCGGGGACGGGCAAGACGATGCTGGCCCGCAGCCTGGCGGCCTCGATGGGCTTTGAATTCAAACGGCTGCAATGCACGCCCGATTTGCTGCCGAACGACATCACCGGCGTCTCGGTCTTCAACCAGCAGTCGGGCCAGTTCGAATTTCGGCCGGGGCCGGTCTTTGTCAACATCTTGCTGGCCGACGAGATCAACCGGGCCACGCCACGCACCCAGGCGGCACTGTTGGAGGCGATGCAGGAACGGCAGGTGACCAGCGACGGCGTGACGCGCCCGCTGCCGGAGCCGTTTCTGGTCCTGGCTACCCAAAACCCCATCGAGTACGAGGGCACGTTTCCCCTGCCCGAAGCGCAACTCGACCGCTTCCTGATGCGGCTGTCGTTGGGTTATCCCGGCCCGGAGGATGAACGGCAGATTCTGCGCAACCTGCGCCGGCAGCACCCCATCGAAACGATTGGGGCCGTGGTCGAAGGCCGGGGCCTGCCCGAGTTGAGCGCCACGGTCAGCGATGTCCACGTCGATGAGGCCATCGAGACCTACATCCTGCAAATCATCCAGGCCAGCCGCAGCCATCCCGACATTGCCCTGGGAGCCAGCCCCCGGGGCAGCCTGGCCCTCTACAAAACCTGCCAGGCCCTGGCCGCCATACGGGGGCGCGATTATGTCATCCCCGACGACGTAAAGCAGCTCGCCCCCTTCGCCCTGGCCCACCGCCTGCTCGTCCGGCCCGAAAGCCAGCTGCGGGGCCGCACGCCGGAGGCGATTCTGGCTGACATCCTGCAACAGGTCGAGGTAGACATCGGCGAAATCGCCACCTGATCGATTATGGGTTCCTTCCTTCCCTTCCTCCTGCTCCTTTTTGTCCTGGCCGCCGTGTTGCGGGTTGATTTCTTTTTCACCATCGTCTACCTCTTCGTCGGCGTTTATATCTTTTTCCGTCTGTGGGCCGACCGGGCCATCGACCAGCTACACGTGACCCGGCATTTCGAGGACCGGGCCTTCCTGGGCGATACGGTCCAGGTCAGGCTGGCCATCTCCAACCGGGGCCGGTTGCCGTTGCCCTGGCTGATGTTCAACGAGACCCTGCCGGCGATGTTGACCACGCCGCCCATCTACCGCCGGGCCATCAGCCTGCGCGGCGGCGAGCGCCAGGAGTTTACCTATATGGTCCAGTGCCGCCGGCGGGGGTATTACCCCCTCGGCCCCCTGCGCCTGGAGAGCGGCGATCTGCTGGGCCTGGCCGGGGTCAGGAAGGCCAGGGTTGAACCGGCCTATCTGACCGTGTACCCCAAAGTCCTGCCCCTGCGCGGCTTGAACCTGCCCACGCACAGCCCCCAGGTGGTCTTACCGACCGTGGTGCCCCTCTTCGAAGACCCGGCCCGGGTCCAGGGGGTGCGGGACTACGTGCGCGGAGACAGCCCCCGCCGCATCCATTGGACGGCCACCGCCCGCGTCGGGCGCTTGCTGGTCAAACAGTACCAGCCGGCCATCGCCCGCGAAACGAGCCTCTTCCTGAATTTGAACCGGGCCGATTATCCGCGAGACCGCCGTTACCAGGGGCCGGAGCTGGCCATCGTCACCGCCGCTTCGCTGGCCAGCCACATCATCAGCCGGGAGAAGCTGCCGGTGGGTCTGGTCACCGACGCCTATGATCCGATGGCGAAGGCCCTGACCAAGTTTCGCCTGCCGGCGCGCAAGGAGCGGGCCCACCTGATGGCCATTTTGGAAATCCTGGCCCGGGTCCAGAGCGCCGATACCCCGCCTTTTCTGGACGCGGTTCGCCGGCAGGCCGTGCATTTGTCCTGGGGCGCGACGGTGGTGGTCATCACCGCCCGCGAGTCGAGCGACCTGTTCGACACGCTGCTGTTCTTAAACCGGACCGGTTTTCAAGTGACCCTGGTCCTGGTCCAGTCCACCCCAACCGATCCGGCCTGGCGGCAGGGGGTGGAGAAGCTGGGCGTCCCGGTACACCGGGTCTGGAACGAGCGCCACCTCGAGGAATGGAGCTGAGCGATGACCCGCAACCCCTGGATGGACAACCTGTTCCGCCCGCTGCTGATCGTGGCTATGGTGGCCTGCATTGCCCTGTCGCTGGTGAACTTGCTGCGTTTGTTCTTCCCGGCCTGGAACGGCCTGACCCTGATGGGCAGTATGGTCCTGGCTGCGGTCGAGGGTATCTACGCCTACCGCGTCCTCAGGCGGCTGGGCTGGCGCGGCTGGGCCCGGCTGCGCTACCGGCTGGCAGAATGGGCCGTGCTGATCGTGGTTTTGAAGCTGATTTCGTACGGCGATTTCCAGCCGGCTGCCATCTGGCGCGATCTGCAGACCACGCTGCAAGCGCCCTTGAACTTCTTCTCCCTGCCCTTTGTCGTCCTGCTCTTCCTGGCCTTGCTGGCCTGGCGGGCTGCAACCGATACCCTGATCGATTTTGAAAGCCTGTACGATCCGCTTGAGGGCCGGTATTACCTCGCCCCGCCGCTCGACCTTTTGGCCTCACGCTACTTTTGGGGCGGGGCTGTCCTGATCGTCACCACCGGCCTGACCCGCGTCGGGCTGAGCCAGCTCCTCAACTTGAGCCGTCCCTCCGTGCCGGGTCTGATCCTGAACGTGCTGGTCTATTTCTTGCTGGGCCTGGTTCTGCTCAGCCAGGCCCGCCTGACCACGCTCCTGTCGCGCTGGCAGCGCCAGCAGATCGAGGTCTCGCCGGCGCTGACCCAACGCTGGAGTCGCTACGCGCTGCTGGTCTTTGGGCTGATGGCCGCCGGGGCCTTTCTCCTGCCGACCGGCTACTCGCTCGGCTTGCTGGAGACGGTGGCGGCGCTGGTCGGTCTGCTGGTAAACATCGGCCTCTTTATCTGGTTCTTGCTGACGTTACCCCTGCTGGGTCTGTCCTGGCTGTTCAGCCAGCTTTTCGGGGGCGACGTGGGTGGGGGGCGGCCCTTTGTCCCTCCCCCCCCTCCCCTTGGCGGCGCTGGCGCCGGGCCCGGCGGACCGGGTTGGTGGGAGGTGGTGCGCTCGCTCATCTTTTGGGCCCTGGCCCTGGCCATTGGGGGCTATTTGATCCGGGCCTACCTGCGCGATCACCCCGATTTGCTGGCCTGGCTGGGGCGGATTGGCCTGCTGCGGGCCCTGGCCGGTCTCCTGGCCGGCTGGTGGCGCTGGCTGCGCGCGCTGGTCTTCGGCGTGGTTGAACGTCTGCCCCGCCCGGTGCGGCTGAAAAAATCGGGCGAGGCGGCGGCCCGGAGGCGCTGGCGCTGGCCCCGGCTGGCGAATCTGTCCCCCCGCGAGCGCATCCTGTACTATTACCTGAGCGCGCTTGAGCGGGCGGGGCGGCAGGGGATTCCGCGCGGCAAGAGCCAGACCCCTTACGAATTTGAGCCGGACCTGGGGAGCGCCGTGCCCGGCGTCGAGCATGAGCTCGGCCTGTTGACCGAAGCCTTCGTTCAGGCCCGCTACAGCCGGCGCACCTTTGATGGAGCCCAGGTCGAGCTGGTCAAAATTAGCTGGCAGCGGGTGCGGGCCGCGCTGCGGGCGTCCGGCAGCCATAGGGAGGATAAAGCCCCGTGACCACGACGGTCAAACTTCGTCGCGGGCGTTGGACCTGGGCCAACCACCCCCTGTCCACGCGCCGGGAAGCATCCGAAAATGTCTACACCTACAGCTACAGCTTTTCCCGCCTGGTCGAAGCGGGCCTGATCGCCCGGGACCACTTCCTGAGATTTCAGGAGCGCACCGGGCTGGCCGACTTCTTCTGGCGGGTGACCTTTCGCCGGGGGACAGGCGCGCAAACTCGACAGGCCAGCAATCGTTTGAGCCGGGCCGAGGGGTTTGTGGTCTTTATGCACGGCTGGGATGGCAGCGGGCTGATCTGGGAGAACCTGCCGGCCCAGGTCTGCGCGGCCAACGCCCGCCTGGTCTGCCTGACCCCCGATCTCAACGGCTTTGGCCATTCGCCTTTTTTGGAATCCGGTATGCCGCGCATTGGGCATTGCACCCCTCGCGCCAATATGTTGGCCGTCGAATACTGGCTCCGGCTGGCCGGGTTATTCCAGCCCGACGGTCGCCAGCTATTCACCTTTGTCGGCCATTCGATGAGCGGCGCCTCCCTGTTCTACAAAAGTCAGATCGATTGGGAGCCGTCCAGATATGCCCGGCTGGCGTTGGCCCCGGCGCTACTCAACAACGACGTGATGAAGAAAGGCTTTTACCAATTGTTGGGGGTGGGCATCGGCACGGGCCTGGGATACACTTTTCTGGACAGGTTCAAAGACAAACTGGCCCCCGGCGTGGTGAAGGGCTTGATCAGTGGGGCCAGCCAGGCGGTCAAGAATGAGCACGAGCGCATCTTCGCCACGACCGCCAAGGGCACGCTGGCCCAAACCTTTTTTGCGATGGGGCTGGCCGAAGAGCATCCCGTCCAACAACGCACCTGGTCCAGGTTTCGGGTGATATTCGGCCACCGCGACAGACTGGTCTCTTTGAACCTGGCCCTGGAGCTGATGGCGCAATTGGGGCTGCAATCGGAAAATGTGCGGGTGCTCCTGGGCGACCATTACTTTTTCTCGGTCGGCCAGCGCACCCGGCGTCTGCACGGCCCCAACCGCCGGGCCGTGCTCCAGGAGATCCTCGAGCTGCACCGGGCCAATGCGCAAGCCTGCGGACGTTGACTTTTGCCGAAACCTGTGTACAATGGAATCATTGTTTAATCATCTCTTTTCCACAAGAGAAGCCACATTATCCTCGCAGATGTAAGTACCGTGACACACAACATTCTGATTATTGACAGCGACCCAGCCTTTGCCAACATGCTCAAAGAAGGGCTTGAAAGCCAGACGGCTTTGCATGCCACGGTCGTTGAAGCCAGCCCGGATGTCCTGACGGCGGTTGTGGAGCAGGCCATCGATCTGGTCGTCGTTGACGCCAATATCGGGGATATGGACCCGGCCAAATTGATCACCGCCGTCCGCGAAGCGAAGCCATTGATGAAAGTGATGGTAACCACCTTCGTGGGCCAGCCCGTTCCCGATGAAATCACCGCGCTGGGGGTCCAGGGGGTCCTATCGAAGCCGTTTTTTGTCGGGGATTTGCCCCACCTTGTTGGGGAGGTCCTGGGGGTCCAATTGGTTGTCGAGGAGGAGGAAGAGGAGCCGCCACCGCCGCCCCCCGGCGAGGCCGCTCCAGCCGTTCAGGAAGAAGCGCCGGCCGCCGCTCGAGCGCAGCCAGAGGAACCGGTCTCGCTCGAACGGGTGGAGTTGGCCCCAACGGTTCCGGCCGAGATCATCAGCCGCCTCCGCGCCCGTGAAGAAAAGATTGTCAGGCATTTGAACGATTTGAATGTGGAGGTCCACGCCGAGGCCATCCTGCTCACCGCCGGCAGCGAATTGGTCGCCTTCACCGGCGTTAATCTCTCGCGGGAGCGGGCAGAGCATTTGGCGGCTCTGGTGGCCCAAACTGCCGAAATCTCCTCGCGGGCGGCCACGTTCCTGGGGGAGCCTGACGGTCGTTTTGAGCAGAGTTTACACGAAGGCGATTCCTATCGCCTCTACTCCTACAATCTCAGCCAGGGCATTGTCCTCTCTCTGGCTCTCAGTTCTCATCTGCCCCTGGGTATTTTGAGACACCAGACTCGCCAGACCTCGCGCGAGTTGCTGAAGTACATCAAATAACCTTATCCCCCCCGCAGGCGAGCCCGTGCCGAGGCGCAGTGCGGGCATTTCACCCCGATGTAGTCATAGCCGCAAGTTGGACAGGTGATCGGCTCCGGCTCTTCGCTGACCAGGGCCACCCGGGCTGCGATCAACACTACTTCCCGTCCCGCGTGTTGTATCAGCCAGTCCTTCAAGGGCGTGTCTCCGATCAGGACTTCCGAGCCGTTGGCAGACAGGGTTCCTCGTAACACATTGGCGCCTATGTTCATCGCGTCGGTTGCCAACCGGCGCGCATCGGAACGAGAGACTGGCATAGAAAACCCCCGGTGCAAAACAGATTACAGACAACAGATTACAGACAACAGAATTCAGAATTCAGAATTCAGATTTTACCTGTATTGTTGGGTTCAGGCTAAATTGATGGAAAGGCCAAATTGTGGTGGTCCCCCCTCTTGGGTGTTGTTGATTAAACAATTGTATGGAAAGACCAAATTGATGGTTTTGTGCGGCTCCATCTCCGAGATTGAACCAATCTGACAAACAACGACAATCTGTCGTCTGTTATCTGTATTCTGCATTCTGCATTCTGCTGTCTGCTATCTGAACTCTGTCGTGACCGTGATCTCGGTTTGAATGCGGCGGCTGGCCAAAGCGGCGAAGAAGCGGGCCGGATCGACGCTCGTCTCCGGGCCGTGGACGCCCGTGGCGGCCACCTGGCCGGCCGCCAGCCAGCGAGCGACCACCGCCGGCGGCACGCCGACCCCTAGCGCCCCGCCGCTCACCCCATAGTCGGGATGGGGCCAGGCGGTCGTATCGACCCGGACGGTTAGCGGCGCGCCGTCCTTTTGGCCGGTAACGACCGTGGCGATGTCTTTGAAGCCGGGGTTTTCCCCCCTTTTGGTGGCCTGGCTTTGGGCCAGTACTTTCAGCAGCACCTCGCGCGGGCGCACCTGCACCGTTTCTATCTGGCCCTGCCCCGTCTGGCCACGCACGGTCACCGCCTCAGTGGAGGCCAGACCGATCTCGGTCAGGAATTGCAGCCGGCGAAAGGCGGCCTCGCTGTAGCCGAAAAAGTGAATCTTGAAAAAGCACTCGGTCAGGCCCTGGCCGGCGTAGGCCAGGGGCAGCGTGGCCACCTCGGAGTGAAGCGAAAGGTGCGTTTTGACCGTGCCGATGGGCGGTCGAAAGGCAAAGGGCTCTTCCTCGCTCAGCGGCTCGCACTCAACAAATTTTCCCGCCCGAAAAACGACGGGCCGCAGCGTCATCTCGTCCAGGATCGTATCCAAGGAGTAAGCCCAGGCCAGGGAGTCGGCGCTGTCGGTCGTAGCGCCGTTATAGATTTTGATCGCCTCGAGCGTATCGAAGCGTGCGGCGGCCAGCGCCGCCTGAACATTGGCGATGCCGGGGCAGGAGCCCAGGCCCAAAATCGCGGTCAACCCCCGGCTTTGAAACGCGTCGTGCAGCACCAGTTGCTTGCGGGTGGTGTGGAACAGCCCGCCCAGGTCGAGGTAATGGCACCCGGCCTCCAGACAGGCCCGCATCACCTCCAGGTTGAAGTAGTACTGCACGCTGTTGATGGCGCAGTCCGCCCCGGCCAGCAGAGCCACCAGACCGGCCCGGTCGGTGACGTCCACAGCGGCGGCCCGGAATCGCCGGTCGTTCAGGCTATCCACCACCGCCTGCGCCCCATCCCGGTTCAGATCGGCCACGATGACCTCATCAACTTCGCCGGTCAGGGCCAGGTCCCTGGCGATGACCCGGCCAATAATACCCGCCCCGCCTAAAAGCGCAATCTTCATCGATTTATCACCTTCCCAACACACTTACAGTTTAACCCGTTTCACTTCATAGACGGGCTCGAAGGCTTCCAGCTCAGCGATCACATCGGGCGTGGCTTCCGAGTCAATGCCCAGCAGAGAGAGCGCGTCGCCGCCGGGAGCGGTCCGTCCATAGCGCCAGGCGGCGATGTTGATGCCGTGACTGCCCAAAATTGTGCCCAATTTGCCGATCACCCCCGGTATGTCCCGGCTGGACACGACCAGGAGATGGCCGGCCGGACGGGCATCCATCCGGTACTGATCGATTTGCACAATGCGCGGCTCGTTGCGATGGAACAGCGTGGCCGCGATCACCCGCTGGCCATCCTCCCACAGGGCGCGACAGGAGATGAGATTCGGGTAATCAGGCGTTTCCCGGCCCCGGGTTTGGGAGACGGTGATGCCCCGGCGCCGGGCCAGGTGCGGGGCGTTGATGTAGTTCACCCGTTCTTCGAGAACCGGATCGAGCAGGCCCTTGAGCAACGCCACCGTCAGCGGCTTCACGTGGTCGCTGATGGCTTCGCCCTTGAACTCAACCTCGACCCGGGCGATTCGCCCCTCGGCCAGTTGCGTTTGCAAGCTGCCAACCTTTTCAACCAGTTGCAGGTATGGCTGCAACTCGCGGAAAACTTTGGGGTCGATGACCGGCATATTGATCGTATTGCGGAAATCGACCCCGCGCAGGGCATCCAAAACCTGGTCTACGATTTTTGTGCTTACATCTCGCTGGGCCTCGACGGTGCTGGCCGCCAGGTGCGGCGTCAGGATCACGTTATCCAGCTCGCGCAAGGGGCTGTCTGGGAGCAGCGGCTCTTCGGCGAAAACGTCCAGGGCCGCCCCGGCCATTTTCCCCGACCGCAGCGCCTCCACCAGATCGGCCTCGTTGATGAGCGCGCCCCGGGCGCAATTGACCAGACGGACGCCATCCTTCATGCGGGCGATCTGGGCGGCGTTGATCAGCCCCTCGGTATCGGGCGTCAGGGCGGTATGCAGGCTGATAAAATCGGACTGGGCCAGCAGTTCGTCGAGGTCCACCAGTTTTATCTTGAGTTCCCGTGCCACGTCGTCGCCGATGTAAGGATCGTAGGCCAGCACCTTCATCCCGAAAGCCTGGCAACGGATGGCTACCCGGCTGCCCACGCGCCCCAGGCCGATCACGCCGAGGGTTTTGCGGTACAGTTGCGTCCCGGCAAAAGCGTGCCGGTCCCAGCCTCCGCTTTTCAGTGCCTGGTGCGCCTGAGGCAAATGACGGCAGAGGGCCAGCAGCATCGCTATCGTGTGCTCCACCGTGGCGATTGTGTTGGCGTCCGGGGTGTTCATCACCATCACCCCGCGCAGGCTGGCCGCGTTGAGGTCCACATTATCGATGCCAACCCCTGCCCGCCCGATCACTTTCAGGCTACCGGCGCGCGCCAGGACCTCTTCGGTAATGCGGACGCTGCTGCGGATGATGAGGGCGTCGTAGGGCGGGATTCGCTCAAGCAAGTCGTCGAGACTCAAGCCCGTGACGATGTCAAAGACAACGTCAGTCGCTTCCTCCAGACGGGCCAGACCCTGTTGGGAGAGTTTATCCGTAATGAGAATCTTGAACATGATGGTCTTTCTTATGTAACTCAGTTCGGAAATCGAGAGTATTCGGCAATTAAATTTAGACGTTACTACTCAGCCGGGACGCATAATATGCTTGAGAAACCGGAGATTAGAGATTGGAGATTTGGCCTAATCTCCAATAACTAATAACCAATCTCCCGGTGTAAATCATCGCCAACTGCCCAGGCTGAGTAGTTACATAATGACGAAATCAAGCCCTTTGATGGGATATGGGTCATTCGTGAATTACGGCGACCCCTCTGCCCCGGCTAACGCTCTTCGGCGATGGGCTTCTTCCCGGAATTTAACGCGGTCTGTGGCAAGAAGGGCCAGCCCTCGTTTTAACAACGCTTCGTGGGTCGAGGCCAGCAGGCAGGCGCGCTCCTCCGGCGAGGTCACCAGGGGCAGCACCGGCGCTAAACTGTTGCAATCGATGAAAATGTCGGCTTCCGCGGCCACGCGCTCGCGGCGAACCGCCCCGCCAAAGCCGATCACGCGGTCCACCTCGGGGCGGGCCGCCAGGTCGCTCACGCCATCGCCGACGAGCACGCTGCGGCCAACCCGCTCGCCCCGGAGGTCACGCACGACATCGGCTTTGCCCTGCGTCTCAACCAGCGGCCCGCCGTTGTGGTCCAGGTATTGCACATCCAGACGCCGGCCCCAACGGTCCTGCTCGTAATTCCACCACTCGCCGGACAAGACATCATAACTAACCTCGACGGCGCGAACGTGGTCCGCCGGCACGCCCAACCATTCGCCAAAGGGCGCTACGGCTTCGAACAGCCCGCCGCTGACGATGAAGACCTCCTTGTCCAGAAAACGGAGCGCCGCCAACACCTCTGCGGCGTCAGGAACGATATGCTGACGATAGAGGCGCTCCAGGCGGCGCATTTCGCCGCGAGATGGACGCAGGAGCTGGAGCCGTCGATCGTAAATCGATTGCAGGTGCACCTCGCCGTCCATCGCGGCGTTGGTCAGGCGCTGAACTTCGTTGAACAGCCCTTTCAATCTGGCCAGTTCGTCAATGCCTTCGATCTGGCTGAGGGTGCTATCGCAATCAAAGAACACCAGGTCGAAGGCGCGCCACGGGTTGATCACATTGCTTGCCTGTTATACGGTCTGTCTTAAACCCAGTTTACCCGAAGCTCCCCGAAGCGTCAACCTGAGCGCATTTTGGATGCGCAAATCCCTGTTGACATCCTTGGCTGCAATGGCTATCATGGGGATAGCAATGTTGGGTAAATGGTAAGTTGTTGGGATGAGGGTTTTTGGGGATGAAGCATATTCTCGTTGTCGATGACGAGGAACACATTGCCAAAACAATCGAACATGCTTTGCGAGATATATACAAAGTGACTCTGGCTTACAGCGGGGTTGCGGCCCTGAAAGTTGCCCGGCGCTTAAGACCCGACCTGGTCATACTCGACGTGCGTATGCCGGGAATGGATGGCTACGAGGTCTGCCGGCGGCTGCGAAACGATCCGCTGTTATCCGAGGTCCCCATCCTATTTCTAACGGCCCTGGACAATGTGGAGTCGCGCATTGAAGGCTTTGAGGTGGGCGCCGACGACTATTTGAGCAAGCCCTTTGACATACGCGAGCTGTTGCTGCGTCTTCAGGCGCTCTTGCGGCGCGTCAGCCATAGAGAAGCCGAGACCGAAAACGAGGGGAACGAAGAGATCATCATCCATGTGGGCGATCTGCGCCTCAATTGCAAGTCCTTTGAGCTGGTAACCCGTGATCGCTCGGTTCATTTAACCCCGGTTGAATTTGACCTGCTCTACCACTTCATGAGCCATCCGGGCGAGATTTTCACCAGCGATCGGCTGCTGCAAGAAGTGTGGGATTATCCCTCC
Organism: Anaerolineae bacterium; assembly: GCA_046757065.1. Taxonomy (GTDB): domain Bacteria; phylum Chloroflexota; class Anaerolineae; order 4572-78; family JBHHXL01; genus JBHHXL01. The sequence goes on from JBHHXL010000040.1 coordinate 15,653, forward strand.
GACACCGGCAGCCCCGACCTGGTCCGGATGCACATCAAAAACATTCGGGCCAAAATTGAACGTGATCCAAGCAAGCCGGCATTGATTAAAACGGTGCCGCGTCACGGCTATATGATGCCTCCGCCTGGGGTGAGTTAAGGCCGTCCCCCCCGGTTGGCGTTGGAGGCGGGCGCTTCTTCATCTCAACTTGATGACTTGCCCTGGCGAGACCCTGGATATGCAATCCCAATCACCCAATCTGGAGGAAGCCCGGCAGCGAGAGGCCCAACTTGAGGCGCTTCACCGCGCCCGGTTGGCCGTCAGCCGCGCTATCAATCCGCAAGACGCGATTCTGGCTATCCACCATCACGCCTGCGTCTTGAGCCAGGCCGACGTTTGCCGCATTGTCCTGTCGAACTCCCAGGATTTTGCCAGCGCCTTATCTGCGCTGCCCCCTGTCGATCCGGCCCAGGCCACCGCCCTTGAAGAATTGAGCCATCAGGCGATGACAACCGGCCAACACATTCTGGCCGAGGCAGCCGCGTCCCCGGAGGATAACAACGCGCTCCCGTCCTGGCTGGCCCTGCCCCTATCCACGGAGGGGAAAGTGTTGGGGGCCCTTTGTCTTGGACACCGCCGGGCGGGGGCTTTCACGCCGCCTGTGGTTGATCTGCTGGCCGCCTTTGCCGACCAGGCGGCCATTGCCATCGAGAACGCCCGGCTGTTCCAAAACCTTTCCACGGCCTATGTCGATCTTTCGCAGAGCCGGGAGAAGATTTTGGATCATCGCAATATCTTGCAAGCCCTATTCGATGGCTTCACCGATGGGCTGTATGTGGTTGATAAGACCTTAACCGTCTTGATGGTCAACCAGGCCGAAGCAACCCGCTTGAAGCAGACCGTTTCCGAAATTGAGGGTAAAACTTGCGCGGACCTGGGCTGGGCCGAGGCCGCGCCGGAATTACTTGAAAACATCCGGGAGGTCTTTGCCAGGGGACGGGCCCTGCAATGGTCGCCGGCGGAGATCAGCACGGCGCGTATGTTCAAGGACAGGGAAGTACAGCTTTATCCCGTCCGCAACCCGCAACAAGAGATCGCCCGGGTGGTGGTCTTCGCCCAGGATGTTTCGGAGCGCAGGCAGTTGCAGGCTTCGCTCTTCCAATCGGCCAATCTGGCCGCGCTGGGGCAACTGGCAACAAGCGTGGCCCACGAGATCAACAACCCGCTGACGGTCGCCGTGGCTAACAGCCAGATCATATTGATGGATAAGGCAGCCGATCCGAAGCGGCGAGATTTAGCCCAGGCGATCTTTGAGGCCGGCCAACGCATCCAGCGCATCGTCGCCAACCTGGTTGAGTTTTCTAACCAGGAAACCTATCTCTTCAACCAGGTCGATTTGGTCCACAACATTGAGGGCGCTCTGGCCCTGGTGGCCCATCCGCTCCAGCGGGAAGAGATAGCGGTCGCGCGGCGGTTCGATTGCCAGCCCTCGCTCATTGCCAGCAGCAGTCATCTGAAGATGGTCTGGATGAACCTCCTGCTGAACGCGCGCGATGCCATCCTGGCTGCGGAGCGCGCCGGCCAGGTTCGAATCCACGTTGCCCAGGATGCAGAGCGACCGGGCGAAGTGTTCATCAGCATCAGCGACAACGGCATTGGCATTCCAGCTGACGATTATGAGCAGCTATTTCGCCCATTTTTCACGACCAAGCAGACGGGTAAGGCCCTCGGGCTGGGCTTGTTCACGGCGCACGCCATCGTCGAGCGACATAACGGGCGAATCACGGTCGAAAGCCAGGTGGATCGAGGCTCTACGTTCACCGTCTTTCTTCCCCTGAAATCGATGCCTCAGCCGTCGCCGTTGCCGCTAGCAGGCCCTTAGATTCGTTCAATAACCTCTGGAGGACCACGTGCACGGCTACCTCGGCAAACTTCTCTACATCGATTTGACCCGGCAAACCTGTCGCGATGAACCGCTCAATATGGACTGGGCCCGGCAATTTATCGGCGCCAGCGGCCTGGCCGCCCGCTATCTTTTCGATATGACCGGCGGCCAGACCGACCCCCTCGGCCCCGATAACCCGTTGATTATGATGACCGCCCCGCTGACCGGCACATCCACCCCCTCCAGCTCGCGCCATAGCTTTTGCGCCCGCTCGCCCCTGACCAACCTGTGGGGCGAGGCAAATATCGGCGGGTTCAGCGGCCACGAGTTGCGACGGGCCGGCTACGATGGTATCATCTTCACCGGCCGGGCCGAGACGCCGGTCTATCTCTGGCTGCGCGCCGGCCAGTCCCCCGAATTGCGCCCGGCGGCGCATCTGTGGGGATTGGACACCTACCAGACCCGGGAAGCGGTGAAGGCGGCGGTGGGCGACCCCCGGGCGCGGGTGGCCTGCATCGGCCCCGCTGGAGAGAATCTGGTTCGGTTTGCCACCATTATGAACGGCGAAGGCCGCATGGCCGGTCGCACCGGCATGGGGGCCGTTATGGGCTCCAAGAATCTCAAAGCCATCGCCATCCGGGGAAGCGGGGCCCTCCCTCTGGCCGACCGGAAGCGGTTCAAGGCTTCGGCCCGGCGCGCCCTGGCGCAGGTGCAAGAGGATATGGCCGTGCAGATTTTGAAGGAATTGGGCACGCCGGGTGGCCTGGAATATTGGGAGATGATCGGCGGGGTGCCGGCCCGCTACTGGTCTCAGGGCTTCTTTGAGGGCACTCACAGACTCAGCGGGGCCTGGATCGCCGAAACCATTCGCACCGGCAGCACCGGCTGCTGGGGTTGCTGGGTGCAGTGCGGCAGCCAGGTTGAGATCAGCGATGGGCCGCACCGCACGCCGAAAACCGACGGCCCGGAACACGAAACGGTCGGCTCGCTTGGCTCCAACCTGCTCATCGGCGATCTGGCCGCCGTCTCCAGGCTCGATTATCTGTGCGATAGCCTGGGGCTGGATACGATCAGCACCGGCGGGGTCATCGGCCTGGCTCTGTTCCTGCGCCACCACGAGGGTCTGCAGGACGCCGATTTCGACGGCCTGGAACTGGCCTGGGGCGATGCGGAGGGGGTAGCGGCGCTCATCCAAAAGATCGCCTACCGCCAGGGCTGCGGCGATTTGCTGGCGGATGGCAGCCGGGCCGTGGAGCGCCGTTACCAGAAGCCTGGCCTGGCCGTTCAAATCAATGGTCTGGACCCCGGTATGCACGACCCTCGGGCGTTGAGCGGGATGGCCCTCGTTTATCTCACCTCGCCCCGGGGCGCGTGCCACAACAAAAGCGATTTCTATTTTGTGGAGGCGGGCCACACGTTCGCCGAATTGGGTATTGAGGTCGATGATCACCGCGCCGAGGCGGGCAAAGCGCCGCTGGTAGCCCGGCACCAGAATTATCGCGCCCTGGTCGATGCCAGCGGTTGCTGCCTCTTCGTCAATGTGCCGACCGCTGAATTGGTGGAGCAGTTCCGGGCTGCCTGGGGGGATGACGACCTTGCCCTGGATGATCTGCTGCTGGCCGGAGAGCGCATCTTCAACCTGAAGCGGTTGCTCAATCTCAGATTTGGGCTAAACCCCCGCCGGGACGAGGTCTTTCCGGCTCTGTGGAACATCCCCCTGGAGGAGGGAGGGGCCGAAGGCTATGTGCCCGATTGGCAGGCAATGCTGCGCGAATACTACCGGTATCGTGACTGGGATTGGGATACGGGTTTCCCCTCAGCCGAGAAGCTGGCCGCCTTAGGCTTAAGCGATCTGATCGATGGCTTGTAAGGTTAGCAAGCATTGATCCTTGTCACGGGGGCAACCGGCTTTTTGGGACGGAACTTATGCCAGCGGCTTCTAAATCAGGGCTACCCCTTAAAAGCCCTGGTTCGGCCCGGCAGCGACACAGATTTCCTGGCTAAGGCTGAGGTTGCATACGGCGATGTAACCGATTACGACTCGGTGTTGGCAGCGGTGCATGGTTGTGAATCCATCATTCACGCCGCGGCGGTTTTTCGTTTTTGGGGTTCCAGGCAGTTGTTTGAGCAAACCAACGTCCTGGGTGCGGAGCATATGTTGCGGGCCGCTCTGGCAGCAGGCGTGAAGCGATTTGTTTACGTCTCCACCGTGGCCGTGGTTGGACCGCCGCCGGACAACATCGTCATTGATGAAACGACCCCCTGCCATCCCGCCGACGATTACCAGCGGACGAAACTTCGCGCCGAACAACTGGCCTTGCGTTTTTATCGTGACCAGCAGTTGCCGGTCATCGTCCTGCGCCTGGGGGCGCTTTACGGCCCGTGGGGGCACTACGCTCTGAACCGGCTCTTTTTCGAGGAATTCCTGCGAGGATGGCGCATCCAGGTAGAACACGGCCGCCACATCACCTTCCCCTGCTTTGTGGGCGATGCGGCCCAGGCCATCGAAGCGGCTTTGCACCGGGGCCGTCCGGGCGAAATTTACAACGTCTCCGGCCCCAGTATCTCCCACCGGCGGTTCAACCGGATTATCAGCCGCCTGGCCGGCAGGCGAAACTGGCGTCTCAATATGCCCACCTGGGTGATGCTCAACGCCGCCCGCCTCCTGGAGTGGCTCTCGCGTTGGACCGGACGCGAGCCCTATTACCCTCTCAACCTGGCCCCTTACGTCTTCAAGGATTGGCGTGTGGACAGCAGCAAGGCCGGGCGGGAACTGGGTTTTTGCCCCACCCCCGTTGAGGAAGGAGTTCGGCAGACCCTCGATTGGTACCGGAGCATCGGCCTTCTTTAGAGACGGTCTGAAAAGTCGGATTTCAGGTGACCGGCACTTAAAAACGTTCAAACCCGGGATAGAATAGGGCCGAATTTCACGAATTTCACCGCAAAAGTGCCGGTCACCTGCCCTGTCAAATACTTTTCAGACAGCTTCTTAGATGCGTTGGAAACGGGTGCGTCCAAATTTTTTGGAAAACACAGGGGGGACGCGAAACGGGGGGACACCCCCCACACCCCCCGGTCCTCCTAAAATGTCGGACACACCCTTGGAAACGAAGTTTTTGACGACGGAGTTTTAGCGATGTCAATTTTCAATAACAG